>RECK01000098.1 GCA_007694055.1 Wenzhouxiangella sp.
TCTGAGTCATGCCCTCGAAAACCAGGAAAACCGTTCCCATCGATCTCGCCCTGCAGGGCGGGGGTGCCCATGGTGCCTTTACCTGGGGAGTGCTGGATCGATTGCTCGAAGAGTCGCGCTTCGAGATCGAGGGTATTTCCGGTACTTCGGCCGGGGCCATGAATGCCGCCGTGCTGGCCTGCGGGCTGGCCCAGGGTGGGCCTGAGCAGGCCAGGAAATTACTGGCCGAGTTCTGGCGCAGGGTCTCCGATGCGGCGAAGTTCAGTCCGTTTCAGCGCAGTCCCGTCGATCGCTGGCTGGGTAACTGGACCCTGGACAACAATCCAGCCTTCTTGATGATGGATCTGAGTGCTCGACTGGTTTCGCCCTATACCCTGGGTGGCATGGCTGGCAATCCGCTGAAAGCCATCCTCGAAGAATTGATCGATTTTTCCTGCCTGGCGCAGGGACCGGTGAAGCTTTTCATTACCGCCACCAACGTCCATACCGGGCAGGGCAGGGTCTTTCGCCGTGACGAGATCAGTGCCGATGTGTTGCTGGCCTCGGCTTGCCTGCCGACGCTCTACCAGGCGGTGGAAATTGATGGCGTGCCTTACTGGGACGGTGGCTATGCGGGTAACCCGACCATGACGCCGCTGGTTCGCGAATGCGAGAGCAACGACACTATCCTGGTTCAGATCAACCCGGTGGTGCGGGAAAGCACGCCTAGGAGCGCGCGCGAGATTGCCAGTCGGGTCAACGAGATTTCCTTCAACGCCACCTTGTTGAAGGAACTGCGCATGATGGCGCTGCTGCGCCAGGTGCTTGATCCGGGCAATGCCGATGCCAGGCTGTGGCAGGCCATGCGCATGCATCGCATCAGCAGCGAATTGATGGTCAAGCTGGGCCACTCCTCCAAGCTCAACGCCGAGTGGGATTTCCTGCGCATGTTGCGCGATGCTGGACGCGACTCGACCGAATGTTTTCTGTCCGAGCACTCGGATGACATTGGTCAGCGCTGCACTTTCGATCTGGATAGTCTGCTCGAGGTAGTCTGAGATGATGATTGGCCTGATTGGCATTCTGCTGGGCCTGACCCTGCTCATGGTGCTGGCTTACCGTGGCTGGAGCATTCTGCTGCTGGCGCCCCTGGCCGCCGTGATTGCGGCCCTGTTCTCCGGCGAGCCGCTGCTGGCCCACTGGACCCAGACCTTCATGGGCTCGGCGGCCGGATTCCTGGCCCAGTTTTTCCCGCTGTTTCTGCTTGGTGCATTGTTCGGCAAGCTGATGGACGACAGCGGCTCGGTGGATGCCATCGCCGATTTCATGACCCACAAACTGGGCCCGCAGCGCGCGGTGCTGGCGGTGGTGCTGGCCGGTGCGCTGGTGACCTATGGCGGGGTCAGCCTGTTCGTGGCCTTTTTCGTGCTCGCACCCATGGGTATCGCGCTGTTTCGGACCAGCGGCATTCCGCGTCGCTTGCTGCCCGCGGCCATTGCACTGGGAACCTCGACCTTCACCATGTCGGCCTTGCCGGGTACGCCGGCCATTCAGAACGCCATTCCCATGCCGTTTTTCGGCACCACGCCGTTTGCCGCCCCTGGTCTTGGCGTGATCGCGGCAGCGGTGATGCTGGGCTTCGGTCTGTGGTGGCTGGGTTTGCGCGAGCGCTCGGCGCGCCGGGCCGGCGAGGGATTCGGGACCGATGACAGCCCGGATGCCGACGAGGTCAAGCTGCGTGAACTGGCAACCACGGCGCGCGAGTTCGACCCGGCCGAGATCGAGCATGGCCAGGCAGCCAGCGACAAGCCTCCGATAGGGCTGGCCGTTTTGCCGCTGGTGCTGGTTGTAGGTGTGAACCTGTTGATGACCGCGGTGATCTTGCCGGGCATGGATACGGCCTACCTGGCCGAGCCGCGCTGGGGCAACAGCTCGATCTCCTCGGTCGGTGGCGTCTGGTCGGTGGCCACGGCATTGCTGGTTGGCAGTATCGTGCTGGTGGCAATCAACTACCGTCGCCTGCCGGCCTTGCGCAACAGCGTCGATGCCGGCGCCAATGCCTCGGTGCTGCCGGTGCTGAGCGTGGCCAGCCTGGTTGGATTTGGTGCCGTGGTCGCGGCCATGCCGGCCTTCGAGGCAGTGCGGGAGTGGGTGCTGGGCATCGGCGGTGGCCCGCTGGTATCGCTGGCCGTTGCAACCAATATTCTGGCCGCGCTGACCGGCTCGGCCTCCGGCGGCATGACCATTGCCCTGCAGGCGCTGGGGTCGACCTTCATGGAGATCTCTGCCGCCACCGGGCTGAATCCTGAGCTCATGCACCGGGTTGCGGTGATCGCCTCCGGCACCCTGGACAGCCTGCCGCACAACGGTGCGGTGGTGACCATGCTGGCCGTGTGCGGCTGCACCCATCGCCAGAGTTACCTGGACGTGGTCATGGTGGCGGTGGTTGGTGCGCTGCTGGCGCTGGTGGTCGTGATCGGCCTGGGTACCGTTTTCGGCTCGTTCTGACCGCAATTTCGCCCGCAAGCCGGGCGATGGTGCAGGGAATGCTTCTGCTCATGTCGACTTTAGGCGTATTGCGTGAGTCATGCCCGAGTCAGTACTGTGCATCATGATGAGCATCATCAGACATCGGGTAAGGGCCCCCGTGCTGCGCGTCGGGTCGGCCAGGCCGTGGCGCGCTGAGCGCTTGCGGTATCGGCAGGACTGAGCGTTGATGAACATGCCGAACCTGCGCGGCGACCTGTTCGCCGGACTGACAGCCGGGGTCGTCGCCTTGCCGCTGGCGCTGGCTTTTGGTGTCGCCTCGGGCGCGGGCGCCGTGGCCGGGCTTTACGGTGCCATCATGCTGGGCCTGGTGGCGGCGCTTTTCGGCGGTACCCGCGTCCAGATTTCCGGGCCGACCGGTCCGATGACGGTACTGTTCGGCTCGGTGCTGATCGCGGTCTCCGGCGATATCGCCATGGCCATGGCAGCCGTCCTGGTCGCCGGGCTAACCCAGGTCTCGCTGGGAATGCTGCGGGTTGGCGGCCTGGTTCGTTTCATTCCCTACCCGGTCGTGTCGGGCTTCATGAGCGGTATCGGTGCCATCATCGTGTTGCTGCAGATCGCGCCGTTGCTGGGTGTCAGTCCGGTCGCTTCCCCGCTGGGTGCACTGGCCGGATTGCCGGCCGTTTTCGGCGCAGTCAAGGTCGAGGCTGTCTTGTTGTCAGGCCTGACCCTGCTGATCGTCTTCGCCACGCCAATGCGGATCAGCCGGGTGCTGCCATCACCGCTGGTGGCCTTGCTCCTGCTTACCCCGTTGTCCGTTGTGGCCGGTTTCGACGTGCCGGTCATTGGTGATATTCCGGCCGGTCTGCCCGAGCTGGTTGTCCCGAGCTTTTCCCTGGCAACCTGGACCACGGTGCTGGTTCTGGGCGTCACCCTGGCGCTTTTGGGCAGTATCGACAGTCTGCTGACTTCGCTGGTGGCCGATTCGCTCACCCGCACCCGTCATCGACCCAACCGTGAACTGATCGGCCAGGGGCTGGGCAACCTGGCTTGCGCCTTCATTGGCGCCTTGCCCGGTGCTGGTGCCACCATGCGCACCGTGGTCAACATCAAGGCCGGTGGACGGGGGCGCTTGTCCGGTGTCGTCCATGCCCTGTTTTTGCTGACCTTGCTGCTCGGTGCGGCGCCGCTGGCCACGCAAATACCCCTGGCGGTTCTGGCCGGGATTCTCACCAAGGTAGGCCTGGACATCCTCGACTACCGCTTGCTGCGAATGCTGCCACGGGCCCCGCGCGCCGATGTGCTGGTGATGATCACGGTTTTCGCGCTGACCGTATTCGTTGATCTGATCGTGGCCGTCGGGGCCGGTGTCGTGCTTTCGATGGCTCTGATCATCCACAGGCTGAGTCTTCAGGCCAACATCGCGATTCGCAACGAAGCTGAAGGCCCCGGGGGTGCAATGGAGGACCGAATCAGAGTCATTGACATAGACGGACCCTTTTTCTTCGGCTCGGCCAGTCGCCTGCTGGATCGTTCCGATAGGGTGATGGACACCGCCGCGGTCGTTTTCAATCTCAGCCGCGTGCCGTTCATGGATATGTCAGCCCAGTTCGTGCTCGAGGAAATGGTTGCCCGGCTGGTTGACAACAAGATACCGTCCTTTGTCGTGCTGAATCCAGGGCAGCGTGATCAACTGCTGAAACTGGCAGTGCCATCGCTGCCTGAACCAATCTTGTTTACCGACCTTGACTCTGCCATGGTCGCAGCCCGCCGCAGTGTCGCCGCAAGTATTGACAAGTAAGCTTTGACGCCGACGACAGGATCCGGGTTGCAATTCGGCTACCGTGTTTGTTAAGGTGGTTTAACAATCACAGGCGCGACCAGTTTTCCGCTCGATTTCGGGAGACAACTGGCCGCATATGCCATGTCTCAGGGACCTATCCGTTGATCGATGAACATTCGCGTTTTCGCGCGGCGCGGGCGGTTTTTGTGTTGCGTTTGTGTCCATCCACGCAATCAAGAATCGAGGTGAGAATGTGAGCAGATTA
>RECK01000277.1 GCA_007694055.1 Wenzhouxiangella sp.
GGTTGACCGCACTGGCGAATCCCACGGCTTCGATTGTTTCGGACAGGGCGTAGTCTTCCTGGCCTGGATAGACCACCATGCGCTGGTCCGGCTTCAGGTCATCGCAGGCATGGTGAAAGCCGCGGCGGGGGCGGGGCGAAAGACTCAGCTTGATTTCGAAAGCCCACAGGCCATGACCCGGAATGTCCAGCACCAGGTCGATTTCAGCACCGGCCGCGGTGCGATAGAAGGCGGCGCTGGCTCCCTCTGGTGCGGCATTGATGAGCGTTTCCAGAACCAGTCCCTCCCAACTGCTTCCGGCCACCGGGCTGCCCAGCAGTTCCTCTTCGTCGGCCAGGCCCAGCAATGCGTGGACCAGTCCGCTGTCACGGACATAGGTGCGTGGCGAGCGCACCAGTCGCTTGCCGACGTTGGTCAGCAACGGTGGCAGCCGTCGTACCAGCAGTAGATCGACCATCAGATCCAGGTAGCTGGCGACCGTCTTTCCGTCAACGGCAAGACCACGGGCAAGTTGGGCGGCATTGAGCAGTTGACCCTGCTGATGGGCCAGCATGGTCCAGAAGCGGCGCAGGGTTTCGGCCGGGATTCGCCGGCCGAGTGCAGGAATGTCGCGTTCCAGGCAGGTGCGAATGAAGTTTTGCCGCCAAAGCAGGCTGGTCTTGCCGTCGCGCGCCAGCAGGCTTTCGGGAAAACCGCCGCGTAGCCAGAGGACTGACTGCTGCCCGATATCGATTTCGCTGATGTCCAGGGGAGTCAGTTCGAGGTAGCCGATACGGCCGGCCAGGCTTTCTCCGGTTTGTTGCAGGAGGTCCATCGAGGCTGAACCCAGCAGCAGGTATTGTCCGGCCTTTCGTCCCCGCCGCCTGGCTGCATCGATCAGTCCGCGCAGGGGCTGAAAGATTTCGGGCGCGCGATGGATCTCGTCGAGAATGACCAGCCGATCCCGATGGCGGGAGAGGTAAAGTTCGGGTTCCCGCAACTTGTTCCGATCGGCTGGCGATTCCAGGTCCAGGTAGACAGCCTCCAGTTCCTTGCCGACCTCCAGCGCCAGGGTCGTTTTGCCGACCTGGCGCGGCCCCAGCATGGCCACGGCCGGGAAGACGTCCAGGTATTCCAGCAGTCTGGTTTTGATCTTGCGCGCTTTCATCCTTGTAATTATGGAGGAAAGCTCCCGATTTGCAAGGTTGTGCGAATCCGAGGTGTTCGAGACGGCGGGCTGATTTGATTTATCGATAGTCAAAGCGTAAAGTGAGAGTGGTATCGATAAACGAATCGTTGCATGGAAACCATCAAGATTTCACCGAAGTATCAGGTCGTTATCCCTCGAAGCGTGCGGGAGGCAATGGACCTCAAGCCCGGTACCCGGCTGCAGGTCGTGCAGTTCGAAGACCGCATCGAACTGATTCCACTGCGCAGCGCCGAAAGCCTGCGAGGTTCGCTGCCGGAGCTCGATACGCGGGTCCGGCGCGATGCCGACCGTGTCTAATGTCGTCGACTCCTCGGCCTGGCTGGAATACTTTGCCGGCGGCCCGAATGCAGATCATTTTGCCGGCGCGATTGAGGAAACCACCGCTCTCGTCGTGCCCTCGATCACGTTGCTGGAGGTCTTCAAGCGAATCAGCCAGCAACGCGATGAGGCAACGGCGTTGCAATACGTCGCGGTCATGCAGCAAGGTCGGGTCGTGGCACTGGATGCAGGCCTGGCACTGAGCGCTGCCGCCTTGGGTCTTCGCCACAAACTGCCGCTGGCCGACAGCATCATTTATGCCACTGCTCAACAGGCTCGGGCCATCGTCTGGACCCAGGACAGCGATTTCGAGGGGTTACCGGGTGTTCGCTATTGGCCGGCGGGTAGCTGATCCAAGAGCGGCCTATGTACAATTGCGCGGGCTGGGTTGAAAGGATTCTCTGCTGTTGCCACGCGTGCTTTGTGTCTGCTCTGCCAATGTTTGCCGCTCGCCCGTAGCCGAGCATATTCTGCGTGACCGCCTGCAGCGGGCGGGGGTGAAGGGCGTGGTCGTCGAGTCGGCGGGCAGCCTGGGGATGGCGCCACTGTCACCACCCCGGGAGTGCTTGGCGCTGCTGGCCGAGCGCGGGTTGGACCTGTCAGGTCATCAGCCCCGTGCGGTGGATGCGGCAATGATGGCACGGGCGGAGCTGGTGCTTTGCCTGGCTCGGGAACACGTGGACAGGCTGCGTTCGAAGTTTCCCGAAGCGGCCTCTAAGATACACCTGCTCGGCGAGATGAGCGGACAACCGCGCGATGTCGATGACCCCTACGGACGATCGTTCGACCATTACCGGCGCATGGTGGATGAGGTCAGCGACCTGATCGATGCGGGTCTGGAAGAGATCATTCGCCGCTGCGTCGCTGAAGAAGACCGGCAGTGATAAAGCCGGGTGGTGGGTTGGTAACGTAGCCGCTTGTCGGCGTCCGTCGGTTCATGCATTCACGTCCGGAATGGCACGCGCCAGGTCCAGTCCGATGGTGATGCCGTCGCCTGTCAGTCCTTCGGTCGGCATGTCGATGATCAAGGGTGCTTCGCCGAGCTTGTCCAGGTGTTCGGTGATGATCTCGAAGTCATCCAGCAGGTCTTCGTCTTCTCCGGCTTCGGCCAGTTCCTGGCGTTTGTCCGCGATCTTTTCGGCCAGCCCGGCCTCGACGTATTCCATGCCCGCTTCGTAGTTGTAACGGAAAAGCAGGGTGGGGCATTGTTTGTCGACCGGTTGCAGCGGTGTGTCGCGGTCGGGGTCCTGGTCGGGGCCGAAGCCTTCGCTGACGACCATCCCGGTGACGGGGCAGCGCAGGGCCAGAATGTGATCTTCGCGCGGCCACGGCACGGTCACCAGGGCGTCTTGATGGTTTTTGCCTGACATGGGTGGTTCTCCTTGTTGTTGTTCGGCGTTCAAGTCTCTTCGGGGCAGCGGTCGTTTGTTCTGCCGGTTTACCGGTGGTATTGCGAAAGCAGTGCTGCGATCTCGGCCAGGGCCGCTTCGGCTGGCGGGTGGATGCTGGTCAATCGTGTGCGCAGGGGTGTGATGGCCTTCACCAGTCGTTCTTTGCAGCGTCGATATTCCAGGCGCGCGTAGCGGGCGGTCAGTCCCAGTTGGCTGGTTGCACACTCGATACAGTCGTCCTGGCTTACCGCGTCGATACGGCTGGCCTTGCCAATGGCCAGCGCCAGCTCATGTTCCAGTGCCATCTCCCGGTTCGGGTCGCGATCCCATCCGGTTTCGTTGCCGGCACGCATGCGGATGGCTTCCGTGCAGAGCACATCGTAAAGCGGCGCCAGTCGGGACGTGCCGTCAGGCAGGTGGAGCAGAGCGAAGTTCTTCAGGTGCGCATCGGCATTGAGCAGCAGAACGTTGGCCAGCACGTAGCGGTAGAGCGTTTGCTTTTCCAGGGCTGGTACCGGAATGCGGCCGGCCATGCCGAGATCATCGATCAACCGGGAGGCACGGGCCAGCAGCGTCTCGCTGGCATCACCTACCCGGGTGACTTGTTCGTACTTGGCCGTTGGTGCCAGACCGAGGGCCTGGCACAGATCTTCCTGGTGCAGGCGATGAATGCCGGTCTCGGTGAGGTGCCGATCGAAGCGCTCGACCCGCAGGCAGCGTCGCCACAGGTCGGTTTTGGCGACGGACTCGTCGGAAAGCATTCGGGCGGCCAGGTGCATGCAGAACCATTCAACGTAGACGGTGTTCGGCAGCGCGCGGGGAATGGCCGGCTTTAGGATGTGCGTAGTGGCAGCACCGTCCAGCGGTAGCCACGGTTGATCGTCGGCGTCGAAGCGCAGCGCGGCCTTGGCCTGTGCGCCGGCCAGGGAAAGCCTGATCCGTCCCTCGGGATCGGTCATGAGGGGCTGGACCTCGCGCATTTCATGCCAACGGTCGAAGCTGGCATCGTCCAGTTTGCGGTAGTCACCGGGATATCCCTTGGGCGATTCACCTTCGGGCAGCAGTATCACGGCACCAGCGCACTCGCGCCCGATCACACCCAGCAGACCGAAATTGTCGTTCGGGTCAAGGCCATGTCGCCGGGCGATGCGCGATCTGGCCGCTTCGCTCTCGGGTAGCAGGTTGGCGAGGAAGTGGCCTGCGGCGCGAGGTGTTGCCTGGCCGTCCAGGGGTAACGAGACAGATAGCGGAATGCCGTTGTAACCCTCGGAATATTCGAACTGAACCGCGTCCTCCTCGCGCTCGATGAACTGCCCGATTTGGGTGCCATCGTCCCAATGGGCCGTCAGGGTTCGAGCGCTCACGGTTCGCGCACCTTGGCATCCAGTTCGATGCCCAGTCCGGCCATTACCTGGAGCATGCGGCCAGTCTCGATCGTGGGCTTGCCGTGTTCGAGCTCACGCAGGAAGCGCTCGCCAACGCCGCACAGGCCGGCGGCTTCCACCTGGGTAAGACCGAGTGCCTTGCGTTGCTTCCGGACCAGCTCGCCGAGCTGGATGATGGAATTGATGTTCATTTCGCTCAACCCGTTCGGGATGTTTATGGAGCTTACGCGCATGTAGCCTGATTTTCAACCCGAACGGGAGCTTTCTGGGCTTGTAGGTCATCAGTCACCGGTTTCGGCCCGTTCGGATTGGCGGGCCCGACACTGTGTGTCGCGGTATTCGGGATCATTGAGCGCATGGACAAGGTAACGGAAGTGACAAACCTGCAGATCGATGCGACCGGGACGCTGCGGCTGGAGGGCCTGGCAGGGCGGGTGCGGGTGCCGGCTGGCGAGGTTCGCAGGCTCGTGGTCTGCAACTCGCCGGGGCTGCAGGCCCTGGATGTCTCGGCGATGCATATCGAGGCAAGTGCCTGCCTTGCCGACTGCGACGGGCTGGAAGAGCTGCTGCTGTCGTCCGACCCCAAGGGTATTCTGCTGGAACTGCAGCGTGGGGCGGGAGCCGCAGAGCTCAATATTCTTGGACACTTCCACCGCCTGCGCCTCGGCGAGATGGACTTTACGCCCAGCTATGCCCGGCCGGAGCGGTGCGCATCGATCAAGGCGCAGTCTGCCCGCGTGCTGATGGCGGCCCGGCCGGGGGATCCCACGCCAGCCGGCCCGTTGGTTGGCGTTAACCAGGTCATTTTCTTCAGTCGGCATTCAAGCCGTCCCAATCTGCGTCGCTGGCGGATTCTTGCCGGTGCATGGCAACGGGTGATCAGGATGTGTGATCTGAAGGCCGCCGAGCCTCCGCCATGCGATACGGACGGTGCGCGCTTTGACCGGACCGAGGTGCAGCTTCTCGACTGCCCCAACCTCGAGCGCGTGGAGGGGCGCGCCGGGATGCTCAGGCTGATTCGCTGTGGCAAGGACTCACTCGATCTGGCCGGGCGCTTCGGGCGCGCCATGGTCTGCGATACCCTTGTGCGTCGCCTGACTGTTCGGCAGCTTGACCGCCTGACCCTGAAAAACCTGCCGCGCTTGCGCGATGTTCAAACGGAATCGGAAATCAGCGTGCGGCTGGAGGGCAAGGTGCTCGATCTTGCCGCCGCCCTGGAGGACCTGGCGCAGCAGCCCGGGCGCCTGGCCAGCCTGGTGCTGAATCCGGGGCCCAGCCGCAACCTTGCCCGCGGCTTGCTGGCCCGCCGCGGCAGCCCCGCCTTCCAGCAACCTTCGCGCATCAGCGATCCGGCCGTCGTCGAGGCGCTCCTGGCCGTGGCCGGCAATGAAGCCGATCGCGAGGCGGCCTGGATCACGGCGCTGGCCATTCTCGGCCAGGAGTTCCTCAGGATTCATCAGCCGGGCAGTCGTGGTTGGGGCTCGCCGTGGCGGCGCGCGTTCGTGTCGGGTTTCAGGCCCGCAGCGGCGGGCTTTCTTCCGAGTCGCGTGCTGTTGCTGCTGCATTCGCTGGACCCGCAGGCACGCATGGCCGGCTTGTTTCGCAAGCGCCTGGCCCGGGCCGAGGGCCTGCACAATTTCACCCTGCTGACCGATCACCTGCGCCAACTGCGCCGATACGGCCGTCCGGACCGGGTGCTGGAACAGACCCTGGTCGATCTGCTCGGCTCGATGCCGCTGGCGGCAACGGAAGATAGTCTGCACTCGAAGAAGAGCTGGAACCGGGGCAAGCGCATCATGCCGATGTTGGTCGAGTGGCTGCAATGGTTGGTCGAAATCGGTCACGGCCAGGCCGTGGCTGGCCTGGCACGGCGGGCACTGGACGAGGGTGCCATTGGCGTGGCTCTCAACGCGACCATGGCGCTGCACGGATCCGGCAGCGCGGCCTCGAAAGATGTATTCGTGGGCATACTGCTGCATCTTGACTGTTTCGTGCCGGCGGCCCGCCGCCAGATCATGGCTGCGGTGTTGGGGCCGGTACAACCCGATGGGCTGGCCCCGGTAGCGACGTGATGGTAACTTGTGTCGGCATCGTTTTCAGGGACTAGCAAGGGGATGAACGCATGACCGGCAGTTTTTACCGTGGCCTTCTGGTGCTGAAGATGATTCCGCACGAGCCGGCCGGTATCAGTACGAGCCAGATCCGCGATCGGCTGGCTTCCGAGCATGAGATAGCGGTCGATACACGGACCGTGCAGCGCGATCTCGCCTCGATTGAAATGGTGTTTCCGCTGGGCCGCTCCGATGGTGCCAGCGCACAGGTTTTCTGGCCGCGCAATTGCCAGGTCGAGCTGATGCCCAGCCATGACGACTACAGTGCGCTGACCTGGAACCTGCTCGATGAGTACCTGTCACCGCTGTTGCCGGCCAGCATGGCCGAACAGGCCAGGCCGTTGTTCGACACCGCGCGCCGCTACCTGGAGGAGGGCGATCGCCAGGCCGTGCGCCAGTGGCGAACCCGGGTGCGGGCCATTCCGCGGTCCTTCGAACTGCACCCACCGGACATCGACCCGGCGGTGCAGCGGGCCGTCTACGAGGCCCTGTACCACGGCGACCAGCTCAGGGTAAGTTACTGCAGCCGTGGCAGCGCCGACTGCCGTGACCTGGACCTGCACCCACAGGCGCTGGTGGTGCGCGAGAGTGTGTTCTACCTGCTCGCGCGGGTCGATGGCTACGATGACATCCGTCACTTTGCCCTGCATCGCATGGCCCGTGCCGATATCAATGGTCGCGATGCCGAGTTCGATGCCGATTTCGACCTCGATGCCTACATTCGAAGCGGTGCCTTTGCCTACCCCGAGGGCGACCGGGTCGACCTGGTACTGCGCTTCGCTGCCTACGTCGGCCAGCACCTGCTCGAAACGAAGCTCTGCGAAGACCAGTCCAGCACCGAGCTTGACGATGGTCGGCTGGAGATCCGCGCCCGGGTGCGCGATACCCAGCAACTGCGCTGGTGGCTGCTGGGTTTTGGTGCCGCCGTGGAAGTCGTCGCCCCGAACTCCTTGCGCGAGTTCATCCGCGAACAGGCCCGTGGCATGCTTGCCCGGCACGATGGGCATCACGAGTAGTCGGGCTGGCTTGCGCTGACGGCCCAGGGGCTGCCCCGGGTGATACGTTCGGTGGCCCGGGACAGCCAGTCAGTTTGCTTGCCGGGTTCCAGCTGGTGAGCCTGTACTTCCATTCCCGATAGCTCGCCCAGCCGAATCGTGCGGGTGATCTGCCAGGGCTCGGGCCCTGACGGGCTGTGGCGCCCGGTCAGTCGCCTGCCCAGGTGCTGATCGAGGTGGACTTCCTGGTCGGCGATCAGCCAGCGGCAGCCGGCCCGGGCCAGGAAGGGGTAGAGGTTGGAAACGCTGGCGCGGGCCCCGCCGAATCCGCAGCCTTCGCGCAGCTTGAACAGGTGGCTGATCCGCAAGCCCCGGGCGAGCACGAATTCCTCGAACCAGTTGAAATTTTCCATGTGGAAGTAGAGCACCGGCCGCCTGAATTCGCCGGCGCTGTCGGACTGTACGTGTATCTCCAGCAGCTCGACGCCGAGCTGGTTCGGGGCCAGTCCGGCCAGGCTGGCGTAGGCGGGATCGACGCGGTAGCGGATGGGCTCGTTCAAGGCCAGGGGATGACGTGCTGCCACGCTGACGCGGGTGTGCCGGTCGCGGTACTCGTCCTGGTCGGGCAGCCCGTCGATGTAGTCGGTGTGGATGTAGAGCTGCGGTTCGGGGGCCTCGCGCAGGACGGGGTAGTGGCGCCAGACCAGCAGATCGCGGAAGCAGTTGCCCGCCGACGGATACCAGCAAATCGATGGCTCGCCGGGCAGGCCTGACCACAGGCGCTCCAGGGCTTTGCCCGCGCTGGCGGTGGCGCCGGTCAGCAGGCGCTGCAGCATGTCCATGGTCGGTCTCCTGCGATGACCATGCGCGCGGCCACGGCGTTCCGTGTCTGTCGTTGATCGGTGCGGGAATTCACGGTGTCAGTCGGTGCGTCCGGGCAGACGCAGTGTTTCGCCCCAGGGGGCCGGGGTTTGTCCACCGGGGGTCAGTGTCCAGAGGACGGGAAAATCCGGGCGCGTCGGGGCCGGCGCGAAGCCATCGGTGAGGTAGATCAGCGCGGTTGGTGGCTCGTCCAGAAGTCGATCGATGACCGGTTGCAGGTCGGTGCCGCCACCGGCCTGGATGGCAAGGCTGGCCGGTGGTGGGTTGGCATCGCTGTAGCTTTCGTCCAGCACCACGCGGGTGTCGCAGGCAATGATGCGCACGCGCCAGCGCGCGTAGCTGGAGACGATGCCCTTGATCTCGGCCATGAAGTCGGGCAGCGCGTTCCCGGTGCTGCCGGAAGTGTCGATACCCACGGCCAGGTCCAGGCGATCGGTTTCGTGACCGGGCAGGAACAGCCCCTGCGAAATGAAACGCCGGTTGGGGCGGGTCCAGCGGTACTCGCTGTCGCGCGAGCGTTCGACGAAGCGGCGCAGGTGTTCCTGCCACGGGATGGTGGGTTCGCCGATCAGTTCCAGCAGCTGGCTGAGCCAGTCCGGCTGGCTGCCGTAACCGTGTTCGACCTGCTGGGCCGCCGACACCACGCGACGCGGCCAGCGCTGCCAGGTGCCGCTGTCGCTGCGCGGGTTGAAGTCGGTATCGATGGGCAGCCCGTGTTCACTGTCGGCCGGGGGAAACGGCATGGCGCCGGCCTGGTCGGGGTCGTGCTGGTCGGCCAGCTTGCCGCGCCCGGGCAGGGTTTGCCGACTGCTGCGATTGCGGTCCTGCAGCCAGCTGTAAACGGTCTCGGCGTTCTTGCCGCCAAGTCTCGGGAAGTGCACCGCGTCAGCCGGTACCTTCAGCCCCATCTCGTTGAGGATGTGGTTGGTTTCATGATCGATGGCGATGTTCCACAGGCCCGGATCGCGGTTGCCCCGGCGCGGAAAGTGCAGGGCGGCGCAGTGCCAGATCTCGTGGGCGATCACGAAGCGGCGGTCGTGCGCGCTCAGTTTCTGCATGAACAGGGCATTGAAGAACAGGCGCTCGCCGTCGGTGGCGGCCGTGGGCAGGCGGGCATCGACCACGGGCACCAGTTCCATGCGCATGGCCAGCGTGCCGAGGAAGGGCTGGTTGAGCAGCACCTGCACGCGGTCGCGTTCCAGTACCGGCATGATGTCACGCTTGGCCTGGCGTTCCAGGTCGTTCAGTGGCCTGGCAAGCCGTGGCTGTTCGGCCAGTGCGCTCATGCTGCTTCCCGGTCGAGGCTGAACGCGTTGCCGTGCTGTTGGCGCCAGCGTGTCATCAGCCCGTGGCCGATCAGCTTGTGAACGGGGCGAATGCCGTGGTTGCTGTTGCCCAGGGCATCGGTCATGGCCATGGCCGCGAAGTCTGCGGGCAGACGCAGGCCGATCTGCAGGAATCCGTCGATGCGCTCGTCCAGCGTCGCCTCGTCGCCGCGCCACAGGTGATGCACCATGGCCGCGCAAAGCGCGTAGCGTTGCTCGGCCCGCTCGGGCAGGGTGAAGTCGCCGGGTGAGTGCAGCAGGCTTTCGACATCGGGCAACTGGTTGGCCCATTCACGAAAAGCCATGAATTCGCGCCCCGCCCCGACCCCGACCAGGCCGCTGACCATGACTTCCAGCTCGGCATCGCCGAGGCGAGCGCGCGTGACAAGGCGGCTGACCCGCTCCCAGCTGCGCGCACTGGGCCATCCACGCTCGAGGTTGCCGCGCATGTCGTGAAAGCACTCCGGACGAAAGCGCAGGAACCCGATCACGTCGGGGTGGATGTCGCTGGTGGCAGCCCATGCGACCCAGTCCTCGAGTACCGGGGCCACTTCGATGTGGCAGAAGCGGTTGGCCAGGGCGCTGGACATGGTGGTGGCAACCGCCCGGTCGCTGCCGCGGTTGCCGGCCGCGACGATCAGCCATCCCGGGGGTACGCTGTAGAGCGAGCCAAGGCGGCGGTCGAGGATCAGTTCGTAGACGGCCACCTGGAGGCTGCGGTCGACGGCGGTGATCTCGTCGAACAGGATGATGCCGCGACTGTCGGGCTCGCGCGGCCAGTCCGATGACAGCAGCCACTCGACCCGGTCCTCCCTGGGCGCCGGCAGCCCGCGAATGTCGACCGGGTCGCGCTGGGCCAGGCGGATGTCGATCAGCTCGATTCCGCGCTTCCTGCACAGCTCGGCGATCAGGCTGCTCTTGCCGACACCCGGCGCACCCCACAGCATGATCGGGCTGGTTTCATGGGCCTTGTCGGGGTCTTCCCAGAGCATGTCGAGCTGGTGCTCGATGATGGTGCTGACCTGCACCGGGCGGGCGAGCTGGGCGGTAATCTGGTTGAGGTTCTCGTTCATGACAGGTTCCCTGGGTCTCTATGAATTCTGATCAGGCCGTGGCCAGCCTGGCCGTTCTGATCTGGTCGTGGTGGTTGCCAAGCAGGCATCTCATGGCCGCGGCGCGGAGCCGATCCGGCAGTCTGCTGCCTGATTCCAGGCCGGCGACAATCAGTTCCTCGCCGATTTCCGGCAAGGTCTTCGCGTACTCGATGCCGGTCTCGACCAGCAGCACCCCATGGTCGGATCGTTGCCGCAGCAGGGCTTGTGCCAGCAGTCCCGGCAATTCCGGGTCGCGCTCGTCAAGCAGTGTTCTGGCCAACCTGGGCAGCATGTGGTGGGTGGGCTTGTGACGGGCTTGCAGGCGCAGGCGGGCCAGGCAGCCGATCAGAAGCTGGCGACAGTCGGCGGCCTCGATGCTTGAGAGCCGATCCTCCCGCAGGGCGCCGGCCAGCACCCAGGCCGGGCCGATGTCATCCACGGATTCCAGCAGGCGGCGAAACGGAAGGGTGATGGCCAGGTCGCGGCAGCGGTAGTACAGCAACAGGTCATCGGACCAGGTGTAGTGGTGTTCGCCGTGCAGAACGGGCCACTTCCACTCGCTGCAGCCGCGCTTGATCACGTCGCTGAGCCGGTCATGTGTCAGGCGCTTGAGGCCTTCCTGGCCATGCAGGTAAAGGCTGGCCAGGGCGCAGCGCACCAGCCAGGCGGCCTTCCGGTCGACCGGGTTGACGGCCAGGTCGAAAAGCGCAGACAAGGCCTTGCTCAATTCAACGTTGCCCCGTCCACCCAGGGCAAGCCATTGCAGCCATTGCATTGCCAGCGCCTCGCGCTGGTTTTTGCGTTGCAGCTCCTGCTTGACCAGTTCGGCCAGCTTGCCGGGGCGGGTGCCCAGGGCTGCACCGAGCTGGTTGGTTCGGAACATGCCGTGGCCGTGCGTCATTTCACAGGGCTCGACGGCATCGAAGGTGTGCAGCGTCGGCAGGCCGTCCAGGTGAAGGCGGGTGCGCCGCTGCAGTGCCAGGCGTTCTGTGGCGCAATCGGTCATCGAGGTTTTCAGCCAGCGCCCTGCGATGGCCAGGTTCTCGGCCTGAAGATTGTCCAGCGCAAGCTGCTGCCCGCCGCCGCCGAGATGGCCGAGCTGCGGGCAGGCAGACAGGCGCGCGTGGCGGGCCTGGAAATGCCCGGTGACAGACTCGAGCTGATGGCAAGCCTTCAGCTCGAGCAGGGCCAGCGTGGCGTTGTGCAGCACCAGGTGCTGGAGGTGGGTTTCCATGATGACCAGGCGTTCCATGCCGCGGCCGTCGATGGCCAGGCGCCGGTTTCCGGCCGCAGGCCCGACCAGCAGGTGGATGGCGGCCCGGTGGCCGCAGGCGTGGTCCGAAGGGGGGCCGATGAACAGGCCGTCGACCGGCAGGGCTGCGGTCTTCCGGTTCAGCCGCCAGGAATGGGGCAGCCAGTCGGCACACAGCCCGAAACTGGCTACCCGGCCACGGATTGAAAGCGGGCTGATCGGATCGAAACGCTCGTGCAGTTCCAGTTCCAGCGTGGCGCCCACCGGGCCGCGCGGCAGCCTTATCCAGCGCAGCCTCCGCGGCTTGACCAGTCGAATGCGCAGGTCGTCCGGGCAGTCGGACAGGTCCAGGCCGACCAGTTCCGGGCAGTCAACCAGGTCGATGGCGCGGACGAGCGTGCTGGCAACGTGGACCTGGCCGGCCAGGCCGGACAGGCAGATACCGCCGCCACCATCCAGCGCGGCTGGATCGATGACGTGGGTAATCTGCTGGTCGCTCGCGCTGTTGCCGTCCATTTCCTGCTCCATCGGCCCGTGGACTCACGGTTCATGCAGTCCATTGTCTGCACGGCGCCGACACGGAATGTCGCGGGCCCGAACACGCCGGGCCGGACGGCAGCTCAACCGGTCACGCGCAGCTCACTGCAGCCGGGGGCGGTGCGCTCGACCTGGATCTGCACGCCGATACGGTCGGACATTTCCTGGACATGCGAGATGACGCCGACCTTGCGGCCCTGGGCCTGGAGTCGGTCCAGGGCATCCATGGCCACCCGCAGGGTATCGGCATCCAGGCTGCCGAAACCTTCGTCGATGAACAGCGATTCCAGCTTGATCCGCTGCGAGGACAACTCGGCCAGGCCCAGTGCCAGGGCCAGCGAGGCCAGGAAGGTTTCACCGCCGGATAGCGAGTGCACCCCGCGCAGCTCGCCGCCCATGTCGTCGTCGACGACCAGGATGTTGAGGTTGGATTCGCCGCGCTGCAGGCGGTAGCGTGGGGCCAGTTTGTTCAACTGGGCGTTGGCGTGGGTGATCAGTACATCGAGCGTGAACTGCTGGGCATAGCGCTGGAACCGGGTGCCCTCGGCTGAGCCGATCAGGTCATCGAGCTTTTGCCATTGCTCGCTGATGGCCTGCTGGGCCCTGATCTTCTCCAGTTGACCGGTTGCCCGTTGCCGTCGCTGATCATCGGCGCGCAACTCGAACTGCAGTCCGGCGCGATGGTCAGTTGTCGTTTTGAGCGCGGTTGTTGCCGCCTCCAACGCCGCGGCTACCGCCTCTGCGTCGCGGTCGGAGCCTTTCTCGGCCTTCCAGGCTGCCAGTTGCTCGGTGTTTTCCTTCAGACGACTCCGGGCATCGAGGATGCCTGCGTGCAGCGTGTCCAGCTCTGCGCGCAGCGGCTGCCATTGCGTGTCCGGCACGGCCAGCAATTTCATCAGGCCTTCGAGATCACCGGCGGCCAGGCCCAGGTGTTCATTGTCCTGGTGTCGGGCCAGCCAGTCGGTCAGTTTTGCCCTTGCCTGGTCCACGGCAGCGATGCAGGCAGTCCGGTCCATCGCCCAGTGTTCGAGCGCGGACTTGGCGGCCACTTTGGCATTCTGGGCCACCTGGTTGGCTGTGACGGCTTCTTCCCGTGCCTTGCGTGCCTGGTCAGTGGCCTGCTGCAGCGTGCGTTCGAAGTTGTCGGGGTCGCTGTCTTCCAGGACGGCCGACCGTTCTTCGCGCCGGGACTGGATGTCCGCATCCAGCTTTGCCAGTTCTTCGGTGAGTTTGTCCAGCCCGGCCTTCAATTGATCCGATTGTTGTCTGCGCTCGCCCAGGCGTTCCTGGAGCAGCGGGTGCTGCTGCTCGGCCTCTGCCGCGGCCTGGCGTAGCGGCTCGCCCTGCTGCCACAGGTTCAACAGATCGCGTATTGCCGACTCGTCGGGATGCGCCTCAAGTCCCAGAGTCTTCCCCGCGGTCTCCGCGGCAGCGTTCCACTCCCTGGTGCGAAGCTCGAGCTGGCTCGATGCGTTCTGCTCGGCCTGGATCAGCGGCTTGGCTTCCTTGCTGGCCGCGTTCAGCTGCGCTTCGGAGGTTTCCAGCGCGACTTCCGCCTTGCCCAGCACTTTCTGGGCCTGGCCGAGCGCCTTCCGAGCCTGGTCAAACTCGTCTTTGCGTTGCCTGAGTTCGGTGTGACTGGATTGCAGTTCGGCAGTCAGCTTTTCAAGGCTTGCCGGCAGTTCGGTTGGGCTCTTGAATTCGATTTCCAGGTCAGCGGTCGTTTGCCCAATCGCGGTGCAAGCGGCCTGGTGCCGCTGAGTCAGGGTTTCGATCTCGTCTTTCAGTCTTTCCAGGTTGGCTGCCGCCTGCGTCGCGCCGGCTTCAATGCTGGCACGCTCTCTTTCCAGCGCCGTGGCATCGTCTTCGGCCTGTTTCAGCTGGTCCTTCAGCTCGGTCACGATGCGGGCGATTTCATCGTTGCCCTGGTCGTGGCCGGGATGGTCGCGCGATCCGCACACCGGGCAAGGCTCGCCATCGACAAGTTGCTGGCGCAGCGCCTCTGTGTGCTGGTCGGCGATGTTCCTGCTGGCCTGCCAGGCCTTGCGTGCCTGTTCGCTGCGCTCGCGTGCGATGGGCAGGGCCTGGTCGAGCTCTTGCAGGCGCTGCCGGTGGCGGGCGTGCCCTGTCGCTGCATCGCCATGGTCTTGCCGGGCGCGCTCCAGGCGGGTACGCGCTTCTTGCTCGGCATCGACCTGGTTGCCCAGGCGCTCCAGCCCGCTTTCGCGGGCCAACAGCCTGGCCTGGTCACGGTCAATCGCTTCGCTGTCGATGGCCTGTTCACGCCGGGCCGCCTGGTCACGTTGCTGGCGGCCAAGCCTGACGGCCTCTTTGGCCTGTTCCAACCCAGCCTGCAGTTTCTCCAGGCGAGCCCTGGCTTCCCTGGCATCATTACCGGCGCGCTTGGCCTCGGCGCTGGCCTGCTCGCGCTTTTCCAGCGCATTCATGGCCTCATTCAGTGCCTGCCCGGCCTGGGTCCAGTGGGCTTTGGCGCCGGCCAGACCGGGATGGGCCTGTTGCCAGGCCGGCCAGGCGGCCAGGGTCTTTTCCGTGGCTGCCAGCGCGGCCTGGTCTTGTTTCAGCTTCCTGGCGGTTTCGGTGATGCTGTCGGCCAGTTTCTTCGATTCCGCCTGCCGCTCGGCCTGCCGGCCAATCAGACCAGCGATGACCTGGTCGAGCTCGCGAGCCTTGCGGATGGGTTCGGCCTGCTCCCGTTGCCGGGTTTCTGCCTGGTTCAGGGCTTGCCCGGCATCGTCCAGTCGCTTGCTGCTGGTGTCGGCTTCGGATCGGGACTTTTCGTACTCGGTGTTGACCGCATCCTGGCGTTTGTCGTGTGCGGCCAGTCTGGCACCGGCTTGCTCGAAGTCGCGGTACAGGGTGCGCGCCGGCCCGATTGCCTCCATCTGCCGAACCTTTTCCATGTCGGCCTTGCGTTCCTGCAGTTGCCTGTCCAAGGTCTGGAGTTCGGTATCCAGTTTGCCGCGGCGGTCCTGGAGCTTGCTTCCCTCGCCATGCCAGTTGGCCTCCTTGTGAAGACATTCGTGCTCGGTCCGGGCCTCGGCTTCCGCGGCTGCGGCCTGGGCCAGGCCTTGCTCCAGTTCCGTGCGCGCCGTTTCATTCAGCGGTGGATCCATGCCCAGCTCCTTTTCCAGTTCCTTGACCCGGTCGGCTTCTTCCTTGTTGCGCTGGTGACAAAGTTTCGAGATCAGACGGTAGATCTCGGTGCCGGTGAGTGCTTCGAGCAGGTCGGCCCGCTGGCCGCCATCGGCTCGCAGGAAGGCGGCGAACTCGTTCTGGGCCAGCAGGATGGAGCGGCAGAATTGATCGTAGGACAAGCCCGTCGTGCGTTCGATGGTCTCGCGGGTTTCCTTTATTTTCCCGCCTTGTTGCTGCTCCTTGTCCAGGTTTTCGAGACTGGCGGTGGCAAACTGCAGTCGACCTTCGGCTTTTCCCCGTGCCCGCCGTACTTCCCACCGGGCTCGCCAGCGATCGCCGTCGATGCCGACGTAGTCCACCTCGGCAAAGCCTTCACCGGTGCCGCGGCGCAGGATATTGCGCGGGTCCTGCGGGCTGATGGCGCTGTCGCCGGCATCCGGGATGAATACGCCGGATTCGCGGGCATTGCGGAGCCGCGGTGTGTCGTGGAACAGGGCCAGTGCCAATGCATCCAGCAGGGTGCTCTTGCCGGCCCCGGTCGGGCCGGTGATGGCGAACACGCCGGCGCTGGCCAGCGGCTCGGCCTGGAAGTCGATTTCAAAGTCACCGGCCAGCGAGGCCAGGTTGCGTCCACGAATGGCGAGAATCTTCATGCCGCGTCCTCCTGGTGAGCCCGGTCCTGCAGTTCAAGAAACAGGCTGGTCAGTTCCTCGTCCGGATCCTCCCGCCACTCCTCGCGGTAGCGACGGACGAACAACTGGTCGGGTCGCTCGAGGTCAAAAGCCAGCGCGCCCTCATCGCTGCCTGGCTCGTCCGTAGATCCGTCGTGCTTGCGCGTGGGGCTGATCTTGACCAGTCGCACCGGCTTGTCGGCCAGCGCTTCCTCGATCTTCTGCCGCAGCCCGGGTTCCGGGCCTTCGAGCAGCACGCGCACTTCCAGCCAGGGTTCACGGCCCGGCTCGATGTCTTCGGTTTCCAGGCTCTCCAGGGCTTCCAGGGTTTCGCCTAGCGGCTTCGGCTCGGTCGGCACTCTCAGCATCTCGACCGGGCGCGGCACGCGGATGGTTTCGACGCGGTCAAGCCGCGCGCCGTCCAGGTGTACTTCCAGGACCTGGTGGGGGTAGCTGGTTTCGGTGAATGACAGGGGCAGGGGGGAGCCGCAGTAGCGGATACGATCCTCGCCGCCCACGGTTTGGGCCAGGTGCAGGTGGCCGAGTGCAACGTAGGCGAGCTCCTTGCCGAAGATGCCGGCATCCACCGCTTCTTCGCCACCGATGACCAGGCGGCGCTCGGAGTCTTCGGAAGTTTTTCCGCCGCGCGCGTGCAGGTGGCCCATGGCGACCAGCGCCTGGTCGGTCTGGCGCTGATCCAGCGCTGCGTGCAGGTGCCGGCGGTAGGTATCGGCGATGCCGTCCGGGTAGGCCTGGCGTTCGCCGTTGTTGCGCGGCACATCACCGGGGCGCAGGTACGGCACGCCCAGGCACCAGGCGGCGATCTTGCCGCTGCTGTCATGCAGGGGAATCAGCGCCCGGTTCGGTTCCTCTTCTGGCTGCAGCTGGCCGATGACCCTGACGCCGAAGGCTTCGAAGAGGTTTTCCGGTGCTTCCAGCCGTCCGGCCGAGTCATGGTTGCCGGCAATCACGACGATATCCAGCCCCGGGCACTGTTCGCGTGCCGCGGCCAGGAAGCGATAGAACTGTCTCTGCGACTGGCCGGATGGGTTGGCGTGGTCGAAGATGTCGCCGGCGATCAACAGCGCGTCCGGCTTGCGTTCCTGCAGTTGTTCGACCAGCCAGTCGAGAAAGACCTGGTGTTCAGCATTGCGCTCGTAGCCGTGGAAAAGCTGGCCCAGGTGCCAGTCGGAAGTGTGGATCAGTTTCATCGATATTGCCCCTTTCTCCAAGTTTGAGAATATGCCAAAGTTTGCCAATGCCTGTCGATTGCCCTGGGTCTTTTCTCGGGTTGTTCGCATGGCTGCGGGTCACCGCTCATGAGGCTTCCTGAGCGGTCAATTCATGGACGTTGATCAATTGGATCACTCGACCCTGGCAGTGGATGGTGTCGCCATGCGGCAGATCGTCGTCGACCAGGATGACGCTGTCCGGCAGCAGTGAACGAGCGGCCCCGCGCAGCCAGAACAGAATCGATGGCTTGTCGAAGACCTGGAAAACGGTCGCGGGCGCAAACAGTGGCCAGCTGTCCCGGTGGACCAGCTCGGCCCACTGGTTCATGGAACGGGTCAGTCTCGGGTCGAACCGGAATCCCAGGCGTTGCTCCAGCGGCCCCGCCAGACGGCTTCGAAACTCGCCGAGCTCCGAATCGTCCAGGACTGCCCACGACATCAGGCCCAGTTTCACGGGGCCCTCTGCCGCCCGGGATCGGGCCAGGTTTCCAATGGCTTCGATCTGCCCGCCCAGCCAGCCGGGTCGGCCCCAGGATTCGATGACGGTGCCTTCGAGGTCGAGCAGCAGGGCGAATTCATTCATGCGGACCATTGTTGCGCTGCCCTGCGACGTGGAATGTCTGGTGCGCGATGGGGGCTTGGGTTTTCCGGCCCTTCTCAAGGCCGCTCGCCGCCCCCGGTTCGGATCAGCGCCATGAAAGACGGATTTATTCTTTCATCACTCACCACCCGCGATTGAAATTCTCGCGCCAGCCGTACTGCCTCGTCCCATACCGCCAGCAGCGCGGCAACAGGCTTTGGCGGCTCAAGAACCCGATTGGGCAACATGCCGTTGGCAGCCGGGGCCAGGGCCATGGGCAGCATGTCGTAGACCGGCGCCAGCTTCAGCCGGGGCTCTGTGGCCGTTGGTTCCCAGAAGAAGGCCAGGTTGCCGAAGTGGCGATCGTTGTTGTGGATGAGCTGGCCGAAGGCTTCCAGCAGCAGGATGCGTCGGTGCTCTTCCGGCGTGATCCAGCCGCGATCGGCCAGGCGCCGCGCGGCTTGTATCCAGTTGTCCCGCGGACCGAGCCAGGCATCGTCGACGGCACCGAGGGTGATCACTGCCTGCCGACCACGCGGCCCCTGGCGGTCGAAGCGACGGATTTCCAGAAAGAGCTGTTCCTGCTGCTGCACCGGCCGGGTCAGGGAGGCGTGGATGCCCGCAGCACCGAGGGTGGCTGCGGCATGGTGTTCGCACAGCAAGAGATCGCGCCAGCGCCGGTCGGCCGGCGAGGCATCGCCGGCGGTGAATTTCACCAGCAGGTGGTGCTCACCGTCGAAGGCCGTGAACTTCGGGAATTCTCCAGCCGCTGAAGATCCGCCGCCCCGGGCGACCAGTTCCCGGCTGATGGCGGGATAGTCCTGCGGGTCGCTGACGCGCGTTTCGCTCTGGAGAAAGCGATCCATCGATAGGCTGCCGATGATCAGGTTGCCCGGCAGGTCCTCGCCGCGCAGGGCCAGGGCCTGCAGGACCTGCGATTCCTGCCAGTCACGCAGGCGTGGCGGGAAGCCCAGCTCCGGAAAGCGCTGCGGAAACAGCTGTCCCAGGAAGCCCTGCGGTGCCATGTCGGCGATGAAGGGCGCGAAGCCCTCGTAGACAAGCCCTTTCCCGGGCCTGGTTTCCCAGTAGCTGGCCGGGCCGTGCAGCCAGTGCAGATGTCCTCGATCCCCGGGCTTGCCGTCCGGATCGATCTCCCAGACCGGCCACCGAGCACCGATGCCGGGAATCTCGTCAAGCAGCCCGTAGTGGGCACCGCGGGTCTTGCCGATGCGCACGACACGCCCAGCCGAGGCGCGAACCCGGCGTGACAATGTGGCAGGGCTGATGCCCAGTTGCCGGATGAGTGCTGCTGCGGGCGTTGGTCCCTGCTGCTTCAGAATGCGGTGGAGCTCGTCCATCGCGGCCCATTAGGAAAGATAACTGAAATGATAAATGCAAAGATTCTATAGGGCAACCCATGGATTTTTCGAAGAAATCTCTGCGGATTAGCGCATGGGTTGCAAGATTTCAGGGCACCTTTACGGACGTGGCTCCAGGTTGGAGCCGCCACTCAATCCTCAGGTGTTTTCCCCTCGGACTTTTTGTGCGCCTCGAGGAGCTTGTGCATGTGCAGGCAGGCAGCGATATTGATGTAGGCGAGCATCTTGCGGTTTTGCTCGCTGGTTTCCACATCCTCCGCGTCCAGAAGTTGACCGAGTAGAACGGGGACCGGCTTCGATGGCCCCGGCGCTTGCTTCAGCAGGGGGGCGCACAGCAGGCGAGCGGCCTTGTTGATAGGACCGCGGTCGCCGCGCTTCCATTTTCCGGGGACCATTTCCATCCGCCCGTTGCGGATATCGGCCGGCTTCGGTTGCTCTATCCCCAGCCTGGCCGCGCGGGATTGCAGCACCGGCAGGATCGAGGCGGCGTGGTTTCCGCCTCGCTCAAGCCGCTGCTCGTAGTCATGGGCCAGCGCGAATACCAGGCCGTCCTGGGTCCAGACCGGGCCCACATCGTTCAGATAGACCGATGCCCCGTCTGATTTGATGCGGAGGCTGCCATCCGACCAGAACTTGGTGTTCAAATTCAGGGGCGCCGGCGGCATGTCGCGCTGCATCGCAAAGACCCATAGGGCCGCGATGGCCATCGGAACCGATGCCCAGATTCCGATATTGAAATGAAAGAAGAGA
>RECK01000387.1 GCA_007694055.1 Wenzhouxiangella sp.
AGGAAATCGGCGTGCCGGCCCAGCGTATTGGTGAAATCGTCAAGGGTCGCCGTGCTGTCACCGCTGATACCGATCTGCGGCTTTGTCGATTTTTCGGGCTCTCAGACGGCTACTGGCTGCGGGCGCAAGCGGCCCATGACACGGAAGTCGCGCGCGAGCAACTCGAGTCAACGCTCGCCCGCATTCGGCCCTGGCCGGATCAGCGCGTTTGTTGATCGCTCGCCGGGAGCGGAGGGGGAAAAACCAGGGCAGGCATTGTTCGATGCCCAGTTTCTGGATTACTGACAGTATCTTGAGCCGTGCCATGCCGACGTTTGAGCGTGGTTGCAGCACGCAGCGGGCCGACAGCTCTGATTTTCCCGGTTTGCAGCTTTTTCAGCAATTGATCCTGCCTGGTTCCTTGGTCAGCTGACCTTTTAATCACGCCTGTGCCCAAAGGCGCGATACACTGGGTCACTACTCACTTCCGGAGTCCCCATGGCCAAACCCAACTACCAGTATGGCAAGCGACAGCGAGAACTGAAGAAGGCAGAAAAGCAGGAAGAAAAGCGCCAGAAAAAGCTGGCGCGCAATGCTCCGGCGGAAGAATCGCCGCCGGACTCACCGGATCAGGAAGCGGAGCAAGCGTCGTGAGCAAGGGCAAGGACCAGAAGAAAGAAACCAAGAAAAAGGCTGCAAAGTCGCTGCTCGAAAAACGCGCTGCCAAGGCAGAAAAGAAGAGCAAGTAGTCTCGCTGGCGCGACGAATCCAACGAATCCAGGACAGGCATTGAAGGACAGGCCCGAAGAGCTCGCATTCGCTGCCTGTCCCTGAAGCTTGGGCGCCACCGTAGCCGAAGTGGCCGAATGCGCTGACGGCTTCGAAGGAGTCGGCGGTTCACCGTAATGATCTGGGGCTGCTGCGCGCTGCTGGTGTCGGATGAAGACTGGTCGGCCATTCTCGAACCGCTGTTTCTGCTTTCCGTGTAATCCCCGATTTCGGAATAGCGCCGTCAGTGACGTTCTCCACATGTATTGATCTCGTGGCCCGGGCATAATTCAGACCGGACATTCAGCAATACCCCGATATGCCGTCTGAACCTGCCATCGTCGCCTCCGGACTGGTCAAGCACTTTGGCGCGACCTGCGCGGTCGACGGTGTCGACCTGCACGTTGCGCAAGGCCAGGTCCTGGGCTTGCTGGGCCCCAACGGTGCCGGCAAGACCACCATCGTTCGCATGCTGGCAACACTGAGCGCGCCGGACGCCGGTCAGGCCACGGTCGGGGGATACGACATCGTTCGCCAGGCCCACCAGGTGCGCGGGCTGATCGGCCTGACCGGCCAGTTCGCCTCGGTCGACAATCGCCTGACCGGCTTCGAGAACCTGATCCTGATTGCCCGCCTGCTGGGTCAGTCGCGCCGCCAGGCCAGGAGTGTTGCCGCCAGCCTGCTGGAGCGCTTCGATCTGACCGAGGCCGGTGATCGGCCGGTCCAGGGCTATTCGGGTGGCATGCGTCGCCGGTTGGACCTGGCCGCCAGCCTGGTGGGAAGCCCGCGCATTCTGTTCCTTGACGAGCCGACCACGGGCCTGGATCCGCGCGCCCGGCGCCAGCTCTGGGCCCTGATTGGCGAACGCGTCGCCGAGGGCACGACGGTTCTGCTCACCACCCAGTACCTGGAGGAGGCCGACGCCCTGGCCGATGACATCCTGGTCATCGACCATGGCCGGGTGATTGCCGGCGGCAGCCCGGAGGCGCTCAAGCAGCGCATCGGTACGCGCACCCTGGAGATTCGGCCGGCCAGTCCGGATGTGCTGGAAGCCACCGCCGGGATCCTGGCCGAACTCGCCGGTCTCCAGCCCGAACGCCAGGGCGGACGCCTGAGTGTTCCGGCCGGCGACCCCGCTTTGCTGTCCGCCGTTGTTCGGCGGCTCGAGGAGCAGGGCATTTCGCCTGGCGAGCTGCAGTTGCGCTCGGCCAGCCTCGACGAGGTGTTTCTGGCCCTGACCGGACAAGCGGTCGAGGCAGAGGAGACCGAGACATGAGCGGGACAGGCCTGGTCGCGGGTTTGCGCCAGAGCGCCAGCCTGGCCTGGCGCGCCATCGTGCAGCTCAAGCGCAATCCCTGGGAGCTGGGGGACTACAGCTTCCAGCCGGTGTTGTTTCTGTTGCTGTTCGTCTATGTCTTCGGTGGCGCCGTCGCCGGCTCCACCGATGCCTACCTGACCTTCATGCTGCCCGGCATCGTGGTCATGAACATGATGTTCGTGACCGTCTATGTCGGCCACGGTCTGAATACCGATCTGACCAGCGGCTACTTCGACCGCCTGCGCGCGCTGCCGGTGGCGCGCTGGGCGCCGCTGGCCGGGCGCATCAGCGCCGATCTGGTCAAGCAGGGCTGGTCCATCGTGCTGCTGCTGGGGCTGGGCTGGCTGATGGGCTTTCGCATGGAAAACCCGATCTGGGGGCTGGCCGGCATGGTCATGCTGGTGCTGGTTTTTGCCCTGGCCTTTTCCTGGGTCTCGGTGCTGGTCGGCGTGGTCGCGCGCGATCCCGAACACGTGCAGCTGTTCGGCTTTACCGCGCTGTTTCCGGTCACTTTTGTCAGCAATGTCTTCGTGCCGGTCGAGACCTTGCCAGGCTGGCTGCAGGGGATCGTCATGGCCAACCCGGTCTCGGTGCTGACCGATGCCTGTCGGGGGCTGCTGCTGGGCGGGCCGTGGCTGCATTCGGCGCTGATCACCCTGGCCTGGGCGGCGGCCATCACGGCCGTGTTTGCGCCGCTGTCGCTTCGGGCGCTGAAGCGGCGCCTGAAATAGCCAAGACCAGGACAGGGATCAAGGGGAGGGCTCGATAACAATGGACACCCACCAAAGTGAGTGTCAGACGTAATTTCCTTGCCGCGCGGCCCGACAGGCCCTTGCAGGTCAGTGTGGTGGCGGTTGGCTGCTGTTGCGTGCTGGCACCCGACGCTGCGGTCGTTACTGTTCGAAGCGATCTTTGAAGACGAGGTCACTGAGCAAATCGGGATCGATGTGATAGGTCAGGACCGGGTTGTTCTGGAATGAGGCAGCCGGGGTCAGGACTCGCAGGTTGACGCCGTTGATACTGAAGGTCGGTCGGGCAACAACAGCCATTGAGGACCCGAACCCGGAGAAGTCATTGGCATCAATGGGGGATTCGATCAGGAAGCTGCCGTCCGGCTGCTCCTCCATCTCCGTCCAGGTTTGAATGGCCGGATTGTCCATGTCGCGGAAGTAGACGCGAAAGGCGCTGGTCGCTACGTAACCCTCCAGGGTTTCAACTGGACGGGCTCTCAAACCGGAAAGATCCTGTTCGGGTCCGACGCCGACCACGTAGCCGTCCTCCGGCGTGATGATTTCGGCCTCCACGACGCCGCGCTGGATAACCACGTCATCGGTTTCCGGCGCGCCCGCGAGTCCGCCCGAGGTGATCGGTACCACTTTAAAGTCGAGCAGCTTGCTCTCGGCGTGCTCCGAGAATGAGAGGTTGAGCTGGACCAGGTTGCCATTGTTGCTGCAGGCCATCGTCGCAAGTTGCTGGAAGGGTGGTCCGCTGGCCGACCAGTGGACTTCGTATACGCCGGCGCTCATGACGCTTTCATAGGTAATGGACTGTCCTGACTCATCGGCAAAGGGAGCGTCGGATGCTGCAAGCGGATCGGCACCGACTCACCCAGGCCCAGATATGGTCAGATCATTTCGATCGTCGTGGGTAACTCCGCCAAGGCGGACCTGCAAAAAAGGTTACAGACTCGGGAGACACATTGTCATGCGTACTGCCAGGCGCAATCGGTAAGGTCAGGGCCCATTCGACCCCATCGCCAAAGCCGGGGGTGATCTTGTTCAGACTGAAGGGGCCAAAGCCGGGGAACAGGTCATTGTTGAACAACCTGACACTGGTTCCCATCACGGCATCGTTGACTATGACCCGGATCTCGATCTCATCACCGATGTTCGCATAGCCGTTAAGGCACGATGACGATTCGGCCGCACACTGCGCCGGTTCGGAGGCACTGGATCGCGGCGGGCACTTCCTCCAGGGGGAAGGTCTTGGCCACGATCGGCGTCAGCACGCCAGCTTCGAGCATCTCGCGCAGGGTTTCCATGGCATCGTGCTTTTCGATGGTCTCGAACGACGGCCAGGGCAGGTTGCGGTCGAAGCGCGCCCAAAGCATCAGGCCGAGAAAACCCGGGATGCCGCCCAGCGTTCGGCGACCTTTGGCGCCATAGTGGTCATGGCCGATGACGACCACGAGGCCATCGGGCTTGAGCATGCGCTTGCAGTCCGACAGTGACAACGTGGAGGCGACATCGAGGATCAGATCGACCTCTTTTTCAATCCGGGCCACGTCTTCTTGCGTGTAGTCCACGACCTTGTCCGCCCCCACCGATCGCATGAAGTCGAGCTTTGTCGTGTGATCCACGCCAACGACGAAAGCCCCGTTGGCCTGGGCCATCTGGCTCGCGATGCTGCCGACGCCGCCGGCCGCGCCGTTGATCACGACGCGTTGGCCGGG
>RECK01000149.1 GCA_007694055.1 Wenzhouxiangella sp.
CCACCCCCGCCCTGCTCAAGCGCGCGCTGATCGCCATCGCCCTGGTCAATATCGCCGTCAGCGCCGGCTTCGTCTTGAGCGCCAGCCTGGCCGGCGAGCCCTGGAGCTTGTTCGTCATCCGCCTGAACCTGCGCGTACTGCTGCTGACGTTTCTGACCCTGTGGCTGGCGCGTCACCTGGACCTGGTGCGCGCGGTGGATTTCTCGCCTTCGCTGAAGTTCGTGATCGTGCTCACCCTGGGCCAGATCAAGACCTTCCAGCGCCTGCTCAGCGACTATCGGCTGGCCTTCCGCAGCCGCAGCTTAGGCAAGCCGGACTGGAAGACCCGCACGCGCAGCGCCGGGCGCCAGGCCAGTGCGCTGCTGGAAAAGGCGGAACTGCAGGCGACCGAAGTCAACTTAGGCATGCGCTCCAGAGGATTCTTCGATGATCGAACTTGAGCGCGTCGGCTTCCACTATCCGGAAGGCCAGCCCATCCTGAACGACATCAGCTTTCGCCTGGCCGCCAAGGAGCGGGTGGTCCTGCTCGGCGCCAACGGCTGCGGCAAGTCCTCGCTGCTCAAACTCATCGACGGCCTGCTGGAGCCGACTGCCGGCGAGATCCGCTACCAGGGCGAACGCTTGAGTACCCAGCGCCTGCGTCAGCGCGACTTCGCCCGGCGTTTCCGGCGCGACGTCGGCATGGTGTTCCAGTCGCCGGAAGCCATGCTGTTCAACGCCACCGTGGCCGAAGAGATCGCCTACGGGCCCGAGCGTCTCGGCATGCCCGAGCCGCAACAGGTGGCCAAGCGCTGGGCCGAGCGCCTGCAGCTGGAAAAATACCTGGACACCCCGCCCTACCGTTTATCCGGCGGCGAAAAACAGCGCCTGGCCCTGGCCTGCGTCCTGGCCTGCCAGCCCCGTTTGCTGTTGCTCGACGAACCCACCGCCAACCTGGACCCGCGCGCCACCGGCTGGCTGGTCGATTTCCTGCTCGACCAGCAGGGACTGACCACCCTGGTCACCACCCAGAACCTGTCGCTGGCGACCGAACTGGGGCAGCGCGCTCTGATCCTGGGTGAGGACGGCCATCTGCTCTACGACGGGCCGCTGGAGGTTGCCCTCGCCGACACCGAGCTGCTGTGGCGTGCCAACCTGGCGCACGCGCATCGACACCGGCATGACGACGGGACCGAGCATCGGCATGTGCATGTGCACGGGGATTGGGGATAAAGGGGGTCGGAAGCGACTCGCGTGGCCGCACTGGATACATCGCCTTGTACAGCCTTGAAGAACAGCAGGATGCCATCCTGATCCTCGCAATCCGGCATCAGCGCGAAGTTGGCTGCGCGCCATGCCGGCGCCGCGAAGGCAAAACATCAGTGGCTGGCAGGTGATCTGAATCAATAAATTGCGGTATTTGACCCACATCAAACCCGCATCCGACGGGGGGGGGTATAGTCAACCCGCTGAATCAGCATCTTGCTAAACCAGCACTGGAGTAAATCCTAGGGAGGAATCAATGAAACGTGTCATTGCGTTATTTTCGGGTATCGGCCTGGCGTTTTTTGCTGGGAGTCTCATGGCAGAGCCGATCAATCTAAACTTCGAGGGTACAGAAGCCAGCCCGGCAGTGAAATGGACCGGCGGAAACGTGAGCACAGTCGAGCGTCATTTTCGCTCGTCAGGCGATCAGGCGTTGGTGGTCACCGGGCCTGCAGCCACTGTGGAATTTGCGGCTCCGGTCATGAATGCCCGGTTCTTTTTCGTTCATGGAGGCGATGTTGCGCAGGGCACTGCGGTGGCCTACGATGCCGAAAGGCGGGTGCTGGACATGGTGCGGAGCCGGCCAGCTTCTCACTACGGTGATTCGCGTAACTTCGTCCGATTCAACACCAAGCAGCCCATTGCGGCGGTCACTTTCACTGGTGGTGTCGTTGACAGTTTCACTGCCAGCGTTTATGAACCTGATTTCTTCCTCGTCGAGGGTCACAGCTGGGTCAATGACGATGCGGCAGGGGATAACGCAGCCGGCATTTTCTTCGATTACCTCTCGACGACCAACACGCTGTTCATGGCCTGGTTTACCTATTCCTCCGAGGAAAAAGTCAGCGGCCCCGACTTTGACGGTGATGTCGGCGCGCCGGACAATCGCTGGTTGACGGCGACCTTTAATGTCCGCCCAGGCGAAACCACGGTGGTCGGAACGCTTTTTGCCAGCACCGGCGGTGAGTTCAATCGCCCACGGACACCGTTCCAGGCTACCGAGCCGGTTGGCGTCATCACCCTTGAGTTCATCGATTGCAGCCGTGCAAGGGTGTCTTATGAACTCGAAGTGCCGCCGCTTTCCGGCGAGTTCGAAATCATCCCGACTGAAAAGCAGGTCAACCCTGCGGCCTTTGACTGCGATCCGCGCGGAGCGCTGGCAGCGGCATTTCAGCCTGACATTTCACAAGTCGACGCAGATATCGAACTGTCCATTCAAGCGGCCTCAGACGGCAATCAAGTTGCGCTGCGGTTTTCCTGGGATACCAACAAGAACTACTTTGGCATGGTACGAGATCTCCGTGCCCTGAATAAAGACGGTGAATGGAGTCGACCAATTGCCAACATCAATCCGGACAATCCGACCCAGACGGAGGAAGATCGCGTGGCGTTGATCTGGAGCGTCGAAGGATCAAGCCGGTCAGCCAACTTGGGATGTTTTGAATCGTGCCATAACGACATGAACCGCATGCCTGAGGCTACGGTGGACGCCAGACACTATGTCATTCCTGGTGATCCCTCCGAGCTGGGGACCTACCAGAGCGACATGTGGCACTGGCGCGGAAATCGATCCGGGCCGATGGGCTATGCCGAAGATACCTGGGTGCGCGCGCATGCCTACGGTAGCGGCGCACAGGGGCGTCGAAGGGACGATACCGGTTCTGATGGACGCCTTCGCGAGAATCAAGGGTTTTCAACTTACACCGTCACAGTCGGTGGCGCCACTAGAGAACTCGAACTGCCTGACCTCGTTTATGACCCCGCAGTCAACAGCGGATTCTATTTCCTGAGTGATGGCGCTCGTTTGATCACACCTGCTTTCATCGGCAATCTGTTCAACAACCTGACCTTTGAGAAAATGGAAGCCTTGCAGTTGCAGCATGCTCTGATCCTGAATGGACCGAAGGCCAATGCGCTTGAGGTAGCCAGCCTTGATCAGGAGACGCTGAATGCCGTCGCTGCGCAGGCGCTGGCGGGCGGCATCATCAACGTGCCATACCTGCAGGATGACCTGACCGGAGACAGCGATCAGCACGACATTCGGTCAACCCGCGAGTTTTCCAACGGGCGGGTCTCCATCACCATGTTCCGAGACCTCGATACCGGCTCTCCGAATGATGTGAATCTGTCCGATCTGGCCTCACGCGATTACCATTTTGGTGTCGGTGTGCATGACAGCAACGATGGCGGCCGCTCGCATCATGTCAGTGTGCCGATCAGCGTTGGTCCGACTGGCAACCTCAAGCCCGTTACCGTGGATGATGTAGCCGAGGTCAATTGGCGGACTATCCCGGCTTTCAACACGACAGTTTTCGTCCCTGGCGATATGTCCTACCAGTGGCTCAACGACCAGTTCAGTGGCCATCCGGTAACAGTGGGCCGCGATTGTGCGAGCTGTCACAGCATCAAGGGGAAAGAACATCCCTTCTTTGATGCAACCGGTTCTAACTGCATGGGCTGCCATACCAGTGGCCGAAGGGCTGCAACGGTGAACGAATACGCACCGCTGTTCCTCGACGATTAACCTACCGTCCATTGACCCGGCATGCCTGCGGCATGCCGGGTCAACCTCCGCCCCCCGGTAGCGAGGCTCCAGTTCATCCCTTCGCTCGGCGGCACTGGCTACGTTGCCTTGTAGAGCCATGCCGCACAAGAGGACACCCTCCTGATCCTCGCCATCCGGCATCAGCGCGACGTCGGCGACACGCCCTCCATTCTTGATCCCCCTGATGTTCACCGCCGCCTCAGGCCCATCCCTCGCTGCTGAAGAACGGCTCGACTGGGCGTCGGTCTTCGAAGCCTTCGAAGCCCAAGGCACGATCGTCGTCGTCGACCAGCGCGGGAACCTCGCCCATGCGCATCGGCATGTGCACGTCCATAGAGACTGGGGCTCGCGGAAGCGCTGCGTCGGTTGACAGCGGTAATACCCGAGCGATACCGTCATGTCATGAAAGTTGCAGTCTCCGTGCCCGACGATATCTTCCGCGCTGCCGAGCAATTTGCGGCCGAGCGGAACCTGCCTCGCAGCCAGGTCTACGCTCGAGCGCTGCAAGAGTACCTGGCTCAATACCGTTCTGACACCATCATCGGCCAGCTTGACGATGTGTATGCGTCGGAGCCCTCGGCAGTCGATGAAAGATTGCTGCGCGCGCAGGCAGCGGTGCTTGAAGATGAAGCGTGGTGAGATCTGGTGGGCCTCTCTGCCGCACTCTTGATCGTCCAATCCAATCCATTCAATGCGAGTCGCATCGCCACCGTCATCGT
>RECK01000390.1 GCA_007694055.1 Wenzhouxiangella sp.
GCCACGGCGATCAACGACGAAATGAAGATGGCCTGTGTGCACGCCATTGCCGAGCTGGCGCGCATGGAGGCTTCGGATGTCTCTGCCCAGGCTTACGGTGGCGAGGTGCCAACCTTCGGGCCGGACTACCTGATTCCGCAGCCCTTTGATCCCCGCCTGCTGGTGCAAGTGGCGCCAGCGGTTGCCCAGGCGGCGATGGATTCGGGGGTGGCAACCCGGCCGCTGGAGGATGTCGAGGCCTATCGTGAGCGGCTGAGTCAGTATGTTTATCGCTCTGGCCTGGTGATGAAGCCGGTGTTCGAGTCGGCCAGGCGTGACCCACGCCGGGTCGTGTTTTCCGAAGGCGAGGAAGAGACCGTGCTGCGGGCGGTTCAGACCATTGTCGACGACGGACTGGCCCGGCCTGTCCTGATCGGCAGACCGTCGGTGGTCGAGATGCGCCTGGAGCGGGCGGGTCTGCGCGTTCGTCCCGGTCGTGACTTCGAGCTGGTCAATCCGGAGTCTGACCCGCGCTTCAAGGAATACTGGCAAACCTTCCACAAGATCACCCGCCGTCGCGGGGTGACGCCGGACTCGGCAAAGGCCATTGTGCGCACCCGCAACACGGTGATTGCCGCATTGATGGTTCACCGCGAAGAGGCCGATGCCATGATCTGCGGGGTGGTCGGTCAGTATCACAAGAAGCTGAAGTACGTCACCGAGGTGCTGGGCCTGAAACCCGGCTGCCAGACCCTGGGTGCGCTGTCATGCATGGCCACAGACTCCGAGACCCTGTTTGTCTGCGACACCCACGTCAACCCTGATCCCACGGCCGAACAGCTGGCCGAGCTGACCCTGATGGCGGCAGAGAGAGTGCGCATGTTTGGCATCACGCCCAAGGTGGCGCTGGTTTCGCACTCTTCATTCGGCAGTCATGTCGATGCCCAGGCGCGCAAGATGCGCGAAGTCTTCCGTCTGGTGCGCGAGCGTGATCCGGAGTTGCAGATCGAAGGCGAGATGCGTGCTGACGCCGCGCTGATGCCCTCGATTCGCGAGCGGGTTTTTCCCGACACATTACTGGACGGCCCGGCCAACCTGCTGATCATGCCGGACCAGGATGCCGCCCATATCGCCTTCAACATGGCGCGCATCATCGGCAAGGCCGTGACCATCGGCCCGATGCTGATGGGGGCAGGGCGCCCTGCCCATGTCCTCACGCCCTCGGCCACCGTGCGCCGGGTGGTCAACATGACCGCGATTGCCGTGGTCGATGCGCAGCAGTATCGACCCAGCCCGGGTTAGCGGGATCCAGCGCTGCTTGCTGCCCTTGTCCTGGCAGCCGCTACAATAGCCCGATAACAATTCGAAACGCCGAGCAGGCACAAGGAAGGTATTGGCATGGTTCAACAGGTTCCCCATCCCGACGATCTTGACCCGCAGGAAACCCACGAATGGCTGGAGGCGCTTGCCGCCGTGGTCGACCGGGATGGCCCGGAGCGCGCCCATTTCCTGCTCGAGCGGCTGGTGGAGCTGGCGCGGCGCTCCGGCGCCCACCTGCCGTTCGACCTGACCACCGCCTACATCAACACCATTCCGCCGCATCGCCAGAAGGCCATGCCCGGCGATGGTGCGCTGGAGCGGCGGATCCGCTCCATCATTCGCTGGAACGCCATGGCCATGGTGATCCGGGCCGGTCGCCGCGGCGGCGAGCTGGGCGGGCATATCGCCAGCTTCGCTTCGGCGGCGACGCTTTACGATGTCGGCTTCAACCATTTCTTCAAGGGGCCGGACCACGAAGACGGTTCCGACCTGATGTTCATCCAGGGTCACTCCTCGCCGGGCATTTATGCCCGCGCCTTCCTCGAGGGTCGAATCAGCGAAGAGCAGCTTGACCGTTTCCGCCAGGAAGTCGATGGCGAGGGTCTGAGCTCTTACCCGCATCCCTGGCTGATGCCGGATTTCTGGCAGATTCCGACCGTGTCCATGGGCTTGGGTCCCATCATGGCTATCTACCAGGCCCGATTTCTGAAGTATCTGCACAACCGCGAAATGGCCCAGGCCGACAAGCGCAAGGTGTGGTGCTTCATGGGCGACGGCGAAACCGACGAGCCGGAATCCCTGGGCGCGATCTCCCTGGCCGGGCGCGAAAAGCTCGATAACCTGGTGTTCGTGGTCAACTGCAACCTGCAGCGCCTGGACGGGCCGGTCAGAGGCAACGGCAAGATCATCCAGGAGCTTGAAGGCGTGTTCCGCGGAGCCGGCTGGAACGTGGTCAAGGTCATCTGGGGCTCGTACTGGGATCCGCTGCTGGCCCGCGATCGCAAGGGCTTGCTGCGCAAGCGCATGGAAGAGGGGCTGGACGGGGATTATCAGAAGTACAAGGCCAAAGACGGCGCCTACGTGCGCGAGCACTTCTTCGGCGCCTACGACGAGTTGAAGGAAATGGTTGCCGACTTGTCTGACGAGGACATCTGGCGCCTGAACCGTGGTGGCCATGACCCGCACAAGATCTACGCGGCCTACCACGCTGCCACCAACCACGAAGGACAGCCTACCGTGATCCTGGCCAAGACCATCAAGGGTTACGGGCTGGGCAAATCGGGCGAGGGCCAGAACATCTCGCACCAGCAGAAGAAGCTGGACGAGGACGGGGTGCGCTATTTCCGCGATCGCTTCAATGTGCCGATCAAGGACGAGCAGCTTGCCGAGGTTCCCTATTTTCATCCCGGCGAAGACTCCGAGGAGGTCAAGTACCTCAAGGCCCGGCGTGAAAATCTGGGTGGTTTCCTGCCCCAGCGTCGCCTGCAGGAGACCACGCTGGAGGTGCCTGAGCTGGACGCGTTCGAGTCCATCACCAAGGGCTCGGGCGATCGCGAGATTTCCACCACCATGGCCTTCGTTCGCTGCCTGGCGGTGTTGTTGCGCGACAAACACCTGAAAAAGCACATCGTGCCGATCATCTGCGACGAGGCGCGCACCTTCGGCATGGAAGGCCTGTTCCGCCAGATCGGCATCTACGCGCCTTTTGGGCAGCTCTACGAGCCGGTCGACTCCGACCAGCTCATGTATTACAAGGAAGACCAGAAGGGGCAGGTTCTGCAGGAAGGTATTACCGAGGCCGGCTCGATGTGCTCGTGGATTGCGGCGGCGACCAGCTATGCCTCCAACGGCCTGCCGATGATTCCCTTCTATACCTTCTATTCCATGTTCGGCTTCCAGCGCATCGGCGACCTGGCCTGGGCGGCTGGCGACATGCGCGCACGCGGCTTCCTCATCGGCGGCACATCCGGCCGAACGACGCTCAACGGCGAGGGCCTGCAGCACGAAGACGGCCATAGCCATGTCCTGGCCAGCACCATTCCCAATTGCGTGACCTACGACCCGGCCTTTTCCTACGAGCTGGCCGTCATCATTCAGGACGGCCTCCGACGCATGTACGCCGAGGAAGAGGATGTTTATTACTACATTACCGTGCTCAACGAAAACTATGCCCATCCCGCCATGCCGGACGGGGTTGAGGACGGTATCCGGAAAGGGATGTATCTGCTTCGCGAAGGCAACAAGCCGGAGGCCGGTGATGCCCGGGTTCAGCTGATGGGCTCAGGCGCAATTCTGCGCGAGGTCATTGCGGCGGCCGATATGCTCGAACAGCATTACGGCGTGGCTGCGGACGTCTGGTCTGTAACCAGCTTCAACGAGCTCCGTCGCGAAGCCCATGCCACCACACGACGCAACCGGCTGAACCCGGACCAGGTGGCGCAGAAACCTTACGTCACCGCCGTGCTGGACGGCCGCTCTGGCCCGGTGGTCGCGGCGACCGATTACATCCGGTCCTACGCTGATCAGATCCGTGAATACGTCCCGCAGGATGATTACCTGGTTCTTGGCACCGATGGCTTCGGCCGTTCCGACACCCGCGCCAACCTGCGCCGCTTCTTCGAGGTGGACAGCAACCATGTCGCCTGGACCGCACTGGTTGGCCTGAACCGCCGCGGCGAATTCAGCGACGAGGACCTGATCAAGGCTCGCGGCAGCCTGGATATCGACCCCGACAAGCCCCTGCCGACCACGGTGTGATGCCTGGCGGCTAGCAGCGTGGTTTACTCAAAATTGAACTGAGCGGAATTTGCGACATGAGTGACAAGCGAGAGATCAAGGTTCCCGACATTGGTGACTTCGACAAGGTGCCGGTGATCGAGATTCTGGTGTCCGAGGGTGATCAGATCGAGGCCGAGCAGTCGCTGGTCACGCTGGAATCCGACAAGGCCACCATGGAAGTGCCGGCGTCGGCGGCTGGGAAGCTGGTGGAACTTCGGGTCAAGGAAGGCGATGAGGTTGGGGAAGGAGACATTATCGGGATCATCGAAGTTTCGGGGGAGGGGTCCGGGGATGATGAATCTGATAAGGGTGAGACGGATGAGGGTTCAGGTTTCAGGGTTCAGGGTTCAGGAACGGAAGAAAAAGAGGGCACCTCAGGTGCCGACATAGGCTCGGA
>RECK01000391.1 GCA_007694055.1 Wenzhouxiangella sp.
CCGGGCAGGTGCTTCTTGCCTTCGGCAAACCGCACCTTCCCTCCAACCTGCGCTGCCCGACCTACGCAAACCGGGCCGCAGTACCGTGGGTCGAGGTCACCTTCCCGACGGTCGAGGTTTATTACACCACCGGGCATGGGTTATTGGCGCCGAGCCTTGGGCGTTGGTGATTCAGACCACCGGCAATTGGGGGTGGGTCAATGTGGCCAGGGTGGTGGTGGCGTGTCCGGCGTTGACCCCGGCCGCAGGCGCGGACGGGTTGCGGTCACCGCGCCCTTCATCCGACCTGATCGCGCTTAGCGGTCTCCGGGCAGGGTCAGGGCCGGGTCGCCGAGGATGGTCCAGCCGAGCAGGACATCGCGCAGATCACCGCCTTGCAGGGCAAGCTCCTGCTTGGCCTGGGTGATGGCCTGGCCGATGCTCAGGCCGCGCTGGTCGGCCAGTATCGGCATCAGGATTTCGCCCATCAGGCGGCCGGAACGGACCTGGCTGAAAGTCGACGAGCCCACCGACACGGCGGCACCCCGGCCTTCGGTCAGCAGCAGGCGATGACCCATGGTGTTGTGGTTGGGTGCGACGTGGTAGCTGTTCCAGCAACCCCATTGCACAACCGCCGTCGGCAGTGACGTCGGGCTCAAATTCGCCACGTCCGAAGCACTGAACAGACCATCAAAGGTCCACACGGAAAAAGCCGAATGGCCATAGAAGGCGGTCAGTGCAGCACCGGAATCAAAGCTGTCCAGCAGCACGTTCCGAGCACCAGCCACGCCCAGTTCATCGACGTAGGCCCGGGTCACCGCCCAGGATGAAGGCAGGGGCGCCATGAACTGGTCGGCGCTGTGGGCGAAGGACAAACCCGGCTCCTGGCGGTCGGCGGCGAAAGTCACCGACAAGCCGCTCGGTCGACTGGCGTAATCCAGGGTTTTCCCGATAACTGCCGCCAGCTCGGCCTCGGTGCGCACCGGCAGTCGGCCAATCGGCAGGTCCGGCACGCCGTTGTCATCGAGGTCCACGAACAGCGCATCGGCCGGCGCAAAACTGACCAGGGAACCTGTCCGCGCATAAAGGCTAGGCATGAAGCTGATGGAGTTCGAGCCGAGCGTGTTGCGATAGTCGACCGTGTCACTGCCCACCAGCAGCACATGTTCAAAGCCCATGCGCGGCGCCGTGACCCGGATGTAGTCGCGGATGGCGCGGGCGTCGAAGCGCCCGTGGCTGAACTGGTCGTAGATATCAAACACATCCACAACCCGCACGGTCCGGCCCTGGGCCCGGTGATAAGCAACAAGCGGCGCAAGCCCGGCAAGGAAATCCGGATGGCTGATGATGAGGTAATCGGCCCGTCCACGCTGGATATCAGCCGGCAGGCGACCCGGCTCGACGGTCGGTGTTAGCGTGCCCTGCTCCGTGGCCACGAACCAGCGCGTGGGCTGCCCCGTTCCCTTAAGCACGATGTAAGCATGATCGGCAGATTTGTCTGCCTTCACCGGATCGACCAGCTCAACGCGACCATCGACAAGCCGGAAGACGCTGGGATCGGACTGGGTCAGCCCGGTGATCTTCACGGCCCTGGCCGAGCTTTCGAAGTTCAGTCCGCTGGCATCGGCCACCAGGCGGCGCGGGTAATGCACGCTGAAATGATCGAGATTGACAATATCGGCACCGGCTCCGGTATCGGCCGGCATGCGCAGGGTCAGTCGGTTGCTGCCATCGACCAGCAGGCCCGGCGGCAGCTCCACTTGCACCTGGCGATGGGTCTGCCCGGTAAACCACTCATCGGCCACCAGGTCACCGTTGAGATAGACCTCGACATGATGGTCCGGCGACACGTTCGGCCAGTCGGTGATACCCGACAGGCTGATTTCCAGCGCGCCACCCCAGCGGCCACGCACCAGCTGATCAACGACAAAGTCGAAATGCCACTGGCGCGGGCTGCTGTTGACGTTCATGCGCGTATCGGCCCAGGGCGAATCGCCAGGGGCGGCAAAGTTGTAGACCCGGTCGCGACCGAACCGGTAAACGGCCACGTAGTTCTTGTCCGGGACCGGCATGACCACCGGCGGCCGAATGGTCTGGCCAGCAACACCCTGGACATCACGACTGGGCGGTCCGCGGCGTGTCTGTAGCAGGTACACGTTCTGATCGGAGTAAGCGGTTGGGTAAGCCAGGCCGAGAAACTCCAGGCTGGTTCCAGGCCCGAAGCTGTGTCCGTGTCCAATCAATCGAAACGGAACCGTCTCGCCGGCGCTGGTCAAGGCCATGTCAGCCACTGGGAGCGCTCGATGAACCAGGCCCGCCTCGGCCAGGTCGTCCCAGCTCAGCCGGTAAACACCGTCGCGGTCAACCAGCAAACGCAGCGGCTGCCTTTCCAGGCCGGGAAAACCGGACAGGGTGCGCAGTGAAGCGGCCTGGCGCTGGCGACGGATGCCGTCCCAGTCAATCCGCTCGAGATCGGGCTTGAGTCCATAGCGCTGGCCCGGGCGAAATGGCCCGTGCAGCTGGGCCCTGCCCAGCACGTCGATATCCTCCAGGAAAACCGCATCGAGCCGTCCAGCCGGGCCTCGCCACTGGTAGTGGAGCGGCTCGGTCGAGTCCACCAGCCATGACTCCACCAGATCGTCAGTCAGCTCAACCAGCTCGCCCTTCGCCATCATCCCGTACAAGCGAAACCCGGTATTGCCGACCTCCATGGCCGTGGACCAGCTGACGTTCAGCGCACCACCGCGCAGGCTGGACTCGAAGTAGGCCAGGGACACCGGCACGCCGGTCACGCTGCAACCATCGGCATCGAAAGCGACCACGGTGTCAGCCGTGCCGAGATCGAAACTTGCCGAAGCGACAACGCGGATCTGGAAAGCCTGTCCGGCTGAAAAATCGATTCCGGTGGTATCCCAGTCCAGGCTGAACTCGGTCGGGTTTGGCGGCGCTGTCAGCTGCGGATTGCTGAAACCAGTGGCAGCGACGGCACTGGTCCAGTCCGAACTCACACCTTCCTGCCAATAAAAGAACTCGACCACGCCCGCGTTCTGAACAACGGCGGACAAGGTAATGGGATTCGGCTCGGCACCCGTGCATTCAACGTCCGCCGAAACGATCGTCGCCGTTGGCACCGGCGCTTCCTCGGCGGTAAAGAACCCGCCGCCGGCCATGAAGTCCAGGCCGCCGGTCGAAGCTGAGTCGCCATTGGTATCCAGCGGCACATCAGTCAGCCCGATCAAGTCCATCGTGTCGGTCACGTCACCGGGAAACAGCGCCACGCCGAAAATCGCCTGGCCAGCCGGAATACCCAGTCTGTCAAAGCTGATGTAGGTGCCATGGATATTCTGTGGCCCGAGGTTCTGACTGGGGCGCAGCAGGGGTTCATCTCCGCTTTCGATCGACTGAAACACGGTCGAGCGAATGGAAAGCCCGGTATTGCCCCAGACATTGGCACCACCGACATGATCCGCCGTAATCAGCGGGCCCAGCGTGGCGACGTTGCCGTTGGCATCCAGGCTGGTAATGGCCGCCATCTTGAAGTTATCGTTGCCGCCGCGCTCCATCAGCAAGAACCCGGTTCGGGCAGGCTCTACCGAACCCAACCCCGATTCCATGATCATGTCGACCCGCTCGATATTGTTCAGCGTGACACTGTTGCTGTTGGCAAACAGGTTGTCGCTGCCACGGTTGAGAACAAAGCTGTTGACCAGTTCCTCCATGGTGAGGACATAGCCGCAGTTGAAGTAAACAGTCGTCCCGGTCGGCACCGGGTTTGACAGCGTCTGCGGCTGACAGAAAAACGCGGTGACCTTTTCATAGTCGACCGCAGTGTTGTTGACCCGGTTGATGACCACCCGATCGAAGGGACGATCGTCAGGACCCGGGGGCAGCACACGCGTGTAGGTTTCGCCGCCGAAGTCAAAACTTACAACGCGGGCGTTGACGCCCGGATCGCCATTCGGCTGCTGCCCAAAGCGAAGGTTGTAGCTACGGTCGGTTGGATAGTCGTTGCCGAAACCGGGTACGCCGTCAAAACTCGTGGCAGAGACCAGATCCTGCGTAATCACGAAGCCGGTCGGCGCCTGCTGTGCGAAAAGGGGTTGGGCCGCCAGTACGGCGGCAATGATCAGGAGCGGCAACAAACGTCGAAGAAACATGGTTTTTTTCACAAGGGACATCATTTAATGTGAACCCATGCAATGTTCACGCCAAAATCAAGCAATGGCGCCGAACCAGCACTCAAAACAAAGTCCGACGCGTGAATTCTTGCTGGAATTAACCAGGAAAAGGTGACCTACCTGGCAATATCCCAAATCAAACGGACATTTCTTAATAAGAAGTGACGAATATTGTCAACGACCCCGACCAAACATTGCCGAATGGAGGTTTGGCGAGTATGGCCGGGGCAGTGGAGGCATGTCCGGCGTTGACCGTCGGACGCGTGGGTCCGACCTACGCAAATCGGAACGTTCCTCAAACA
>RECK01000395.1 GCA_007694055.1 Wenzhouxiangella sp.
ATCTCTTTTTCATCAGCTGGCAGCAAGCAAAAGCGCTCCCGGCTCCAGACAGCCAAAACCGCGTTTAAATCGAAGCATGAATTCTTGTGCAGCTGCCGCCAGTTTTGTGCACAAAGAAAACTCTATGCCCGGCTCTGCGTACTCAGCCCACCTTATTCACCACCCCACCTGCTGCGATGCCGCCATGCACCGGGTCTGAGGCATTTCGCTCGGTCGCGGGTCCTCACCGTACAGGCGAGTACGCCTCCGGCCCGCTCGGTCGCGAAATGCCCCAGCCACGGCACCTGACGGCCCCTCGCGACGGAGGGGTGGTGAATAAGGCGGGCTCAGTGCTTTTCGGGCAATCAGGTGTTTGCGGGATCCGGATATAACCAAAAAAAGGCCAGGCCGACCTCGAAGCCAGAACGGTCCGGACACTGAGACACGACGCACCACCGCCCTCCGCAGCATGCGCAATACCAACATTGGCTTCCGTGTGGCCAGGTCGGTATCGCATTGAAGGCAGTGCGCTGATCCTTCGCCCTGCACACGAACTCGGCGCCCTGCATTTTGATCAGGAAGCATCGGTCCGGAAGATCCTGCAGCTATTCGGCAAGCCAGGGCCAACCTGGGTTGGTGTGGGGAATCCGCGTCGGCCGGGGGGCCGACGCGGGTGGGGGGCTTATTCGGGCTTTATGAACTTGAGGGTCATGCGGTGGGATTCACCGATGGCCTGCATGGCCTCGCGCAGTTCGGGGTCGTCTTCGCTGCCCCTGAGGCTGGGGGGCAGGCGCCAGACGCTGTCCTCCGCGCCGGGCTGGTCGAGCGGGTTGGCGTTGATGTCGGATTCCGCGACCAACTCGAAGCCGGCGGCCTTGAAGCGTTCGACCACCAGGTCGCGCTTGATATAGCCGTTCGCACCGCTGGCCCAGTCGTCGGGCATTTCCGGGCGTGCTTCGTGCTGGACCACGCCGACAATGCCGCCGGGCTTGAGAACGCTGTAGACATCAGCCAGGGCCGGATCGAGAAAGCCGTGCTCTGCATCGAAGCGGACCAGGTTGTGCAGGGCGCGGATCAGCAACACCGCATCGGCGCTCTCGGTCATGTCGGCGGGTAGCGCCCCGAGCACGAAGGCCTGGTAGTCGGCACCGTTTTCAACCTCCCAGGCCAGGGCCTGGCCGGGCCAGTCATCGGACCAGGTGGCCATCTGGGCAATGCGTTCTTCGCCCATGAATCCGAACAGGGGCCAGATTTCCTGCGGATAGTTGGCCCCGACCAGGGTGCCGTCCGGGCCCAGGTAGCCAGACAGGATGCGCGAGTACCAGCCACCGCCAGGCAGCATCTCGACCACGGTCATGCCCGGCTCGATGCCGAAGAAGGCCAGCGTTTCGGCGGGGTTGCGGTAGGGGTACCTGGCCTGAACGGCTTCGGGCTGGGCGTCAAGCACGGCTTGCAGATGACCGGCGTGGTCGTGGTCCGGGGTTGGCGTTGCCGGCATTTCTTCCATGGTCGTGCCCGACTCGGCTGCGGCCGGTTCTGGCGGCTCGACCGGTGGCGTCTGTGGCGGCTCGACCGGGGGAGGCTCGGGTGCAGGGCAGCCGACCAGCAGAAAGGCGCTGGCCAGGCAGGCAATAATCAGCATTCTTGATTTCATCAGCTTTTCCTCCAAAGGGGTTGCTGGGATGGATCTATCCGGTGCCCGACCGCCGGGCCGGGTTCACTACAGTTGCAACCCGGCCGGGTCGATGGGCATGTCGATGGTCGCCTCGGTCCCGTGGACATAGGCGATCATGACCCCGTCATAGTACAACCGGATGCGGCCGGGCTGCTGGAATCCCGGCGGCTTCGGCGGCAGATGCGATGCTCTCGTCAGCAAGCGAACCGGCATGGATCATCCACGCCGGGATGGTCAGCCGTGGCCAAAGTCGCTGGCTGCCGCTCACGGCGCTTATTCAATTGACTTTTCGATTAATTTCGCGCTATCCTTGACGTCTTTTGTTGGGGTTTTGTCAGTCAGCTGCCTGCGGCTGCTTTCACCGACCCCAATTGCAGCCCGATTTTTACTTTTTCCAGAAGGTTTAGTGTCATGAAGCGTACATTCCAACCCAGCAGACTCAAGCGCGCTCGCCGGCACGGTTTCCGTGCGCGCATGGCTACCGCCTCCGGTCGCGCCATCATCAATGCACGTCGCGCCAAAGGGCGCAAGCGACTGGCAGCGACCAACAACCGCTGATCCATGCCGTGCCCGGATCGCGGGGCCTGCCCAAAGCGGCTCGACTGCGCACCGGAGCCGAGTTCCGGCGCGTCTTCGATCAGCGTCAGTCCTGCGGCAATGCCCTGTTCCGAATTCACTACGCGCCGGCTCCCGCGGCGCGTCTTGGCATGGCGGTGTCGCGCCGGGTATCGCCGCGGGCCGTGGTCCGCAATCGAATCCGGCGCCAGATCCGCGAAACCTTTCGCCTGGCTCATGCCGGGCTTCCGGCCCGTGACTATGTCGTCCTGGCCCGTCCCGGGGCAGCAGGCGCAAGCCGGGCCGAGTTGCGAGAGGCCTTGAACCAGCTATGGCAGCGTTTGACCTGACATGAACACTCGAGTCTTTTTCATCTTGATGCTCGGCATCATCGGGTTTTTTCTGTTTATGGAGTGGCAGCGTGAATACGTTGCGCCACCCCAGCCCAGTCAGCCTGCGGCGCCAATGGCGTTCGACGATCCCGATCGCGATGTTCCCTCGGCGGCCGACCTGCCCGATCTGCCGGATATTCCGGACCTGGCCGACCGGCCTGCGCGCACGGCCGATGTGCCGGCCCCAGCGGCCGAAATCCGTGCCAGCCGGCGCATCGAAGTCAGCACCGACGTGCTGCAAGTCGAAATCGATGCCAACGGTGGCGCCATTGTCGATCTGCGGCTGAAGGATTTCCCGGTTGCGGTCGATCGCCCGGACGAGCCCTTCACCCTGCTGATTGAACAACTGCCCGAGGTCTTCGTGGCCCAGGCCGGGCTGCTGTCTGCCGAGCATCCGGCACCCAATCACCGCTCGCGCTGGGAAACGAACCAGACCCGCTTCGAGCTGGCTCCGGGCAGCGACCGCCTGGAAGTACCCCTGTTCTGGCGCGATGAAGCCAGCGACCTGGAAGTGATCGCGACCTGGATCTTCCATCGCGGTGACTACGTCATTGACCTGGATATCGAGGTCCGCAACCAGGGCAGCAGCGAATGGCGCGGCTCGCGCTACGTCCAGCTGCAGCGCACCGAGCCCGACCACAGCGATTCGGGCTGGGCTTTCACCAATCCCGAGCGCTTCAGCTACACCGGCGCGGCCATTTTCTCGCCCGAAGAAAAACTGCAAAAGCGCGGTTTCTCCGATATCCGATCGCGCGATTTCCAGGCCACGATCACCGGTGGCTGGGCGGCGATGATCCAGCACTACTTCCTGGCGGCCTGGATTCCGCCCGAGGAGCAGGCCCACCGCTTCTCCACCCGTTTCGTCGATACCGACCGCCTGCCGCGCTACGTGGTCGCTGCCGCCTCACCCCAGGTCACCGTGCCGGCAGGTGAGAGCTATCGTTTCACCGCCCGCTTGTATGCCGGGCCGAAGCTGCAGAACCGGCTCAATGAAATTGCCGATGGCCTGGTTCTGACCGTGGATTACCGCTGGTTCCGCATCCTGTCGCAGCCCCTGTTCTGGGTGCTGGACAAGATTCACTCGGTGTTCGGCCACTGGGGCTGGTCCATCGTGGTCCTGACCCTGCTGATCAAGCTGGTGTTCTACAAGCTTACCGAAGCGCAGTTCCGCTCGATGGGCAAGCTCAGAAAGCTGCAGCCCCGTATCCAGGCCCTGAAGGAACGCTACGGCGATGATCGCCAGAAGTTCGGCCAGGCGATGATGGATATCTACAAGAAAGAAAAGGTGAACCCGCTGGGTGGCTGTTTACCCATCCTGGTTCAGATCCCGATCTTCATCTCGCTGTACTGGGTGCTGCTGGAATCGGTGGAACTGCGCCAGACCAGCTTCCTGTGGGTGCCTGACCTGAGCCGGCCCGATCCGCTGTTCATCCTGCCGATCCTCAACGGCATTTTCATGATCATCACCCAGCGCTTGATGCCGACGGCGGGCATGGACCCGATGCAGCGCAAGATCATGATGTGGCTGCCGGTGATTTTCGCTTTCCTGTTCGCCCTGTTCCCGGCCGGGCTGGTCCTGTACTGGGCCACCAACGCCGGTGTCTCGCTGGCCCAGCAGTGGTACATCCTGCGCCGCCTGGACCAGGAAGAACTCAAGCGCAAGAACTGATATCCGGGTTCCCCGACGGGTGAACGGGTTGGCAAGCGGTTTGCGCCCGTAGCCTCAGCGACTGATCGCCAGTCGTGGCATCATCGCATGATGAGCGCTGTCGATACCATTTGTGCCGTGGCCTCGCCCCCAGGGCGGGGCGGGGTTGGCGTGATTCGGGTTTCCGGGTCGGACAGCTTCACCCTGG
>RECK01000396.1 GCA_007694055.1 Wenzhouxiangella sp.
CTGGCGTTGTGGGCTACCGTGCCAATTCTTCGGGCGGAATGTTCAAGGTTCGGAGTGCGTGGTCGCCGAACCAGCAGGACGTCGATGGTTGATCGCCCAGGCAACGTTGTAGTTGTGTTTGTATAATCTGATGTTGTCTGATTTTTTATTCCGCCTGGATTGGAGGTGGCTAGTGCAAAAGGTTTCGGCGACTGAGTTTGCGCGCAATTTGCGCAAGGTGCTGGATCGGATTGGCGAGACCGGCGAAGAATACATAGTCGAGAGGGGCAAGCGGCCGGTGGTGAAGCTGTCGCCAGTGCCGGAGGGGCGCACGGCGAAGGAGGTCATGGCGGACTTGTATCGCGTGTTGCCGGATGGGGCGGGTGACGAATGGCTGGAAGATGCTCGCAGCGGCCAGTCTTCCCTCGATGACGAGGTTCGTGATCCGTGGGCTTCTTGATCGATACCTGCATCTGGATTGACGTCGAGCAGGGCCGACTGGGGGCTGGTGATGTGGCGAGCTTTACCGGCGATAAACCCGTGTGGTTATCGCCAGTGACGCTGGCTGAATTGAAATTCGGGATCGAGATGGCGAAAGATGCGGATGTGCGTCAGCGCCGATTGGCGACGTTTCGACGAATGGCCCGCAAGCCCTTGCTGGTGATCGACGCGACGACGGGCGAGGTTTTTGGGGAGATTGCGGCTTACATTGCCGGGAAAGTGGGGCGTTCGCCGCGGACCCGGGTGCAGGATTTATGGTTGGCTGCCCAGGCCATTCAGCATGGGCTCGGGTTGTTGACCCGTAATGAGAAAGACTTTGAAGGTATTCCAGGGTTGGAGGTGGTGGGGGTGAGGTGAAAAACGGGTTCCGGATTCAGTCGTCCTCGAGTCCGAAAATGATGGGTAGTTCCAGCCAGACGGGGACTGGCTCGCCGTCCAGTTGGCCGGGTGAAAAGCGCAGGACCTGGGCGACACTCTCGGCGGCCTGGTCGAGTGAGGAATGGCCGGAGGAGCCTGAGACGACGGTGCGCCGAACGTTGCCTTCGGTGTCGATCAGCATGTAGACCATGACCAGGTTGGAGCCCGGCACCAGGTCGATGTCATCCGGTGCATGCTCGATCAGCGCGGCCTGGAATTCATCGCGGTTCAGGGCGGAAGGCCGGCGGTCGAACGGCGTGGCGATGGGATCGCCCTGGGCAAGCTCGGGGGGCAGTTCCGGCGCGTGGCGCTGGTCATTGCAGGCGGTGAGAAATAGCGCAGAGATTGCGAGCGTGATGAGAACCATCGAGGCGTGTGTTTTGAGCATGGTCGTCAAGCGCGGATGGCGCGTTCCAGTGCGGTTTGGTCGACAAAGATAGTCTGAATTCGGCCTTTCAGGGCTCCAACCAGCCGATTTCGGCGGCAGTGCGGGGGCCGATGCTGATTTCATTCAGGCCGTGGGCTTCGCGGGCCTGGCCGGGGCGCAGGGGCAGGCGGCCGGCCATCAGTTCGGCTTGTTGCTGGGGGTAGCGCGGATACTGGTTTGGCTCGGCGTAGCCTTGCGGGAACAGGGGCAGGGTGCTGACCGGGTTGTACAGGTCGCTGGCGCCGACGGTGTGCAGGAGTTCGTGGGCCAGGACGACGTTGTTGTGGGCGTCGAGTTGTTCGTGGGCGAGCAGGTTGGCCACCGCCAGGCGCAGGTCCAGGATGCCGATCGAGTGCATGTACATGGGCTGGGTGGTGGGCGCGTGGTAGTGGACGACCATGACGATGTCGGGGTCCAGTCCCTGGCGGTCAAAGCGCCAGCGCCACAGGCGCAGGCTCAGGGCCCAGCGCAGGTCGGCGGCCAGGCTGCCTGCCGCTGGTGGCGTGGGCGGGGCGTTGCGATCGGAAGGTTCGGCCAGGCGCAGGATGAAGGGTCGTTCCAGCGCCAGGCCGTGCTCGCGGGCTGAGCGGGCCATGAATTGTTCGATTTCATGGAAGTGGCCTGGCTCCAGGGTGCGCAGAAAGTCGTCTGCTGCCTGGCTGCCGTCGGCATTGTGCGGGTAGATCCCGACCACCAGCGCTCTGTCCCAGGCCGGGATGCGGTCGGGTTCGGCCTGGTGGGCGTAGACGGCGGCGGTCAGCGCAACCATCAGCAGCAGGATGCGAATCTGCCGGCCGACGGACCATCTGCGGGTTTTGGTGGCTGGCTGATTCAAGTGAAGGGCAGGGCTGCAGGGAATCGTGCGGAAACGTTAGCACTTGGAGCCACACCAGTCTGTGAGGTTCCCGGAATCTTCGATGGCCTGCCTGGCCTTGTTATTGTGATGACTGCAGAGGAGTGGCCCGCTAAGCTTGGCGCCCATGATCGCCTGGTATCTGAAAATGATCTGCCTGGGGCTGCTGCTGGTTCGGTTTGTGGCGGCGCAGTTTGGATTTTTGTGGTGGCCTGCGTGGTGGTGGGCAGCCGAGGGTTTCGGGTTGGGGTTGGTGGTGTTGGGGGCCGGTTGTGCGGCCTGGCATGGTTTCTTGTTGCGCGGGGCCGAGGGGCTGGAAACGCGGCGCGGGCTGTTTCGGTGCTTGCGTCACCCCATGTATGCCGGTGATCTGCTGACCTTGACCGGGCTGGCGCTGCTGCCGCTGGGCCCTGATTCGCTGGCCTTGTGGCTGCTGGGTGTTGTGGCCGTTTACCGTTCTGCCCTGTTCGAGGACAGGTTGATGAGCCAGGCCTGGCCGTCGGCGCACGAGCGCTGGCGCGAGCGCAGCGGTTTGATTCTGCCGCGGATCAGGCGCGGATCATCTCATCCCTGATCGCTCAGGCTTGCCTGCTGCCATACTCATTGGAGGCGTGGTGAAGGCGTAGGCCGGGGCCACGTCCCCGGCGGTCATGTTCGGATTGCCTGCAAACGGTTGGGCATAAACCCAAACCTGCGTGCGGCCTCAATTAACGGTTTGAAGCCTCATAAGGCCTGAACAGCCGGATATGGGTCAGCGGCATCAGCAGGCGTTCGGGGGTGCTGGCTTCGTCGCTGCCCAGGCTGCGGAAGTAGAGTTCTGCGCCTTCTTCGTACAACAGGCTCTCCAGGCTGGCGTTCGCAGCCTGGGCCAGGTAGACCGGGCCGTGGCGCAGCGGGGTGCCGTGGCGGGCCATGACCTCGGGCCACAGGTCGCCCAGGCGGCTGCCGCGATGGGTCGCACCCTCCCACCAGGCCGAGCGTGATCCGCTGGCGATGAGAATGGCATCCAGGGTCAGGTCGCGGCAGGCCGGGTAGCGGGCCAGGAAGTCATCGGGTTGGTACATTTCGCGGATCATGCGGTGGCCGAGGCTGCGCGTGGCCTGGGCGCATTCGCCTTCCAGCGGAAACATGAAGTGCAGCCCGACGCTGCTGTAGATGAGCTCGATGCCGTTTTCTTCGTCCGAGAACCAGCCGCCGACCCGTTCCACACCGAACTGATCGATCAGGCCGCCCATGCGTTGTGTGCCCAGGCGCAGGTCCCCGAAACCCTGGCCGGGAACGGCCTCGGCCTGCTGGTAGGCCTGCCAGGCCGATGACGTGCCGCCGCCGCAGGCGGCCAGCATCAGCAATACGACACAAGCAAGAATCAATCGCATGGTTTTTTCCGGCTGACAACACTGTCGCCATCATAGCGCTGGTTTCTGCATCAGGAAAGGCGTGCATTGCCCGGCCTTGCAAAGTCGGGCTGCGGAAAGACTGACGCCTTTAGCGGCGCCGGCGTTGCCAGCCCGGTGAGCGGCGGTCGCGCAGCATCCACAGGATCACACCGATCAGAAAAACCCAGAACAGCAGGCTAAGCGCGATGATGCCCAGGCCGATCAGGTTGTAGGTACGGCGGGATTCGGGCTGGCGCCAGCCCAGTGCCATGATGATGAGGCCGGCAGCGATGCCGAACAGCACCGCCGCCGCCGGGAAGGGGGTAAGGATCAGCCAGTTCAGATCAAAGCTGTCGAGCAGCCCGCGGGTATCAATGGCGTCCAGGGGGTTCGGGGTTTCGTTATTCATATTGCTGTCTACGCGAAGCCGAAGACAAACCTGTCAGCGTTTCCTTCGTTCCCGGGCTTGCCGATGAGCGCTGGGCAAACTATTGTTAGACGGCGGGATTTACAGGTACGAAGCGAAATGAGAGTGGCCAAAGGAGTTTCAGCGCTCTGGGTGGTGACAATGCTGGCCAGCGCGGTTCAGGCTGCAGAACCTCTTGAACGACTGGCGGGGCTCGCGGTTGGTGAGGCGTTTGTTATCGATGGTTTTCCCATGGGGGCGGAGCGGCTGGGGCCGGTGCGCTTTGAGCGGATTGACCTTTACGCGCCGGGCGCTGTCGTGCGCGTGCACGACGGTGCCGCGTCCCGGGTGCTGGATCGTTCGCACCGGGTTTTTCTTTCCGGTCGGGGAGACGGGGTCCGAGTGGCGCTGGCCGGGCATGCGGGGGCCGAGTGGAGTGGGGTACTGCTGGGGCCTGACGGGCTGGAGGAAGTGCGCGGTTATGCG
>RECK01000365.1 GCA_007694055.1 Wenzhouxiangella sp.
ACATCACGGTGATGCTCCTGGTGGGTTATTTCATGTACTAAGCGCGAGTGGCGGAAAAAAAGCATCACGCCTGCTCAAAAAGATTCCCGCTTGTCTATTGCCGCGCGCTTTCTCCTGCCCCGGGTGCAGCCTGTGCTTCGGCCAGCGCCCGGCGTGTCTGGACAGTTTCCTGATGCTCCGGCCCGAGCAGATCGCTCAGTATCGACAGGCTTTCTTCCAGCAAGGGAACGGCCGCTTGCCGGTTGCCCTGGGCCAGTTCGGCCTGGCCCAGGGCGCGCCGGATCACGCCTTGCTGGGGATGATCTTCCGGCAGCGAGGACCGCGCCAGCGTCAGCGCCTCGCGCAGGCTGAGCAGTGCCGGTTCCGTTTCGCCCAGCATTCTCAGCAGGTTGCCATGCGAGCCCTGGATCTGCAGGCTCATCCAGTGTTCCCGCCCGTGATTGGCCTGCGCCAGGGACAAGGCGCGCTCGAACGGTGCGCGCGCCTCTTCGAGTTGTCCGCTGGATTTGAGGGCATTGGCCAGGTTGTTGAACTCGCCGACCAGGAATGGGTGGTCGGGCCCGAAGTGCTGTTCCTGAAGGGCGATGCTTTGACGCAACAGGGGGATGCCCGCAGCGTAGTCCTGGCGCATCAGGTGAAGAATTGCTTCCAGGCTGGCCGCCCACTGCCGGTAGCGCCAGGCAGCCGGATCCTGCCAGCGTTCTGCCTCGTCACGGGTTTGCTTCAGAAGCTCAAGGGCCTGATCGAAGTGCCCCTGTCCGGCAAGAATTCGGGTCGAGGAAAGCAGCGTGCCCAGGCGCACATCAATGACGGCCTGGTCGCTGCTGCCCTGGCTGTAGCGAAGGATCTCGCTGTGCACCGGCTCGACTTCGGCGATCCGGTTCAGATCCATCAGGAACTGGGATTTGAGGCCCAGTGCCTGCAAACGCACCGGGTCTGCGGGCGGCAAGCGGTCGGCCTCGTCCAGCACCCGCTGCAGTCGTTCCAGCCCGGCTGCCGGATCGCGGGAGAATGCAGCGTGTCGGGCCAGTGCCAGGTTGGCATGGCGCAAGCGCTGCTGGTCTCCGGCCGCCGCGGCCAACTCGCTGGCCACATTCAGGTGAGTCCAGGCGCGTTCGAGTTCGCCGATCATCAGGTAGGCTCTGCCGATGACGCTTTCGATCTCTCCGCGTACCGACGGCTGGTCGCCCAGTTCCAGGGGGGCGCGCTCGGCCGCATCCTCCAGCAATCTCTTGAGCAGTTCGGTATCGGCGCCCTGGCTGTAGTCGGGGTTGACCGAAGACAGCATGTTGGTCAGAAACGACGAGGTCTGTTCGGCCCGGAACGCCTCGGCTTCTGCCCTGTCACGCTCGAACTGGGCCGCCAGCATCCCCCACACTGCCATCAAGGCACCGATCAGCAAGGCCAGCACGGCAGAGCCGGCTGCGGCAGCCGAAGCCCGGTTGCGGCGCAGGAACTTGCCAAGCACGTAACGACGGCTGGGCGGCCGGGCGAGGATAGGCTGACAGGCCAGGTAGCGTCGGATATCTTCGGCCAGGGCGGCTACCGAGGCGTAGCGTTCTTGCGGTGTCTTGCGCAGGGCATGCATGACGATGGTGTCGAGATCGCCACGCAGCTCACGGCGACGTCCCCTGGCAGGGTCGACATCGGATTCAGGCAAAACGAGGCTGGGTCGGGTCGGCCTCGTTTCGCAAACCACGCGCTCGATCTCCTGGGGTACGCGGGTCTTGAATTCGTAGGGGAGGGTGCCGGCAAGCAATCGGTACAGCAGTACGCCCAAAGAATAAACGTCGCTGACCGTGGTCACCGGTTCTCCACGCACCTGCTCGGGGCTGGCGTATTCCGGGGTCATGGCATGACCCGAGACCATGGTCAATTCAGCCGACATCGAATCGGTGTCGATCAGTCGGGCAATACCAAAGTCGAGCAGCTTGGGCACGCCTTCGTCGGTGACCAGGATATTGGCCGGCTTGATGTCCCGATGGACGACAAGTTGACCATGGGCATAGGCGATGGCATCGCAAACCTTGAGAAAGAGTTCCAGTCGCTGGCGAACGCTCAAGCCATGCTGCTCGCAGTAGCGCTCGATGCTCAGGCCTTCGACATACTCCATGACCAGGTAAGGTTGGCCCAGCGACGTGGTGCCGCCGTCCAGCAGCCGGGCAATGCACGGATGCTCGAGGCGAGCCAGAATACGACGCTCGGCAAGAAACCTTTCAAGCAACTGTGGCCCCAGCCATGGCGTACGCACCAGCTTGATGGCGGATTTCTGCTCGAACTCACCGTCGACACGCTCAGCCTCGTAAACCAGGCCCATGCCGCCTTCGCCAAGCAAACGGACCAGGCGATAGTGACCAAGTCGGCGGCCAAGGTTCTGGTCCGCCAGCTCCGCCGTGGCGGATTCGTCAGTGAACGCGGATTCTTCGCTGAAGTCCAAGGTTGCTTCGTTGTCGGCTGCGACCAGCGCTTCCAGCTCCTCACGCAGGGACGGGTCGTCGGCGCAGTGCTGGTCGAGAAACGCGCTGCGCTTTGAGTCCTCGAGTTCCAGTAACTGGTGAAACAGTTCCTGGATCCGCTTCCAGCGCGCCGCTTCCATCAGTTGCTCTCCAGGTAATTGCGCAGCCACGCCTTGGCGAAGCGCAAGTCGCGCTGGACCGTTGCCCGAGAGCTGCCGATCGTGGCTGCGGCCTCATCGTGGGTCATGCCGGCAAAAAAGCAGAGTTCCACTGCCTGTTCCATACGCGGGTCGATTTCGCCCAGTCGGGTCAGGGCTTCATCGATGTCGAGGACGTCGAACTGGCGCGCGTCCGCAGCCTGCGGAAGCTCCTGGCGGTGAAGCTGATCCAGCGAGAAAACGGTTGCGCCGGCACCACGCTTGTGAGCCTGCCTGGCGCGGGCGTGATCAACCAGCACCCGGCGCATGGTGCGTGCCGCAATGGCGAAGAAATGTCGGCGATCGTTCCAGGATACGTCGGCCTTGACCAGGCGTTCGTAGGCCTCGTGCACCAGGTCTCGGGTCAACAGGGTGTGTCCTGCCCGCTCCTGACGCAGTTCTCGCCTGGCCAGCTTCTGCATGTCGGCATAGACCAGCGGCATCAAGCGATCACGCGCCGCCTCATCGCCCTGGCGCCAGTTGTAAAGAAGCGCAGTTACCGATTGCCCGGGCGTCGCTTCATCGTTCAGCAGTGCCGATTGGCTTGAAACCTCGTTGTCTGACACGTTTCTCCTTTCCAGTCCTTCCCAGACAGCGTTTGCGCGTCTATTTGGCGCCAGACAACCCTGAGATTCAAGGTCTGAGGAGGTCCGATCGGCAGGTTCGCGCTTTCCTTAGAATGGTAACCCGACGCCGCGGCCGCGGATACCGCTGCGCGCTGTCTGTGATGCCAAGTGCATCGCTCAGGCCAGTATCCGCCACAGACCCAGGATCATCAGGGCCGGGCCGGCAATCCAGGCAACCAGGCGCGCGGTGGCCAGGTCGCGTTCATGCCGCCGTCCCGGATGGACGTTGTCGACCATGGCCCAGCGGCCCAGGTGCAGCCCTTGCGCGCCCTGGCGCAGGCGGCCGCTTATCCATAGCTTGTCGCCTGGACGAATGACCTTGATGTTGGCGCTGCTCATGGCCTTCGATATGTCGATGAACAGGTCGAACAATTCCATCAGCGGGTTGGCCTGGGCGCCGGCTTGTGGTTCGGAATCGGCGGCCGGGTCGCGTTCGGGATCGTGGTCAAGCGTGACTGACGCTGCGCCCAGACGATTGCCGTCAACCAGCACGTATTGATCAGGATGGTTCTCATCGACCAGGCGAAACCAGGTGGCGGCCTTCAGCGTTCGGGTCGGTGGCGGGCCCTTGCCCAGGTGCGGCCCGGGATACTTGTTCACCACGGCGTGACACCACAGCACCCGCTCGCCGGGATCGACGGGCGAGGGCAGGGCCGGCTCGTGCTCATGGGCGATACCGCCAAGACATACCCGCTTGCCGGCGCGCAGGTCGTCGCTGCCGGGGGTTAGCGTTTCAGGCGGCTCGCCCCATTCGGGTTTCAGATGGTGCAAAAACGGCAGCGCCACAAAGGCGCTGCCGGCAAGGAACAACAACAGACCCACGGATGAATACCTCGTTCGATGCGTTTCAGAACCTTACGCAATCGTGCGTGAATTCCGGCCATCAAGCCAGTTGAGGCCGAAACCCTGACCTTTGCCAGTCCAAGCAAGCGCTGCTTTCAGGGCCCGGCTTCGAAGCGATCGCCAAACAGTTCATCGGTAGGCTGGGGCCAGCTGGTTTCGATGGCGCCGGCATCGAAGCGCAGCACGCCGACATCGGTCGGAGGATCGGGTGCTTCGGTCAAGGGGCCGCCCTCATGGGCCGTGCCGCGCAGTTGACCGCGCAGGTCAAACGGCAAGTCGTTGTCGAAGGTGATCAACGGGCACAGGTCGATGGCAGGGG
>RECK01000397.1 GCA_007694055.1 Wenzhouxiangella sp.
ACGATTCTCAGCCAGCCCACTGGACAAATCTGCACGGTCGACAACGCCAGTGGTGAGCTGCCTGGTCAGGCCATCGCCAACGTGGCGGTTGACTGCCTGACGATCCAGCTGGATCTGAGCTCGGGCAATGTCGAGTTCATGCCCGTCAACCCAGGAAGCGATGACGAACAGACGCTGACCCTGACCAACAGCGGCCCAGTCAATCTGGTGATCGAGGACTTCGTGGCACCGCATGCACCCTTTGGCTTCGATGCCATGGACTGTGCTCCGCTGCCGCGCACGCTGACACCCGGCGAAACCTGCACCGTGTTGCTCAGCTTCGCACCGCTTTCCGACGGCACATTCGACGATCAGCTCGTGATCGTTTCCAATGCCCTGGCCTCACCAAGCCAGGTCGGACTGTTCGGCAATGGCACACGCCCGGCCATTCCGGTTCCGGCCCTGGGCCTGCCAGCGCTGTTGCTGTTGATGCTGAGCCTGCTGATCGTGGCATCCGGCCGCCTCGCAAGTAAATCAGAAAAACCTGACCCCAGGAAAGGACTCCAATGAAAAACTTGAAAATAATGCAGTTGATGCTTGCTCTTCTGGTCGTCATGAACACCGCAACGGCCTCGAACGTCGCCGCGCAAAGCGCGACGGTCTGGTATGTCGACCACCAGGCCAGCGGCGAAAACGACGGCAGCAGCTGGGACAATGCGTTCAACGACCTGGCCGAGGCGCTCGATAACGCTGAAGCCGGTGCCGAAGTCTGGGTCGCGGCCGGCCTTTACACACCGGCCAACGCGAGTTCGTCGTTCAATCTTGGAACTGGCGTTGCCCTCTACGGCGGCTTCAACGGCACCGAAGATGAGCGCGATGCGCGTAACTGGACCGCCAACCAGACCATCCTGAGCGGTGATGTCGACGGCAATGACCTGGCCGAAATCCCAACCTTGCCAAACCAGATCGTGGGCGACAACGCCGGGCCCATTCTGGTTGCCAATGCGGCCGGTCCAGAAACGCGGGTCGACGGATTTACCGTGACCGCAGGCACAGCCGCCAATGGCGCCGGCATGCGCCTGACCAACGGCACCGTCATGGTCCTTGAAAATATCGATTTCCTTGGCAACTTCGCTGGCAGTAACAATGAAGGCATTCTGGATATCGATAACGCCAGCCCACGGCTGAACCAGGTGCGGTTTTTGAACAACGTGGCCCAGCGCGGCGGAGCCATTCGCATCCAGGGCTCAAACAGCGCGCCGGTGCTGACCCGGCTGCACTTTGAAAACAACAGGGCCCTGAATAACGGCGGTGCTTTGTATATGCCCAGCAACGAGGGTCAAGCGATACCTTCGGCAACCCTGATCAACGCAAGCTTCCTTGGCAACCAGGCCAGCGAAGGCGGCGCCATCACCTGTGACGGCTGCCTGCTGAGCATAGCCAATGGCCTGTTCGTGGGCAATGTCGCCACCTCGAGCGGCGGCATGATGCAGAACGTCAACGACGGCGATGTCACGCTGACCAACGTCACGGTGTGGAGCAATCGACCGACCAACAACTTTGGCGCCATCGCCCACTTCAATGCCAGTACCACCCTGCACAACAGCCTGTTCTGGGACAACGGCAGCAACAATGCCATCGGGGATTTCGACACTGCGGTCACCGCCAGTCACAGCCTGGTCCAGTTCCGGCCAGGCGGTGCGGATGGCAACTTAAACGGCATGGACCCAGCCAACACGCCGCAGGTCGTGCGCCTTCCCAATCTGCCCGGCTTCGACTTCGGCGATCTGCGCATGCTGGCCGGCTCACCGACCATTGGCCAGGGCAGCAACGCCCTGCTGCCAGCCGATGAATTCGATATCAACGACAACGGCGACACCAGCGAACCGCTGCCGCTGGATCTGGACGGCAACACCCGAGTTGTCGGCGGCACCATCGACCTCGGTCCGTTTGAATACGACGAGTTGCTGAACCTGATTTTCAGGGATCGCTTCCAGGAGCCGGAAGCCTGAAACCGCCTCGGACCACGGCCTTGTCCTTGTCGGTCTCGGTGCCAAGGCCCGGGACAGCCCGGGCAGGGGCCGTCGGCCTATTCCGACAGTGACTGGAAGCGGTCGTTGAAGATCCGCTCGGACCCGACCACGATCGGACTACTCAGGCTTTCCAGGCGAACACCGTCGATCTCCAGATCCAGCACGTACTCACCGGGCCGGTCGAACACCAGCTGATTCAGCTCGATCTCGCCCCACTCGTCGACCGTGCCGGTATTCCCGTCCAGGCTGGCACCTTCCGGCCCGCTGTGGATGACCACCGTGCCCTCGGTACCGATCGGGGCATTGTTGTTGCAGTCATCAAAGACGGCAACCCAGAGCCGTTGCGGCACAGCGGCAAGGAATGGGCCGTCATCATCGCTGCCTTCGTAATCGGCGTTGACCAGCGGGCCCGGCAGGGCATCAAACGGCTCGCTGACGGCCATTACGGTGGGAACATGACCGGCAACCACGGCCTGCAAACGTGCGCCCTGGCCGGTTCTCCGGATCACCACATCGGCAAACTCGGCCAGGCCATCGATGGTGACCGGGTCAGCGGGGATCTCCAGCGGACTCCAGCCGAGCACGCTGGTGTATTCGCTCAACACCAGGGTCCACTCGCCGGGCACCGGCTCGCCGTGGCCGTCCCTGACCAACACGGTCGGCGCCGGATCGAAGGCCATGCGGCAAACCGTATCGGTCGGCTGCTGCATGAACTCGGCCGAGACCGGCAAGGCCGACGGCGCGGTCGCACTGATACGCAGATTGTTCAGTTCGAACATGGAATAGGCGGGGCTGACGCCGGCCATACCGGCGAAGAAACGGTCAATTGCCAGCTCGGATGATGAGCTTGCCGCAAAGTCACGCCGATCGATGACCCACTCGTCGTTCAGCGCCACGCTGCAATAGCGTTCAGCCATCTGGCAGACGATGCGCACCGGCTGGGTCTCGCCAATCTCGTAACCGCCCACCACATCGCCATTGGCCTGGTCTGGGAAACGCACCAGCACTTCAGGCTCATTGGCCGTGGTTTCGATCCGCATCAGTTCTTCATCGTCGGCTGCCAGGATGAAGTGATTATTCGAGGCCGCGTGCACGGTCAGATCGAAACGCGCCTGCAGCCAGCCGGCCTGAACGCTGGCATCCTGGAGGAAACGCCATTCGGTGTAGGCACTCTCGAAGCCGTCTGCCTCTTCCTTCATCACGAACAGGCTGCGGTCACCGCTGCCGGAATCGGTGATCCAGGTATCGAGCCACTCGCTGATCGCGATCGGCTCGCCCAGGGCGGCGCCACCGGTACCAATCGGCTCACTCGGCGTCTTGTCGTTGAAATCCGCATCGAGCAGGGCGATCGCCGGGTCATCGATCAGGATCTCGATATTGTCGAATTCGAGGGTACGACCTTCAATGGCGCTGCTGAACGTCCCGAATCCGATGCGCCCCAGCCCCTGGGTGACATTTTCATTGAGCGGGCGGTCATCAGCCAGCTGGACACCCCGAAACCAGAGGCTCCAGCTGCGCTGGTCCAGATCGAAATCAACGGTAAATTCAAGCAGCTCCCCGGCCTCATAGGTACCCAGCGCAACAGCTGCCTCCAAGCCACTTTGTGCCGTCGCATTTCCGGACGGGCGCAGATTGATCGTGAGATAAGAGTCGGCTGCTGAGCCAGGGCGGCGAAACAGGACGCGGAATTCGTCCCGATGTGACGGCCGAATCTGGAAGTTGAAGCGGACCTGACCGCTGGTCAGGCCAACATTGCCGGGGAGCTGGAACCAGGCGGTGGGAGAACCGGTTGCCGGGTGGGTCAGCAGCAGGCTTCGTCCATCGATCGTACCTTCGATGACATCAACCTGACCGACGGCCGCCCAGCTGAGTTCATGGGGCTCCCCCTGGCTGGGGCCACCCTCCCCGACTGGCCCGAGCAGCAGATGCTCGAAGTCATACAGAATGACCTGATTGAACGGGACCCGCTCAGGCTCGAGTTCGGCCAGCGCGGGCATGGCGAGTACCAGGACGAGCATGATCGCCGGCAAGCCAAGGAAAATTCGATTCATTTGTATGCACTCCCTGCAATGAAGCCCACGGTTCCGGGCAAGGTCGCGGTCTATCTTGGGGAGGAGACAGAAATAGCGCTTATTCAGGGTGTCAAAAATTGTTCAAAAAAACATCAAACCGGAAAATAGTCACGTGAATCATGGGCTTGGTCGAGCAGGGCTGGATACCGAAAGCTTGCTGAAACTACCTGAATCCAGCCACAAGCCATAAATCTGGTTATATCCGGAGCCGCAAGCCCTGATTGCCCGAAGGGTACCGAGTAGGCAGAGCCAGGCATGCGGTTTTGTTGTGTGCAGAAAGCTGGCGGCAGCTGCACAAGGCTTTGTGCTTTGATTTGAGGGGCGTTTTGGCTGTCCGGGGCTGC
>RECK01000296.1 GCA_007694055.1 Wenzhouxiangella sp.
GAGGCACATATCCCTCACAGAATATCTTTTTTCCTCTGCGATCTCTGCATCTTTGCGCCTCTGCGTGATGCTCTTTTGGGTTCGTTTCACGACAGCGCGTCCGGTAACGGGCTCGTCGGCTTTGCGGGCAATCAGGGGTTTGCGGGATCCGGATATAACCTGAAAAATCGCAAGTCTAGTGGGCCGCATGGAAATGCGTTATCGGTATGGAAGGATAAAAACGAATCGACTGCAAGACTTGCACTGGAGCCGCTTCGGTCGTTGCCGCTGACGAGCGGGGAGTGCTCGCGGAAAAACCGCCCGAGCACCGACCCATCGCCTCCACGGCCCTACTGCGGCAGGGTACGCGGCTTGAAACGGACTTCCTGTTCAGATGGATTGAATGTGGTGAATACTGCCCGCTTTTCGCCGACTCATGACCTTGACAACGAACGGCGATGTCATCGCCCGGATCAGTGCGCTGTAATTCAGCCCGAACCTGATCTCTTCGCCCACTGCAAGCTCAGCACCTCCAGTGGAAGCAATGAGGTGGTCGCCGCTGGCGCCCCGTATCTTGATTCCAGCAGGTGGCACGAGACCCAGCGGATCGACGTCCTGATGACCAAGGGCCAGAATGGCACGCGACATTTCCCCCGAACCGTCCACCGCGGGAGGCTGGCCGAAGGCAGTCTGGGCCAATGCCCCCCAGGGCTGGGCCGGCTTGGTCTTGGATTCAATGACTTCAGCAACCAGCGTGATTGCATCGGTGTAAAGGCCGACGATCGGCTGACGGTTCAGCGGCTCGCAACCAAGCAGGACGGCCTCACCGAGACGCAGATTGTTGATCCGACCCGTATCTTCAACCCCCAGCGCCCAGTCCAGGTTGGCCGAATTGCCGCCCGAGACCAGCGCCAGGCGAATACTGAAGGCCGCCTCGATCGATTCGGCCAGGGCCGAAAGCTCTGACATGTTGTTGCCGTCAGGAACGACACCGCTGTGACATGCCAGATTGGCCCCAATGCCAAGCAAAGTGATGTTTGGCAAGCCCATCACTGAGCGCACCATGTCTGCAAGATCAACGGGCATGATGCCTTCGCGCAGATCACCGAGTTCAACCATGAGCACGACTGCGTGCGTTCGACCGGCCTCGCCGGCGGCGCTTGAAAGGCGGGTAAGTACGGACAACTCGGTATTGAAACTCACATCAGCCGAACGCACCACGCGCTCGACCTGGCTGAGCATCGGCGAGCGAACCAGGGATATGGGTGCAGCGACCTGCCCGCGACGCATGGCTTCGATATTCTCGATTCGAGAATCGCCGAGCGCGCTCACACCGGCCCGGAGCAGTGCGTTGGCAATATCGGCCGAGCCCAGCCCGGCCTTGGTCACCCCGGTCACCGAAATGCCGCGCGTGGCCAGACGTTCGACCAGTGTACGCGCGTTGTACTCGATCCTGTCCAGATCAATGTCCAGCCGGGGCGAAGTCATTCGGCCACGGGGGGCAGCTTGCGTTCAAGTTCGGGGAATGCCGCAAAAACCATGTCCAGCAGGCGCTTTGGCGAACGGCTCAAGGCATCGGTCGAGGGAATATCAAGCTCGGATTCGTACAAACCGATTGCAGTATCGATCTCGGACTCGCTCATGTGCTCATGATTGATGGTCAGCCCGATCACCCGGGTGTCGGAGAAGGTCTGGATCAGATTGATCTCGCTGGCCGGCGAGGGCATGGGCATTTGCTCAAAGTCGCAGCGTGCGGCGCGTCCCGGCGCGTGCTGCAACACCACGGCATCTGGGCAACTGCCGCGGAGAATGAATGATGTAGTCGAGAATGCCGGATGACTCAGCGCGCCCTGCCCTTCGATGATGATCACATCAGGCTGCTCGACCTCGAAAGCCTCAACGATGATCGCCTCCAGCTCACCGGCACAGAATTGTGACGGCACGGCATCCATCGCCACGCCGTAGCGGGCGCCCTGAATGAGCCCCGTTTGACCGGTGCCGATCATCACCGCCTTCAGTCCGGCATCGTTGAGCGCACGGACAAGCACCGTCGCCGTGGTGCGTTTGCCGATCGCGCAATCCGTACCCAGCACGGCGATGCGCGGGCAGGTCACTTCGTGAATGCGACCGCTAAACAAATGCAGGTCGTTCTTGGCTCGCGGCTTGCGAATATCGATGATTCGAACGTTGTTGGCGATACTTGCGGCCTGGAATTCCGGGTCATCACTGAGAAACTCGTGCAACCCGTTGACGATATGCATCCCCAGTTCGATGGCTGTGAGCACAAGGCTGCGCTCGTCCGGCGACAACATTCCGCTGGCCGGCGCCATACCGTAGATGAAAAAGTCCGGCACATCATCGGCCAAGGCAAGCGCATCGGAAAGATCACGGCAAACAGGTATGCCGTTGGCTACATTGTCAAGCAGAGCTCCGGAATCTGACCCAGCCTTCTCGCTATCAATTACAGACAGGATTCGATACTTCTCAGAGTGCCGAACCAATCCGTTCGCAGTCTTTCCGTCAATTGCACCGAAGTTGCCCTCGCAGTAAACAACCGCAGTATCGGCAAGCCCTGGCACGGCGACAACAGTAGCTATGGGGACAGGCTTCAAGCCCGCTGGAAACAAGGACGAATCTGATTCCAAGTCAGCACCGGGCCGCTGCCTGGCGTGGGCAAGCTGATCTATCAGTGGAACTGGAGGCGACAGGCACCCGGCCCGGGGCGGGCCTACGAAAGCAGAAAACATAAGAACTCCTTGAGCGAAATATGGGCCCAGAGGGAGCTTTATCGTGATTCTTCGGGAAGTCGTACTACCGATTGCCAGGACAGTCCCCACTAAGCGGTGGGGCCGAACAGCCTTGCAGGCTAACACGGATCAGAGAATGGAAAGTCGAGAGACTCATCTCTGTCTTCTGGTTACATCCCGCCCCGATTGGTATTCCAGCGGTGGCTTGACCAGTGGGCCACGCCGCAAATCAGGTAATACGCCTGCAAGATCAATCACCGCCAGAAAGGGTCAAGGGCTGCATTACCGACACCATGTCGGCCAGCACCGCTGGGCCAAGCATCCGTGCCGATCAACCAGTGATCGGCATCAGGGTCAACTCCACGCGACGATTGGCAGCTCGCCCATCGGTCGTGTCATTGCTGGCAATCGGGTAGTCAGGTCCGAAACCATGGCTGTCCACTCTGACCGGAGCGACACCTTGCCCAATGAGATAGCGACTGACAGTCTGTGCGCGGCGCAGGGACAAGTCCATGTTGTGTGCCCTTGGCCCGGTAATATCGGTATGGCCTTCAGCGACCAGAACGGTCTGGTCAAACTCCTTGACAACCAGGGCGACCGAGTTCAGCACCTCGAAGAACGCCGGACGCAAAGCATCGCTGTCGATATCGAAGGTTACGTTGCCCGGCATGTTCAGGATGATGTCGTCACCGCGCCGGGTAACGCTGACCCCGCTACCTTGCAGCTGCCGTCGCAGGGCTTCCTCCTGACGGTCCATGTAGTTGCCGACCGCAGCACCACTCAGCGCACCAATACCGGCACCGATGGCGGCGCGCTTGACCCTGTCGCCTCCGCTGATCGCACCGATAACCGCGCCGATTCCGGCACCTACGGCCGCACCCTGCCCGGTTCGCGTAGCTCGTTCTTCTCCGGTCCAGGGATCGGAGGTGGTGGCACAAGCGGTGAGCAAAACGGCCAGCGGCACACTGACGGCAACAGTCTTCAAACAGGCGAACTTCAACATCAAAAAAACTCCATAAATCAGCTTGTCAGCACGAGGTGTGCAGTTTCGATTCTGGCACAAGCAGCCTCAACCTGACCTGAACGGAACCCAAGCCCCGTCGCGAAGCGGGCACATGACCGAGCGACGGTCATCGCTGGAAACATAGGCATATTGTCCCGAGGGATGAACGGTAATGTCCTCGCTGCCGGGCAGCCCCGGAACCTGGCGGCAGTCTCCGGGGTAGACATTCACGACCTGACGGAATTCGCCAGCATCTCGAACCAGGTTCAGGACATACGCGCCGACCAGCAAAGCCGGAATCAGAAAAACGATCAGAAGCTTCCTCATCGCCAAACCTTAGCCCATTTCGCAGGCGCTCGGAAAAACATCCGATTGATCAGTGCAGCTGGCGCAGGGTGCTCTCTGGCACGGCAAAGAATCCAAAATGGCGAGTGTCCACATTGCGACTGACCAAACTCGGGAATTGCCTTGGATTTGGGCGTCCCAGCAACCACATGATGTCCCCATCAACCTTCCAGATTCGTGAAGTCGGCAGCAAGGATCTAGTGTACCCCGTCATTAATCCTGTAACATTCAGCGAGTCGGAAAGCGCTTAGCTGCAAGGCAGGGCTCGCCGGGAATGCTTATTGCCTTTCCAAGAGCCCTAACGCCGCAGATGAGCGCTTTCCGGCTCGCCCTTCGGGAGTGCGTCTGAGTC
>RECK01000399.1 GCA_007694055.1 Wenzhouxiangella sp.
TTCAGGCCCGGCGGAGGATTCCGAAGGCAACCGGGACGGACAATGCAAGCAGGCCAAGCAGACGCAGGAACAGGTCGAGATCCGGCCACATCAGCAGCCCGGCCGGGATGATCAGGGATAGGCGTACGGGCCAGGCCAGCGGGCCTTCCAGCCAGCCTTCGAGCAACCCGACCAGCGCATACAGCCCAAACAGTGCAAATACGGCCACCTGCAGCGCCTGGCTCCAGTCGCCGCTGACCAATGGTGTGTAGGCAAACAACAAGGGAATGAGATACAGACCCTTGGCCAGTTTCCAGGCGGTGAAGCCGGTGGCCATGGGCCGGGTGCCGGCAATGCCGGCGGCGGTGAAGGCGGCCAGCGCCACCGGGGGCGTGACGTTGGAATCCTGGCTGAGCCAGAAGATGATCATGTGAGCGGCGAGCAGACTGCCGGCCAGCACGGCCGGGTCCAGCAGGGCTTCGGCGGTGGTGCGCTGCAGCTCGGGCGTCATCGCCGCAACCAGGACTTGAGCCTGGTCCGGGGGCATGGGCTGACCGAGCAAGCCGTCCACGGCCGGGGCGGCCAACAGCAGCGCTTCGCGCGCCAGTGGCGTGATCTGACCCTCGACCAGGGCCTGGACCAGCTCGGCCTGCAGCATCAGTCCGAACAGCGTCGGTGCTGACACGGCGGCAAGAACAATGTAGGCAGCCGTTACCGGCAAGCCCATGCCCAGAATCAATGAGGCCAGCGCGACCAGGACCAGGGCGATAAGCAGGCTGGACCCGGCCCATTGCGCGATCATGATCGACAAGGTGTTGCCGATGCCGGTGGTGGTCAGCACGTTGACCACCAGTCCGATGGCAATCAGCAACATGGCCGTGGGCACCATGGCCCGGGTACCGTTGGATAGTGCCTCGATGACGGCAACCAGGCCCATGCGCCGGCCGCTCAGCCAGGACCCGGCCACCGTGGCCAGCATGGCGCAGGCCGCCGCATAAACCGGGGTGAAGCCGGCCACCAGCATGCCGACCAGCACGGCCAGCGGCAACAGCAGCGGCCAGCCGCGACGCAACGCCCGGGCAATAGTCTCTCCCTCGCCCGCGTCCTGCGGCTCAAGCCCCAGTTTGCCGGCACGAACGCGCACGAACAAGGCCAGGGAGAGAAAGTACAGAAGCGCCGGAATCAGGGCCGCGGCGATAATATCGAGGTAGCTCAAGCCGGTGAAGTTGGCCATCAGGAAAGCCCCGGCCCCCATCACCGGCGGCATCAGCTGACCCCCGGTAGACGCCGCCGCCTCGACACCGCCGGCAAAGCGAGCGGGAAATCCAGCGCGTTTCATCAGCGGAATGGTGATGACCCCGGTGGATGCCGTGTTGGCCACGGCCGAGCCGGTAATCGAGCCCATCAGGCCGGAAGAGGCCACCGCGACCAGTCCAGGACCGCCAGCGACCCGACCCGCCACCGCCCTGGCCAGGGCGATGATGAAGTCTCCGGCACCGGAACGGACCAGGAAGGCGCCGAGCAGCACGAACATGAAGACATAGCTCCAGGAGATGCGCGCGATGGTGCCAAACAGCCCCTCGGAGGTGTAGACGGCGCGGTACAGCACGGTCTCGGTTCGCAGGCCGGGAAAACCGAATACGCCGGGCAGGTTCGCGCCCCAGCCGCTGGCGTAGGCCAGCAGAACCACGACCAGCAGGGGAATCAGCCACCCCGCCGTTCGTCGAACCAGTTCAATGGCCAGCATGACGATCAGCAGGCAGACCAGCCAGTCAGCGAGTGAAAACTGCAGGCCGCGCTCATACAGCGGCCCTTCCAGCGCCAGCAGTCCAACTGCGGCAAGCAGCAGAAAAAGACCCAGCAGCGCCTCGCCCCAGCCGGCTGTCCTCCCGACCGGGTGAAGCATCAGGGCCAGCAGGCCAAGACTGGCGAAGTGGAACACGCCCACCCACAGGTCCGGCAACAGCAGGCCCAGGTTGAAGGCAACGTGGATCAATCCGACTGCGGCGGCGTAAAGGAATACCGGCAGGTTGCGGCCCGCCTCGGAGGCGATCAGGGTACCCGGGTCCCGCTCTTCAATAGGCCCGGGACTGTCAGCCTGGACGCTGGCGCGCAGGCGGTCGAAGAAGCTGCTCACCGAACCGCCTCCGGGGGTAGCAGTCGGGCCGGTATATCCAGGCCGCGCTCGCGGTAAAACCTGGCCGCACCCGGATGCAGCGGTACGGGCAAGCCGTCGAGTGCGGCGTCCAGTGACATCGCACGGGTTGCGGCATGGAAGGCATGCAGGTAGGCCAGGTGCTCGTAGAGCGTTTCCAGCACGCGGTAGACGTGCTCCTCCGGCACATCGGCGGTAACCGCCAGCAGGTTGGCCTGGCCAATGGTGCGAACCGGCTCGGGCTGATGGGGATAGGTCTCGGCGAGCAGCTCAAAAAAGCGCCACAGGCCGGGATAGCGGTGATTGATCGCTGCCAGCTGATCGGGGTTGACGTTCAACAGCACCGCCTCTCCGCGCGCGCCGGCCATGGTTCGGGTGACCGCACCCACCGGTACGCCGGCCGGCGTATTCATGCCGTCGATCAGCTGGTTCTGGAATGCATCGGCACTGGCACCGTAGCCCTGGAAAACCAGCCTGAACTCATTGTCGGGATCGAATCCCAGTGCACCCAGGATATGACGGTTGGAACCCTCGGTGCCGGAATAGCGGGCACCAATCGAAAAGCGCCGTCCGGACAGGGCGGAAAGGTCTGCCAGCGTGCCGTCGTCGACCAGGCGCTGGCGAATCAGGAAATGCTCGACGTTGGGCCAAAGCGCGGTGACACTGCGCAGATCGTCAAAGGCGGGCTCATCCGTGGAACGCCCCTCCCCGGCCCAGGCCCGCGCCCCATACAGTCCCTGGAGAATGGCGAAGGGCGCTTCGCCGGAGCGCATCAGGCGAAGATTCTCCTCGGAGCCGGCGCTGCTGATAGCAGCCAGGGCGATGCCATGCCCGGGCTCCAGCGTCTGGCGGGTCAGCGTTGCCAGGGCAACGCCGACCGGATAGAAAGTGCCGCCGGTGGTCGCCGTGGCAAGCAGATAAACACGCCCTGCCTCGGGATCGGCATCCTGGCCTGATTCAGGCCAGAACAGCACCAGCAGCAACAGCAGGGGCAGCAGCAGTGCCGCCAGGCCCGCTAACCCGTGCTGATTGGGGCGGTCGGGCGCCACCGCCCGACTCAGTTCTGGTATTCGGCCGGCAGCAGGCGAGAAGTTTGAGCCTGCAGAAAGAGACTGGCGGATTCCCGCGTTGGCTCCTGGCCCTCTTCGACCACCGACAAGCTGGTCAGCTCGCCTTCGCGCGCGCCCAGCATGCTGTCAACCAGTTCCTCCCAGCCCTCATCGCCGTATTGTTCCACGGTAATGTGCAGCCACAGGATGTCCTGCGGCATCATGCTGTCGGAAATCGGCTCGACCATGACGGTCAAGCGGAAGTTGGGCTCTCCCATGCGCTCGAGGCTGGCGGGCTCGCCGGCCTCCACGATCACCGTTGGCGTACCGGCCAGTTCGCCGTCTAGCCACAGGCTGGCATCAACCAGGTAGCGATCAGCCGCCAGTGCCGGACCGGCCAGGCAGGCGGCCAGCAGCAGCGATGCGACAACCCCGCGCTTCATCAGGTGCTCTCGCCGCGGCGAAACCGCTCGGGCAGCACTTCGATATCGGGCTGGTCCTCGCCTTCCTTTTCCACCGGCATCAGGTCCTGCTTGGTCACACCCAGGATGATGGCGGCGTTACCGGCAATGTAGATCGACGAGTATGTTCCGATCACGACGCCGATAATCAGGGTAAAGGCAAAGGCATGGATGATCTCGCCGCCGAAGTAGAACAGCGCAATCAGCACCAGCAGGGTAGTCAACGAGGTCATCAGGGTCCGACCCAACATCTGGTTGATCGACAGGTTGCACAGCTCGGTGGGCGTGCCCTTGCGCTTGATCCGGAAGTTTTCACGCAGGCGGTCGTAAAGCACGATGGTGTCGTTGAGCGAGTAACCGATCACGGCCAGGATCGCCGCCACCACGGTCAGGTCGAAGTTGACCTGGAACAGCGACAGGATGCCAACCACCAGCAACACGTCATGAACCAGGGCCGCGACCGCGCCAACCGCAAAACGCCACTGGAAGCGGAATGACACGTAAAGCAGGATGCCGAACAGGGCATACAGCATCGCCAGGCCGCCCTGCTCGGCCAGCTCCTGACCAACCTGGGGGCCGACAAACTCGACCCGGCGCAGATCAATCGCTGGTTCCTGCGCGGACAAGGCCCTGAGCACCTGGGTACTCAGATCAGCACCGGTCTCGTCGTCCTGATCGGCCGGCATGCGCACCACGATCTCACGGGCCGAACCAAAGGTCT
>RECK01000400.1 GCA_007694055.1 Wenzhouxiangella sp.
TGGCGGCCAGCAACTGCGCGCGTCGCGAAGGATCCTCCAGCGCTGCCAGCATGTCGGCCAAAAACTCGCTGCCATCGTTCTGGACCTTCTGCTGTGCGTTGGCCAGCAGCTCGGACGCGGCTGCATGATCATCGCTGTTGACCAGCTCAAGGGCGATCACGTAGGCCCAGAATGCCTGCCCGCTGAGTTCGACAGCTCGCAGGGCCAACCGGCTACCCTCGCTGACTTGCCCCTGGGTCGCACGAGCAAGCCCGAGATAGCCGTTGTTGTTGGGCACCAGGGGATCCTCGGCCTGCGCCTTGACCAGGTGGGGCAAGGCACGATCCACGAAGCCCGCATCAAGCCAGGATAATCCGAGCCACAGGCGCGCTGTAGTATCCACCGCCGCCTCGTCTGCCGCCCGCTCGAGCAAGCGCAGGCCCTCTGCCATCTGCGCCGGGTCACCCTCACGGAACAGCCAGTCGCCCTTGACCGCCAGGGCGATACCCAGGCCGGGATCAAGCGCCAGGGCGCGATCAGCCGCCAGCGGCGCCTGGGCCCGCAAGGCTTCGCGATCGCGCGCAGTCGGCCATCCGGAGCTGGCCGCTATGATAGCTGCCGCAAGAAAGCCCCAGGCCTCGGCAAAGCCCGGGTCACGCGCGACGGCAAGCTCCAGGTCATCGATGGCCGCATCCAGCCCGACCCGCTGGTAGAAACGCGTTCGCCCGCGCAGGAAGTGCTCGTAGGCCACCAGGTCGGTGGTCGGGGCCGCCACTGAAACCCGGCGTATGCCGAGCACATCTTCAAGCGCCGTCGTGATCGAACTGGCGATTTCCTCCTGGACCCGGAAAATATCGGTCAGATCACGCTCGTAGGTCTGCGACCACAGGTGAGCGTCGCTCCTGGCATGAATCAGCTGGACGGTGATGCGGACGCGCTGGCCCTGCTTGCGCACCGAGCCTTCAAGCACGTGGTGAACATCGAGCAGGCGGGCGATCTCGGGAATTGGCGTGGCCGAGTCCTTGAACGAAAACGCGGAGCTGCGCGAAGCCACCTTCAGGCCCTCAATGCCGACGAGCACGTTGAGCAGTTCTTCGGCAATACCGTCGGCGAAAAACGCGTTGTCGGCATCGGGGCTCATGTTGACGAAAGGCAGGACCGCAATCGATGCTTCGCTTTCAACCACGGCAGGTGCACGCGTGGGCACGACCCCCTCGGAAGGCCAGAACCAGTCAGCCAGCAATAGCCCGATAAGCGCCAGCACGCCGACCAGGATCAGCCGGTCCATTCGCCGACCCGTGACCGGGGCGTTCGAGTGCTCGGGCGCGATGTCGGCGTCGCGCTTCAACCCTTCAGGCGTCAGCTCGTAGATCCAGGAAAAAATCACGGCCGGGATAAATCCGATGGCGAGCAGGACGATCGTGGCTCTGAGTACCCAGGCAGGCACATCGAAAGCCGGTAGCACGGTCTCTGCTACCTGCACGATCAGCCAGGCACCAACCATGTACAAACCGGCTGCGCGGAATACGTTGCGACGCTTTAGCTCGGCGAACAGGCTCATCTGGATGACCAATGACCCGGGTAAATTCGAACGACCATTACGGCTATAGGCAAGTTCAACATGGTTGATGGCTCCGATGAGACGCTGCACTTGACTGGTGCGATTGCAGGCCTGGAATTCAAAAACACTCGTGAGCCACTTGGCATTGTACTCAAATGCCTGCGACGCAGCTTCACGGAGAGCCGTGGATGAGGGCCCACGGGCCGTGGCCTCGGCACCATCGGCCAGCCGCTCAGGTCCAATTTGACCGAACGGCACTTTGAACTGGAGTTTGCCGGATGGGCGCTGCTCGACCGCTGGTTTTCGCCCCGGGCCCCGATACCCGGCGTATCCGGCAGCCCGGGATTGATCGCGCCAAGCCGCGAAACGGCCCGGTTCGACTGGCAGACTGTGAAGCTGATTTGCGAACGTTGAAAGGAGCTCACTGGTTTGGCAGGTCAGCATGAAAGACAGTATTCGTTTGAAGCCGCTTGCGGCGGCCCTGGCGCTGGCCGGGTGCCCGTGGCTGTGCATGGCCGCCAGCTTTACCGTTGACAGCCCCGCCGATAGCGGGCCGGGCAGTCTGCGCGCGGTGCTGGCCGAGGCCAATGCGACCGGCGGCGATCCGCACGATATTCATTTCGCCCTTCCGCCCGAGACCACGATCACACTGACTTCCGGTCAGCTCGAGATCACACGCTCGATGAACCTGCACGGACCGGGTGCAGATGAACTCACGATATCCGGCAACCAGCAAAGCCGGATTTTCAATATCGAAAGTGCCGGGCCCGTGGTGGCGACGATTTCCGGTATGACCCTGACCAACGGCCGGGTTGACGACAACCAGTACGGGCAGGCGGGTGGGGCGGTTCGCGCCCATGGCAACCATGTTCAGGTCGGTCTGGTCGACAGCGTGATCAGTGGCAATGAAAACCTTCAGAGTGATGGTGGCGGTGTCAGCGTGCTGCTGGGAGCAGGTCTGAACTGCCAGGGTAGCCGGATCAATGACAACTCCGCTGGTCCGGCGGCCTCCGGTGGCGGCATCTTCTCCAGCGGCGGTGACATCAGCCTGTCTGATTGCGAAGTTTCCGGCAATACGGCAGCCATGGGCGGTGGCATCTGGCTGCGCATCGGTCACCTGGAGATGCAAGAGTCGGTGGTCAGCGGCAATAGCGGCGCGACCGGTGGCGGCGGTATTTTGCTCGAGGGATATGTCGGCTATTTTTCCGGTGGTTATCCGGCCACGGCAGAAATCAGAAACTCCGTGATCTCTGCCAATTCCAGCGGTGGCAGTGGTGGTTGCATTGCCGGTTACTTTGCCGAGGTCGAGATCGAGAACAGTGTCGTGTCCAGCTGCGAGGCGGGCTTTGATGGCGGTGGCATCAACCTGGTTGGGTCGACCTATCCCTTCGTCCTCTACGGTGAGCTGACCATAGTCAACAGCGAGATCAGCGGCAACAAGGCCGGACGTTTTGGTGGCGGAATCCAAAGCTTTGATGCCAACGTCCAGATCGATGAAGGTCTGATTCATGACAACGAGTCGGAAGAAAACGGCGGCGGACTGGCCTTGCGTCCGGGGACCTTGTTCAATATTTCAGACTCCGTCATCAGCGGTAACAAGGCCGTTGTGGCATCCGCGCTCTGGGCGGCGGGCCAGCGAGAGAACTCGTCGTTGCTGAATACGCAGGTAAAAAACAACGAGGCTGCCGCCGTGGGGACCGTGTTTTTCCAAAACGGTGCCTTCACCTCGATCAGAAACACGCTGATTTCCGGCAACGTGACTCAGTCCGGGCTGGCCGGCCTGGCTGTCAGCGATCAGGCGCTTTACCTGGCCAACTCAACCATTGCCGAGAACCAGTCGATCGTGGCCGATTCCGGTTACGGCCATGCCCTGGCAATCAGTTACCTGTCCGACGCGACCGTGCAGCATGTCACCATAGCCTTCAATGAGTCCGGCGGCACCTCGACGACCGGTGCCAGTGCGGTTCGGATAGGTGTCAACGCCGAGGTGCGCTTCGGCAATACCTTGATCGCCAACAATACGGATGCCAGCGGCAACCTCGAAAACAGCCAGATCACTCGGCACGATACGGCCAAGGTAACCGGGCGCCACAACCTGGTTACCCATTTGCCGCCTGATCTGTTCAACGAGATTGACCTGAACAACCAGGTTGTAGCGGATCCCGGTATTGCACCCTTGGCCGACAACGGCGGGCGCAGCCGGACCGTTGCCTTGCTGGCAGACAGCCCGGCAATCGATGCCGGCATGCTGACCCTGGGGATCGACTTCGATCAACGAGGCCCGGGTTTCCCGCGGCTGTTCGGCGAAAGCCAGGATATCGGTGCTTTCGAATTCGGCCCGAATGAACTGGGCGATGTCATATTCAACGATCGATTCGAAAACTGAAAGCAGCCGACACCACCGGCGCCAGAACGCCAGGAAAATGGTGATGTCCGGGTCCCGCAAACCCTGAGTGCCCGAAGAGAACTGAGTAGGCAGAGCCGGGCATGGGCTTTTCCTTGTGTGAAAAGCTGGCGGCAGCTGCACAAGGCTTTGTGCTTTGATTTGAAGGGCGTTTGGGCTGTCCGGGGCTGCTCGCACGTTTTGCTTGCTGCCAGCTGGTGAAAAAGAGCTTGGAAGGGTGGAGGAGGCACCGGGTGGTATCCGGCCGCTCAGGGCCTGACCGGGTTATCGGCCGGGTTGGCTGACTGGCTCTCGGTGGCCCGGGTCCGGTAAGACTACCTGCTTGCTGGCTGCTCGTTCAGTGACTCTGATCCTGCGCCCGGTGGCGCGGATGGCTTGGGGGAAGGTTTGTGCCGTACTCCGCAACCCGGCCAGG
>RECK01000289.1 GCA_007694055.1 Wenzhouxiangella sp.
GAAGGCGGAAGGCGGAAGGCGGAAACCGGAAACCGGAAACCGGAAACCGGAAACCGGAAACCGGAAACCGGAGTTCCCGAAAATCCCGAATTGCCAGGTAGCCTTGATGCCGTTCCACTAGGATGAAAGGCTGATCGATGTCGAGGGCGCTGCCCGTGGAAGTTGAACAACTCGAAATCCGCGAACAGCTGCGACGCTATCCGCCGTTCAGCTTTCTGCCCGAGGAGCTGCTGAACAAGGTCGCCGGGAAGGTCGAGATTGCCTACTACCGGGCCGACAGTGAAATTGTTCAGGGGGGTCAGGAAATTGACGCCCTGGGATTCATTCGCAAGGGTGCCGTGGAGCTGTTTCGCCGCAGCGGGGCGTTTTACAACCGCCTGGACGAGGGTGAGATCTTCGGCCAGTTCAGCCTGCTTACCGGGCAGCCAGCGCGTTTCCCCGCGCGCGCTGCTGAAGACGCCTTGATTTACTTCATTCCGGCAAAGTTGTTCAAGCGTCTATACGACGAGGTCGAGGCGTTTGCCGAATTCGTCGAGGTCGAGGACCGCACCCGTCTGCGCCAGGCCGGTGTGCGTCTGCGCGCCGGCAACGACATGCTGACCACCAAGGTGGCGCGCATGATCAACCGCGAGCCGATCAGCGTGCGCCGGGATCAGAGCGTGCGCGAAGCGGCGCAGCTGATGACCGAGCAGGGCGTGTCCTCGGTGCTGGTCGATGCCGGCGAAGGCGCAGCACTTGGCATCATCACCGACAGTGACCTGCGCCGGCGCGTGGTGGCCGAGGGCCTGGACGGCAACACCCCGGTCGAGGTGGTCATGTCGCCGGCCGATGTCACCATCGGGCCGGACCAGTTTCTGTTCGACGCCTTGCTGGCGATGATGCGCAGTAACGTGCATCACCTGCCGGTGGTCGAGCGCGGCCAGGTCGTTGGTGTGATCGATCTGGCCGACGTGGTTGGCCAGGAAACCCGCAACAGCCTGTTCGTGATCCGCAACATTCTCGACCAGCGCGACCTGGACGGCCTGGTCAACCTGCTGCCGGACGTGCGCGGCAGCTTTCTGCGCATGGTCACCGAGGGGGCGACGGCGCAGATGATCGGCAGTGCGGTCGCGACCATAGGGCGCAGCTTCAAGCAACGCCTGCTGACCCTGGCCGAAGAAGATCTTGGGCCGCCGCCGGTGCCGTACTGCTTCCTGGCCCTGGGCTCGATGGCCCGCGACGAGCAGTCCCTGGTCACCGACCAGGACCACGCCATCGTGCTGGCCGATGACTTTGATCGGGATCGGCACGACGACTATTTCCGCCGCCTGGGTGAGCAGATCAGCGATGGCCTGGACGCGCTGAACTACCCCTACTGCAAGGGCAACATCATGGCCAGCAACCCCGACCTGCGCCAGCCCCTGAAAGTCTGGCAGGATCGCTTCGCTGCCTGGATTGCCCGACCCAATACCGAGGCCTTGCTCAACAGCTCGATCTATTTCGACCTGGCCGGTGTGCATGGCAAGACCGATCTTGCCGACCAGTTGCGCCAGCAGGTGACGGAGCTGGCGCCCAAGGCCGCGCCGTTTCTTGGCTGCATGGCCCACAACGCCCAGGCGCGCACGCCGCCGCTGGGTTTTTTCCGCGACTTCGTGCTCGACAAGGGTGGTCGCCATCACCACACCCTGGACCTGAAGCGGCGCGGTACCGCGCCCCTGGTCGACGTGATCCGCACCCACGCCCTGGCCGCCGGTTCCATGGCCCGCAACTCCTTCCGCCGCCTCGATGACATTCGTGCCGCGGGCTTTCTGACCACGTCCATGACCGCCGATCTGCGCGATGCGCTGGAATTCATCGCCCTGATGCAGTACCGGCATCATGCCTACCTGATGGAGCAGGGCAAGACGCCGGACAACAAGCTCAACCCCGAAACCCTGGATACCTTTGACCGGCGCAACCTCAAGGACGCTTTCCGCGTGCTGGCCAATGCCCAGCGTTTTCTGAAGATGCGTTACCGCCTGCTGCCGACATGAGCGCAGACCAAGCTGCCCGCCCTTCCTGGCCGGCGCGTCTGCAGGCGCTGTCGGCCGCCGGCAAAGACCCTGCGCTGGCGAAGTTTCACGCCGCCATGGCCGAAATCGATCCCGCGACGCCGCTGGCCGAGGTGCCGATGGTCGCCCTCGACCTGGAAACCACCGGCTTCGACCCGCACGCCGATGCCGTGGTCAGTATTGGCCTGGTGCCGATGGATCTGCGCCGCATTCGCCTGGCCGGTTCGCGTTACTGGGTGGTACGGCCAAGGCGCGAGGTCGAAGACGCATCCATCCTCATTCATCACATTACCCACGAGGAAATCGACCCGGCCCCGGACCTGGTCGATATCCTGCCCGAACTGCTGGAGGCGATGGCCGGCCGGGTGGTCGTGGTCCACTATCGCCAGATAGAGCGATCTTTTCTTGACGCCGTGGTCCAGCGCCGACTCGGCGAGACCATGGCCTTTCCGCTGATCGATACCATGGCCCTGGAAGCCTGGATGCTGCGTTCCAACCGTCACTGGGGCCAGCGCCTGGCCGACCGCTTCAAGCTGCGGCGTCGACCCGGCCTGCGCCTGGGCCAGGTGCGCGAACGCTACGGCCTGCCGGCCTACACGCCGCACCACGCCCTGACCGACGCCATTGCCACCGCCGAGCTGTTCCACGCCCAGGTGGCCTGGCACTTCGACGCCGATACGCCAATCGGCAATCTGTGGCTTTGATAAAGAAGATCAGGTGTAGTCAGCCTGCTCCTCGCTGACCTGTTCCGGCCGCGCGTGACGGCGCAGCCACTCGGCCAGGGCATCTTCATTCAGCTCGCCGGCGGCCAGGGCCAGGAATACCGGATAGCGATCGACCAGCGGTCCAACCATGTCCCAGCCGTTCAAAACAAGAAAGGTTCGACACAGAATGTAGGCCGTTCGCTTGTTGCCATCGACGAAGGGATGATTTCGCGCCATGCCGTAGGCATAGGCGGCCGCCAGTGCCGGCATATCGATGTCCGCACCGCCATAGGCAAACTTCTGCCGTGGCCGGTTGATCGCTGACTCCAGCATGCCTTCGTCACGGATGCCGCCCGGCCCTCCATGCTCGGCCAGCTGGCGCTGATGTATGGCTTCGACCAGATTGCGGCCAATCCAGACCGGTTCGCGCCCGATCATTCCGCCAGCTTCCTGAGCAGATCCCGATCCTGTCGCATGATGCGCTCGGCGACCTCCATCTGCCGCGCAAACTCGGCATCGAACGGGCTCAGCATGATCCCGTCCGGCGTCTCGTGCACCATCAGCTCATCGCCGCGGCTGACCCGCAGCTTCTCCAGCAACTCCTTGGGCAGAATCACCCCGGTGGAATTGCCAATGGCCGTGACTTTCAGTTTCTTGCTCATACTGCCGCCTCCTTGAATGATGGGGAGACGGCAGTATAACAAATGTATTACGGGCTTAGAAAGCCTCGTCGGCCGGGTTCATGATGGGGGCCGCGCCGGCGCGGATCTTGGCTTCGAGCCCCAAGCCTTCGGGCAGGATGCGGGTGAAGTAGAAGCGGGCGGTGTCGAGCTTGGACTGGTAGAAGGTGGCGCGGCCTTCGCCGGCGGCCAGGCGCTGGCTGGCGATGACGGCCGTGCGTGCCCACATGAAGGCCAGCGCGGTCTGGGCGAACAGGCGCAGGTAGTCGCTGGAGGCCGCACCCGCTTCGAGCGGGTCCTGGCTCATGCGCTGGAAGATCCAGGCGGTGACGTTTTGCAGGCGCTGGGCGGCTTCGGCCAGGGGCTGGATGAATTCGGCCAGGGATTCATCGTCCTGGTGCTGCTGGATCAGGGCCTGGACCGGCTCGAAAAAGCTTTCCAGGTTCTTGCCTTCGTTGGCGATGAGCTTGCGCCCGACCAGGTCCAGCGCCTGGACGCCGTTGGTGCCTTCGTAGATCTGGGTGATGCGCACATCGCGGGCGAACTGCTCGACACCGGTGTCGGTGACGTAGCCGGCGCCGCCGTGAACCTGCATGCCCAGGTTGGCGACTTCGAAGCCGATGTCGGTGAAGTGGGCCTTGATGATGGGCGTCATCAGGGCGACGAAGTAGCCGGCCTTGCGGCGCACGTCGGCATCGGGGTGGTGTTGTTCCAGCTCCAGCTGCACGCCGGTGTACAGGCCCAGGGCGCGGGCGCCTTCAATCATGGCCTTGGAAGTCAGCAGCATGCGGCGCACGTCCGGGTGGACCAGGATGGGATCGGCCGGCTTGTCGGGGAACTTCGCCCCGTCCAGGCTGCGGCCCTGGAGACGTTCGCGGGCGAAGGTCACGGCGGCCTGGTAGGCGGCCGAGGCCATGCCCAGTCCCTGGATGCC
>RECK01000120.1 GCA_007694055.1 Wenzhouxiangella sp.
TGCCTGCTTGCTTGCCACTTTCTTCTTGGCGACCTTCTTCTTGGCGACCTTCTTCGCAGCGGCCTTCTTCTTGGCAACTTTCTTCTTGCTTGCTTTCTCGGCGGCAACCGCCTCGGCTTTCATCACCTTCAGTCGGCTTTCAAAGCGCTCCAGCACTTCGCCAAACAGTTTGGCCTTCTGTTCGGTACGCTGGTTGGTGCCCGGCTTGACGCCCTTCTTGGTGCCGGTACGATCACGGGTGGCCAGACGCTGACGCTTGTGCAAGTCGCGATACTTGTCGCGCAATGTGCGGGCTCTTTTGATCCCGGATTGCACTCTCGCCTGTGGCAGCTTCTCGACCTCGCCTTTCAGGCTGCTTTCAAACAGCGCGTACTCGGTCTTGTTGCAGATATCCTTGGCCTGCTTGCGGTTGTAAGCCATTGCCAAAACCCTCGATCAAGTGAATGTAATGCCGATCATAGCGCAAGGAAGCATCCGTTAACCCTGCCTTATTCACCACCCCTCCGTCGCGAGGGGCCGTCAGGTGCCGTGGCTGGAGCGCAGGCAATTGGGCAAGTGCGGTTTGCGAAGCAAGAAGCGCTTGTCAAATGGCCGGCTGCGCGTGTTTCGCGACCGAGCGGGCCGGAGGCGTACTCGTCTGTACGGTGAGGACCCGCGACCGAGCGAAATGCCTCAGACGCGGTGCATGGCGGCATCGCAGCAGGTGGGGAATAAGGCGGGTTAACTATTGTCTCAGGTAGCGCACGATGCGAACGTAGTTGGCCGGATAGACGCCTTCCTCCAGCGCCAGCGGACGCAAGGTGAAACGCACATTCAACTCGGCCGGCAGTCCGTCCTCGCCCATGGCGAACCAGACGAACTTTTCGCGCTGGGCCGGATTGATCCAGCGGGCCTTGAAAGTATCGTGGTGCCAATGCTTGAGGACCAGACGCTGACTGTCGTCCTGCCACAGGCGCAGCGCCGGCTCGCCGTTGTCCAGGATGACCTCGGCCGAGCCATACAGCGGATGGAAATACTCGCCCAGCAAGTCAGCAAGCGGTCGACTCATCGCGGTTTCGGCCTGGCGCTCCCGGTCGACGTCTTCACGGTCGGCAGCAGCGTCGGCCCGCGCCTCGCGATTGTCTTCCAGCAGCTGTCCGCTCCAGTCGGTCGAGTCCAGACCGGCGAAGCGATCCACCACCTCGCGGGCCAGCGCGGTATTGAAACCGGTGAATCGGTTGGCAGATACCACGATCCCCAGCTCCAGTTCAGGCAGCAGCCAGACCAGCGAGTTGATGCCATCGGTTGCGCCACCGTGCCGCAAGACATGGAAAGTCTGGTAGCGACCCAGGCCCCAACCCAGGCCATAGGCGCTGACACCGTGATAGTCAGGATCAAAGCCGGTCAGATTTGACGGGGCATGAATGGCTTTCAGCACGTCCTCCGAAACCAGCTCCTTTCCCTCCAGCTCACCGTTCAGGTTGAAAAGCATCCAGCGGGCCAGGTCGCTGACCGTGCTGTTGACGGCGGCAGCCGGTGCCCCCCAGGTCCAGTCACGCCGATCAATCTCGACCAGCTCACCCCGAATCTCCTGGTGCGGCCTGGCCGCGTTGTCGTCCAGCGCGCTCAGGCGGGTGTTACTGCGGGTCATTGCCATCGGGGCAAACAAGCGCTGCTCGACGAAGTCTTCCCAGGCCTGCCCGCTGATGGCCTCAAGCACGGCACCGGCGGCGGCATACATGGCATTGGAGTATACGTAGCCCTGGCGAAACGGCTGCTCGAACTCGTGGTGGCGCAGCACGGCCAGAGCCTGGCCGCGGCTGGCCGCCGGCATGAAGGTCAGACGATTGCCGAACAGGCGGCCAACCCCCACCCGATGGCTGAGCAGGTCGCGAATCGTGACCTGGGCGCTCACCCAGGGATCGGACAGGGAAAAGCCGGGCAGATGATCCACAACCCGATCATCCCAGTTCAGCAATCCCTCGTCGACCAGGATTCCCAGCGCCGTGGCCGTCATTGCCTTGCTCAGCGAGGCAATACCGAACTGGGTATCGGCATCGACCGGACGGCTGCGGTCCAGATCCAGGTAACCGAAACCTTGCGCCAGCAGCACCTCATCGCCCTGCACGATAGCCACGGCCAGCCCGGGAATACCCCAGCGCTCCCGCTCGGCGTCGACCCAGTCGGCGAGACCGGCCAGGGGGTCCTTGGCTGGCGCAGATGCGCTGATCAGCAGCAGCAGGAATGTCAGATATTGAAGCAGCTTCATTGAAATCAGTACCTGTAAGCAGGCCATGAGAGTACCGCAGACGCTTCGCCTGCGCTGCCGGCTGATCGGAAAATCCTTTGGAACCACGGAAAACACGGAAGGCACGGAATGGGTTTGCAGATCCGCTCAGAAAGCGTTGTATGCCCGGGGCTTTAATCCTGGCCTGGGGGCTTCTTGACCACCGGAGACGACCCCGGGGGCCATGTTCAGGTTGCCTCGGAACCGGCTAGCGGCTCAGCTCGGTCAGGCGGTTGAGCAGGCGATCGAGTTGCTGTTTCTCCTCGTCGCTGAGCGCGTCGACCAGGCGCTGTTCGTAGGCCAGGGCGGCGGGGACGATGGCATCGAAGACGGCCTGACCCTCTTCACTCAGGTACAGGTGCTTGGCCCTGCGGTCGTTGTCATTGGCCTGGCGGCGGATACGACCGGCATCGATCAGCCGGCGGACGGCCCGGCTGACCGCGACCTTGTCCATGGCCGACTTCTCGGTCACTTCAGTCGCCGAGATCCCGGGGAAGCGGCCAAGAATGGCAATGACTCGCCATTCGGTCACGCTCAGGCCATACTTCTTCTCGTACGTCCGGGCGATGCCGCGGCTGATCTGGTTTGACAGCCGGGACAGCTGGTAGGGGAGAAATCGGTCGAGGTCGAGCATGCCCATCACGCACGGTTGCTTGAAATTGGTTTCAAATGTAACTAATATCAGGGGATCGAGCAAGTCTGCACCCGATCTGCCTTGGCAACGGAGGCTGCAGGCAGTTTTTTATCCTATTCATGAACCAGGAGTTGGCCATGAGCGAACAACGCGCGAATCCGCTGGGTGTCCAGCAATTTGAATTCATCGAGTTTGCTGCCCCGGATGCCAGCCTGCTGCACGAGCTGTTCGGCAAGCTGGGCTTCACCCCGGTGGCTCGTCACAAGTCCCGCCCGGTCACCCTGTATCGCCAGGGCGATATCAACTTCCTGGTCAACGAGACTCCGAATTCCTTCGCCAGTGATTTTGCCGCGGCCCACGGTCCCAGCTGCGCCGGCTTTGCCCTGCGCGTAGCCGACCCGGTCAAAGCGCGCGAAGCAGCGCTGGCCAACGGCGCCAGTGCGATTGACAACAAGCCCGACAGCCTGGCCCTGAGTGCCCCGGCCATCAGCGGCATCGGGGACAGCGCGCTGTACCTGACCGCCGGTATCGAAGACCTGGAGAAGGAATTCAACTTCGACCCGGCCATTGACCCGCACCCGAAAGGTGCTGGCCTGACCTTCATCGACCATCTGACCCACAACGTCTACAACGGCAACATGGGTCAGTGGGCTGAATTCTACGAAAAGATCTTCGGCTTCTTCGAGGTCAAGTACTTCGACATCAAGGGTGCCCAGACCGGTCTGCGATCCAAGGCCATGACCGCGCCCAACGGCAACATCTCGATCCCGATCAACGAATCGGAGAACCCGAAAAGCCAGATCAACGAGTACCTGGACGAGTACAAGGGCGAGGGCGTGCAGCACATCGCACTGTATAGCGAGAATGTCTACGAGTCGGTCGAAGCGCTGCGCGCCAACGGCATCGACTTCCTCGATACCCCGGACACCTACTTCGACGTCATCGACAAGCGCATCCCCAACCACGGCGAAGACCTGCCGCGCATGCGCGCAAACAAGATCCTGATCGATGCCGACCTCAATGATCCGGGCAAGCAGCTGCTGCAGATCTTCACCCAGACCAACATCGGCCCGATCTTCTTCGAAGTCATTCAGCGCAAGGGCAACGAGGGCTTCGGCGAAGGCAACTTCCAGGCCCTGTTCGAAGCCATCGAGCGCGACCAGGCCAAGCGTGGAGTGCTTTGATGATTGGGAAGACGGGAAGAAGGGTAGAGGGTGAAAAGGAACCAAGAGCCCAACCCTCTGCCCATCTCTTCCTCTTCCCCTCTACCCGCGCAGCGACAACGGAGCAAGCCCCATGAAAAACTGGATCACGCATCCAAAAGTTGAAGGCAAGGCCAGCCGGCAGGCCCACTGCGACCTGCCCGAAGGCACCTACGAGCGCGAGCTGGGCAAGGAAGGCTTTTTCGGCCCGGCCACGCACATGTACCACACTCGGGTTCCGACCGGCTGGACCGATTTCGAGGGGCCGCTGCGGCCACGCGCCTTCGACACCACGAAAATAGAGACCCGCAGTGCCTCGCCGTGGGAAGCCACCGAGCTGATGCACAACGCCCACACGCGCGTTCGCAGCTGGACCTGTGCGGGAAGCATGGATGTACTGGCCCGCAACTCCGACGGCGATGAATTGTTGTTCATTCACGCCGGCCACGGTGACCTGTTTTGCGACTACGGCCACCTGGCCTTCCGCGATGGCGACTACATCATGGTGCCGCGCGGCACCATGTGGCGGATCGAATCCCAGGCCCCGGTCCAGCTGCTGCTGATCGAGGCCACCAACGGCAGCTACCAGTTACCCGACAAGGGCCTGGTGGGACCGCACGCCATCTTCGACCCGGCCATGCTCGACACCCCGGCCATCAACGATCGCTTTCGCGCCCAGCAGGGCGACGATCCCTGGCGCGTGGTGGTCAAGCGCCGCAACCAGCTCTCGACCATCAGCTACCCGTTCAACCCGCTTGATGCAGTTGGCTGGAAGGGCGACCTGATGCCAGTCAAGATCAACTGGCGCGATATTCGTCCGCTGATGAGCCACCGCTACCATTTGCCGCCCTCGGCCCATACCACCTTCGTCGCCAACCGTTTCGTGGTCTGCACCTTCGTTCCGCGCCCGTTCGAGTCCGACCCGGATGCGCTGAAAGTGCCGTTCTTCCACAACAACGACGACTACGACGAGCTGATTTTCTACCACGCCGGTAATTTCTTCTCCCGCGACAACATCCACCCGGGCATGATGACCCTGCACCCCTGCGGCTTCACCCACGGCCCGCATCCCAAGGCGCTGCAAAACGCATTCAAGCCCAAGGCAGATGCGACAGAGGAAGTCGCCGTGATGATCGACACCCGCGATGCCCTGGACGTGACCGGCGATGCCGAGAAAATCGAATGGGCGGAGTACGTGGATAGCTGGAAAGGGTAAAACACAGGTTTCAGGTTCAAGGGTTCAGGTTTAAGGAAAATCTAATTCCAGAACCCGGAACCCGGAACCCGGAACCCGGAACCCGTAAACCATAACCCGTAACCCGTAAACCGCAGCCCTGAAACCTGAAACCTGAAACCTGAAACCTGTCTTTTATGAAACTAGCAACCCTGAAACAAGGCGGACGCGACGGCACCCTGATCGTCGTCAGCCGGGATTTGAGCCGCGCGGTCGTAGCCCACGGCATCGCGCCCACCCTGCAGGCCGCGCTGGACGACTGGCAGCAGGCCGCGCCGCGCTTGAATACTCTTTACGACGAACTCAATGCCAGCACAGCCGAGGACATATTCGACCTGGACCTGGCCGCACTGGCCGCGCCGCTGCCGCGCTGTTACCAGTTCGTTGACGGATCGGCCTACCTGCCGCACGTGGAGCGCGTGCGCAAGGCGCGTGGCGCCGAGGTACCGGAAAGCTTCTTTACCGACCCGCTGATGTACCAGGCCGTCTCCGACGGTTTCATGGGCCCGGTGGACGACATCGGCATGGCCACGACCGACTGGGGCATCGACTTCGAGTCCGAGATCGGTGTGATCTGCGACGATGTGCCGATGGGCGCCTCGGCCGCCGAGTGCGCCGAACATATCCAGCTGGTCACCATCCTCAACGATGTCTCGCTGCGCAACCTGATTCCCGGCGAACTGGCCAAGGGCTTTGGCTTTTTGCAGTCCAAGCCACGCTCGGCGCTGGCCCCGGTCGTGGTCACCCCCGACGAACTCGGAGACGCCTGGGTCGACAGCAAGCTGCACCTGCCCCTTCTCACCCACCTGAACGGCGAGCTGTTCGGCCAGCCAGAAGCTGGTGAGGACATGCAGTTTTCCTTCGCCGAATTGCTGGCCCATGCGGCCAAGACCCGCCCGCTGGCTGCCGGCACCCTGCTCGGCTCCGGCACCATTGCCAACCAGGACACCAGTCGCGGCGCCTCCTGCCTGGCCGAAAAGCGCATGCTGGAAATCATCGCCAACGGCAAGCCGGAAACCCCGTTCATGCAGTTCGGCGACGTGGTCCGGATCGAGATGAAGAGCCGGGCCGGGGAAACGCTGTTCGGGGCGATCGAGCAGAAGGTGGTGGAATACCGGCGCTAGCGCGCCGGGGTAGAGGGTAAGAAGGAGAGAGGGGAAGAGGGAAAAACCTCGCACCCTTCGGCTTTTCCCTCTCCCCTCTCCCCCTCTACCCTTCTCCCCCAACAGTAACCTCAAGCAAAGCCGCAGGATCACCCCATGCCCCCACCCCTCCAACTGACGCTCTACTCCTACTGGCGCTCCTCGGCCAGCTACCGGGTGCGCATGGCGCTTAACCTTAAAGGGCTGGACTACTTGATTCGGCCGGTGCATCTGGTCAAGGACGGCGGGCAGCAGCTTGCGCCCGAATACCTGGCGCTCAATCCGCAGGGCCTGGTGCCTGCCCTGGTCGACGGCGATACGGTGATCACCCAGTCGCTGGCCATGCTCGAGTACCTGGAAGAACGCCATCCGGCACCGGCGCTGCTGCCGGCTGACCCGGCCGGGCGGGCGCGTGTGCGCGCCATTGCCGGTGCGATTGCTTGCGAAATCCACCCGCTCAACAACCTGCGCGTACTCAAGTACCTGGTCGGCGAACTTGGGGCCAGCGAGGAGCGCAAGCTGGCCTGGTACCGACACTGGACTGAATCCGGTCTGAGCGCGGTCGAAAAGATGCTGGGCCAGGGCACCGGAGCGTTCTGTCAAGGCGATGAACCCGGCATCGCTGATTGCTGTCTCTTGCCTCAGGTCTATAATGCCCGCAGATTCAATTGTGACCTGTCCGGTTTTACCGAGGTACTGCGCATCAGCGAAAACCTGGAAGCCCTGGACAGCGTGCGCCAGGCTGCGCCGGAAAACCAGCCCGACGCCGAATGAACCTGGGGCCCCTGCCCCCGGCCCTGCCGATTAAGAATTGAAAGGCGAGTCATGATCCGTCGACTGAACCACAAGCTAAGCATCCTGATATTGGCCACCCTGCTGATGGCAGGCTGCGCCACGACCCCGCCCGATCCGGGGCTGCTCGACAATGCCCGCAGCGCCATTGCCCAGGCCGAGGCCGCCGGTGCCAGTGAGTACGCCCCGCTGGAGCTGCGCTTCGCCCGCGAGCGCCTCGACAGCGCGCGCTTCGAACTCGAACGCAATAACACTGCAGCCGTCCGGCGCTTGGCCGACGAGGCCGAGATCGAGGCCCAGCTGGCCCTTGCCCGCACCCAGGCCGCCCTGACCCGCGCGGACCTGGCCCAGCGGCAGCGCGACCTCGAACAACTCAAGACCGACCTTGCCGATCTGTTTGGACCGGAGTTCCTGCGATGACGCTGCGTACAGTGATTCTTGCCGGCCTGGCCGGTCTGTTCCTGGCCGCCTGTACCCCCCAGACCCGCGACGACGGGGCCCTGGACAACCTCCGCGCCGATCTCGACAGTCTGCGCAGTGACCGCGAACTGGTCGACCGGGTACCCCTGCCACTGGCCGATGCCGAGCGCGCAGTGCGTCAGGCCGGCGCCGACGGGCTCAACGAAGACGAGCGCAACCATCGCATTCGACTGGCCGAAAAGCGCATCGAGATTGCTCGCGCCGAGGCCTACCGTGCCCAGGCCCGGGCCCAGATCGAGCAGGTTGACGAAGAACGCACACGTCTGCTGCTGCAAGCCAGTCGCATGGAAGTGGAACAGGCCCGGCGCGAAGCCGATCAGGCCCGGCGCTTGAGCGCACAGAGCCAGGAAGAAGTGGAACGGACGCGGCGTCAGGCCATGACCGCCGAAGAACTGCGCGATGAAGCCGCCCGGCGCGAGCGCGAAGCGCGCGAAGAAGCCGATGCCGCGCGGCGCCTGACCGAGGCCCAGGCTAGCGAAATCGAACTGGCTCGACGCGAAGCCGAGTTGGCCACACAGGCCGCCGATTCACTGCGTCGCCGCCTGGAACTGCTGGAACTGCGCCAGACCGATCGCGGCGTGGTGGTCACCCTGGGCGACGTGTTATTCGAAACCGGCCAGACCGAGTTGCAGGAGTCCGCACGTGGCAATCTCCAGGACGTGGTTGATCTGCTGCAAAGCGAACCGGACAAACGCATCCGGATCGAAGGCCACACCGACTCCACCGGGCCGGCCAGCGTCAACCAGAGAATTTCGCAACAGCGGGCCGATGCGGTGCGCAACGAACTGGTGGCCATGGGCATTTCTTCGGACCGCATTCAGAGCATTGGCATGGGCGAAGATTTTCCGATCGCCAGCAACGACAGCAGCGAAGGGCGCAGCCGGAACCGGCGCGTCGACGTCATCCTGCTGGATGATTGAGCGCGGCACCGGATGTCCTTGCAGTTCGTGGCCGGCAAGGGTATAAATAGGTCATCATGGTGGAAGAATCCAGCGCGTCATACGCGGCTTCCGGAGCGATAGCCCACCGTCGGTCCGGAAGCGCCCTGCCCTCAGCAGATACTCACCCTTCTTGCGGGCCGCGACCGTGCGGCCCGAACTTCAGCCGCCCACCCGCCTCCCGGGTGCGGTACGGCTTTACCCACTTGACCCAGATACATAAAGGAGTCAGCCCATGTTCGAACATCGCAAGGAAAAGATGGAAACACTTCTGAAGGAAAACGAAGAATTCCGTCGCTTGTACAACCATCACCAGCAACTGGAAAAACGCGTGATCGCTGCCGAGAACGGCACGGCCCCGATGGAAGACCTTGCGCTCAACCAGATGAAGCGGGAAAAACTCAAGACCAAAGATCACCTTGCCCGCATCATGGACCAGGTCCAGGCGGCCTGATCCGGATCCGACATAACGTCTCGCGAAACCCTCGACCACGGTCGGGGGTTTTTCTTTTCGAGGCCTGGACGAACTTGCCCAAGTCCCGCGCATCGGCTATCGTGGCCGGTTGAATCATTGCTGGCCATGTCATGTCCGTACATCAAAACATACTGGAACTGATCGGCAACACGCCGATCGTGCGCGTCAACCACCTTGATACCGGTCCCTGCGAGCTGTTTCTCAAGCTGGAAAGCCACAACCCCGGGGGCTCGATCAAGGATCGCATCGCGCTGAAAATGATCGAGGCGGCCGAGGCGCGTGGTGAGCTCAAGCCCGGCGCAACCATAGTCGAAGGCACGGCAGGCAACACCGGCTTAGGGCTTGCCCTGGTGGCTGGCCAGAAGGGCTACCGCCTGATCCTGGTTATCCCGGACAAGATGAGTCGCGAGAAAATCTCCAATCTCAAGGCCATGGGTGCCGAAGTCGTGATTACCCGCTCCGATGTCGGCAAGGGCCACCCCGAGTACTACCAGGACCTGGCCGCGCGTATCGCCGAAGAAACACCGGGCAGCTACTTCATCAACCAGTTTGGCAACCCCGACAACCCGCTCGCCCATGAAACCGGCACGGGTCCGGAAATGCTCGAACAAATGGACGGCGATGTCGATGCCGTCGTCATTGGCGTCGGCTCCAGCGGCACCGTTACCGGCCTGTCACGCTACTTTGCCAAGGCCGCTCCTCACCTGGAGCTGGTTCTGGCCGACCCGGAAGGCTCCATCCTGGCCGACTACATCGCCACCGGCAAGGTTCGCGATGATGCCGGCGGCTGGCTGGTCGAAGGCATAGGCGAGGATTTCCTGCCGTCTATCAGCGACTTCAGCCGGGTAGCCAAGGCCTACAGCATTTCCGACCGCGAGAGTTTTGCAACGGCGCGCGAACTGCTCCAGCGCGAGGGCCTGATGGGCGGTTCATCGACCGGCACCCTGGTCGCTGCCGCCCTGCGCTACTGCCGCGAACAGACCGAGCCCAAGCGCGTCTTGTCCATGGTCTGCGACACCGGCAACCGCTACCTGTCCAAGGTCTACAACGACCACTGGATGCGCGACCATGGCCTGCTCGAGACCAGCAACCACGGCGACCTGCGCGACCTGATCGCCCGCCCCATGGCCAGCCGCGATGCAGTCACGGTCGGCCACCAGGAATCGCTGGCCAACGCCTACAAACGGATGATGCTTTACGATATTTCGCAGTTGCCGGTCATGGACGGAGAGCGCATCGTCGGCATCGTCGATGAATCCGACATCCTGCTGGCCGTTTACGAGGACGAGTCACGCTTCGCCGAACCGGTGGCTTCGGCCATGGTTCACGAACTGGAATCGGTGGACCACAAGGCGTCCATTGACGACCTGCTGCCGATCTTCAACCGCGACCATGTCGCCATCGTCATGGACGGCGAACGCTTCCTCGGCCTGATTACCCGCGTCGACCTGCTCAATTACCTGCGTCGGCGCGACCAGGTCCGGCGCGAAGGCTAAGCGGAATCCGGCGGCTGCCAGCCGCCGGTTTCCGACCACGCATCAAGCGCCTCCAGCCAGGGCTCGATGTTCAGGCCCTGCTCGGCCAGCCAGTCGTCGTTGTAGTAGCTGTCACGGTAACGCTCACCGCCGTCGCACAGCAAGGTCACCACGCTGCCCTGTTCACCACGCCGGCGCATTTCGGTGAGCAACTGAACCGAGCCAATCAGGTTGGTGCCGGTCGATCCGCCGCACTTGCGCCCCAGCCAGGCCTCGAGGAAGCGAATCGCAGCCATGCTGGCAGCATCCGGCACGGTAATCATCCGGTCAATGACCGTGGGCACGAAGCTGGGCTCGACTCGCGGCCGCCCGATCCCTTCTATGCGCGAACTGACATCGATCTTCAGGTCGCGCTTGCCGGTCCGGTAGGCATCGTGAAAAACCGAGTTTTCCGGATCCACCACGCACAGCTCGGTTGGACAGCCGGCGAAACAACGCATACGCATGTAACGCCCCAGGGTGGCTGCCGTACCGCCGGTGCCGGCCGACACCACGACCCAGCGCGGATGCGGATCAGGCTCCCGGGCCATTTGCGAAAACAGACTCTCGGCGATGTTGTTGTTGCCGCGCCAGTCGGTGGCCCGCTCGGCGTAGGTGAACTGGTCCATGAAATGCCCGCCCAGCTCATCGGCCAGCTGTCGCGACTGCTCGTTGATGCTGCAAGCCTCGACCAGGCGGCATTCACCGCCGTAAAACTCGATCTGGGCGATCTTTTCGCGCGAGGTCGAGGCCGGCATCACGGCAATGAAGCGCAGACCCAGCAGGCGCGCGAAGTAGGCCTCGGAAACCGCGGTGGAACCGGAGCTGGCCTCGATGACCGGCGTGTCCGGCCCAATCCAGCCGTTGCACAAGCCGTAAAGGAACAGCGAGCGCGCCAGGCGATGCTTGAGACTGCCCGTCGGATGAATCGACTCATCCTTCAGATACAACTGCCATCCCACCCAGGCCGGTGGCATATCCAGCCGGATCAGATGGGTATCCGCCGACCGGGTAAAGTCAGCCTCGATGGCGCGAATGGCATCCACCACCCAGCGGCCCCGGTCCTTGCTCATTTCGCGGTCCCGTAAACTTCGATTATTCAAGCCTCAGTCTACAGCGACCACTCAAGCTTTCGGCAGTAATCTGGCGGCCATATCAAAAGATGCCGCAGTCGAGGCCTGCGGCCATGGTCTGGCCCAGTTCGCGGCAGTCGTCAAGGAAGTCGGTGCGCCACTCGCCGCGGCAGATCAGCGGCGGCTGGACCAGGTTCCATTTGAGCCCGCCACAAATGCTTTCGATCGCCCGGCGCGTGCCGGTCCCGTCCTGGCCGGCGCGCACGTAAAAGGCAAACGGCAACGCATCGGTGCGATCCAGCAGGCCGTAGTAGCTGCGGTCGAAGAAATCCTTCAAGGCCCCGCTCATGTAACCCAGGTTTTCCGTGGTCCCCAGGATCACGGCATCACTGGCCAGCACATCCTCGGCACAGGCCTTGAGCGGTCGGACGTGGTCGATGGCGACCTGCTCGCCAGCCACCTCCCTGGCGCCTGCGATCACGGCCTCGGCCATGGCACGCGTATTCGATGATGGGTCATGGGCGACAAGCAGCAAGCGCATTCCAGGCTGGTCCGGGTGCGAGAGCGAACTACTTTACCAGCAGTCCCGACGCACACGGTTGCTACCAGCCTCCTCGCCAAAGATCAAAAACACTCCGAACCACAGATATAGAGCTGCACCAGTGAACCGTTTCGGTGCAAGACGAGTGCGCGACCGTCATCGCGCACCGACAAGCTGAGGCTGGCACCGCCGGCATCGAGGGTCCGGGGACTACCAACGGTGCAACTAGTGTTCGCACAGGAGAACAGGCGCAAGCCGGAGCCACCAGCGGCATCCGAGGTTCGATAGAACACGCCTGGCCGGCCATCAGGCCGAACGGTGAGCCCGGCGTCGGTGATATCGCTGATACTCCCGACCAGCACCCTGATGGTGCCGCTGCTGCAGCTGTCGTTGGCGCAATCGTAGGCGCGCAGTTGGTTGGCCTGTTGGTGGTTGTACACGACCAGGGGACGACCATCCTGGCGAACAGCGAAACCAAGTGCAGTTCCAAGAACGCCGCTAAAGTCGAAATCCAGCGTTCTGACGCTCCTCTGCGTACAGGCCGTATTTTCGCAATCAACAAGTTTGGCTAAATAGAAGAGCCCGGACGAGTCATGTTCGCTAAAGGCGATGAGCGGCCTGCCATCGGCCCGGACCTCGATCGCAACTTTCGGGAACTCGTCAAGTTCATTGAACAAAGTGATCAACACCAGCGGTTCTCCACTGCTGCAGTCGATGTTGTCGCAGTCATAGAAATCCAGCCGGCGGGTATTCGATGCGCCGTTCGACGAGTAAGTCAGCACTGGCCTGCCGTCAGGTCGCAGGGCCATGCTGATGATCTGGCCGGCTTCTCCGTTGCCATCTGCCAGACGACTGGTGCCGCTGGTGCAGGCACTATCGGCACAGTCAAACAAGCGCACCTGGGCCGATCCGATCGCAACCCGACGCTGGTAGGCGACCAGCGGCCTGCCGTTGTCGCGGATCACGATATCCACGGTCGAGCCCACCGTTTCGCTGCCATCCGACAACAGCCGGGACTCGAACGCCGAGCACGCCGGGTCGGCACAGTCAGCCAATAGCAGGCCATTGCGGCTATAGGCAATCAGCGGCCGGCCGTCGGCGCGAACAGCCACTGCTCCTCTGAATGTCGACAACGGGTTCTGGTCAATGAACCGGTAGTGTGCCGAAGGATGTAGCTCACAGTTGGGGCTGCCATCACCCAGGATCGCACGCAGGTAAGTGCCCGGCGGACAAGCACCTTCGATTCGGGTCTGGACCACACTGGTATCAATCGCGATGGTGCCGGTGTCAGTGATGGTGCCGCCGGTCAGACCAAAGCCGGCGGTTACCGACGCCACCGTTCCCGGGCCGGGCGGCCCCTCCGGGCCTACCGGACCTACCGGGCCGGTCGGACCCGCTGGGCCTTGAGGACCTGCCGGACCTGCCGGACCTGCCGGACCTGCCGGACCTGCCGGACCCGCTGGACCTTCCGGACCCTGCAGTCCCTGCAGCCCCTGTGGGCCCGGCTCACCCTGAGGACCTGCCAGACCCTGCGGACCCTGCTCGCCTTGAACACCGGCTTCACCTTGCGGGCCCTGATCTCCTTGCGGACCGGTCGGTCCGGCTGGACCCGGCTCACCCTTCGGGCCTTCCAAGCCCTGCGGCCCTTGCTGACCCTGAATTCCAGGTTCACCTTGAGGACCTTGCTCTCCTTGCGGGCCAGGTGGACCCGTATCTCCCTGAGGCCCCGGCGGGCCTTCGTTGCCAGCCAGCGCAAACATCGCCAGCGGGGCGGGACGCAGTCTCTGGCGCGGATCCATGGCCAGGCCTTCAACGCGAATCTCAAGGTAGAGCGGCTGATCAGTGAAAGCGGCGGGACCGAAATCCAGCTCGACCTGGAACAAGCCATTCTCGACAGGCCAGTCAGGACGCGAAACCACCAGTCCAACCTGGGTACCGTCGGTCAGCGCATCGTAGAGCCGGAACTCCAGGTCTGCGCTGCCGGTAAACGGGGTCCCGGACTGGTCCAGCTGGCCCTGGTAGGTGATGGCAGTATCCTGCGCCCCAGCTGAGACCAACAGGCTGGCCGAGAGCAGGACCAGCCAGCACAGGCAATGCAACACGGTTTTCATGGCAGTTCTCCAAGGCAGCAAGACCGATATCAAGCCATTCGGGAAAACGGACCGGACTGTGCCAGTCGACCCACCCCGTGGCCAGATCAGGCAAAGACCAAGGTCAGCAAGAAGGCTCTGCGAACGCTTGACAAGTTCGTTTACGCCTGTAATCATTAAGACGTCTACAGATGTAAACGGTTTGCCCATCATGCATATCACCGATGCCGAACGAAAAGTCATGGAATGCCTTTGGCAGCAGCATCCGGCCACGGCCAGTGAGCTGATCGACAAGCTGGAATGCAGCACGGACTGGCGCCAGGGTACGGTCAAGGCGCTGCTCAATCGCCTGCTCAACAAGGGGGCGATCGAGGCCAGTCGCAGCGGCAGACGCTATCTTTACTCCCCGGCTGTCAGCCGCGAGCAGTGCGTCAGCGAGGCCAGCCAGCGCTTCCTCGACCGCTGGTTCGATGGGCGCCTGGCACCGCTGGTCGCGCACTTGTCCGACCACCGACGGATCAAGCCGGCCGAGTTGGATGAACTCAAGGCCCTGATCGCGGACCTTGAAGATGAATCCTGAGTTCTGGGCAGGCATGGCAAGTACTGCAATCCTTGCCGTAACGCTGGCTCTGGCCCTGGTGCTCGTACTGCGCCGCCCGGTCCGCCGCTGGCTGGGTTCGAGACCGGCCTATGCCTTGTGGGTGCTGGTCCCGGCAGCCCTGGTTGCCGCCCTGCTGCCCAACCCGCAGCCCAGTTTCGAGCTGATTCAGCTCGGTGCCAGCATCGCAAGCGGCACCACGTCGTCGGTGACCGAAACTGCACCCGCCGGCACATCCGGTTCAAGCTGGCTGCTCTTGGCCTGGACGCTGGGCGCGCTTGCCACTTGGATGATGATGCTGGCTCAGGAGTGGCGCTTTCGTGCCGCCCTGGGACCGCTGCAACGTGAGGCAAACGGCTGCTGGCGCGCCACTCATGCCATGCCCTGCCCGGCCCTGATCGGCTTGTTCCGGCCACGGGTCGTGATACCACCTGACTTCGAACTGCGCTGGAACGAGCGCCAGCAAGTGCTGGTCCTTGCCCACGAACGCACCCACGCCAGGCGCGGCGACCCCTGGGCCAATGCAGCGGCTGCCGTGCTGATCGGCGTTTTCTGGTTTCACCCCCTGGCCTGGCTGGCGATCAGGTCGTTCCGAGCGGATCAGGAAATGGCCTGCGATGCCCGCGTCCTCGCCGAACATCCCCAGTGGCCACGCAGCTATGCCGAGGCCCTGCTCGTGCCAGCGGGCGGTTGTCATGCAACCGCTTGCCGCTGGTCCAGCCACCACACAATGAAGGAGCGCATCAAGATGCTGAATCGAACCCAGGCCCTGTCTGGCCGCAAGACCCTTGGACTGATTGCCGTCGCCGCACTTGCCCTGGCCCTGGTCGGCACGGTGTGGAGCGCGGGCGTCGTTGACCAGGGCCAACAAGACCGACGCTATTTCACCGTCGTTTCCCAGGTCACGGTTGATGAAGACAACCGAACCTACGAGCACCGTTACGCACTGGCCAGCCAGCCTGGCCAGCTGTTTGGCATGGACAGCGAAGTCGGCCCGCACGGCACCCTCTCCCAGACCTTTACCTTCCAGGAGCTCGACAACGACCTGATCGATCTGCGCATGACACTCAGCATCGCAGGTGAGACCGTGCAAACGCCCCGACTGATCTTTCCACTCGACCAGTCTGATCCCGCGGTGATTTCAACCCAGGGCTGGCCCGGCATGAACCTCCGCCTGGAAATCACCGCCAGCAGCCAGCCATTGGAGAGATGACAGCAGACGAAGGCGGGTAGGAAACGACGTTATCGAAGGCCAAACGCTGTAATCGACAACCATCGTTTTCTGGGCTACATTGAGCGAACCTGATCAGCCTCGGCGGTAACAGCTCATGCAAGACCGGCAAACCTGGATTTCGGCGGCCCTGCTCGCCCTGGGGATGATTGTGGCCGCGGTGATCGTCGGCTCGGCCATACGCGACTTTCGCATCAGCGACCGCTACGTGGAGGTCAAGGGCTTTGCCGAGCGCGAGGTGCTGGCCGACCTGGCGATCTGGCCGATCCAGTACCAGCTCGCCGGCAATACGCTCGACGAGATCCGCAGCGCCATGGACTCGGCCGACGAGGCGGTGATTGCCTTTCTCAAGCTGCGCGGCTTCAGCGACAACGAAATCAGCCGCACCCCACCGCGCATCAACGACCAGTGGATTTACGCATCCGGCGCCCAGCGCCCCGACAACCGCTACACGGCCGAGCGTGGCATCACCCTGCGCACCACCCGCGTCGAGGCCACCAGATCGGCCCTGGAAGAAGCCGCCGACCTGATCAGCCAGGGCGTGGTGCTGACCCCGGGCTGGGGCCACTCGGCCCAGTTCCTGTTCACCGGTCTGGAAGCAATCAAGCCGGAAATGATCGCCGCGGCAACCGCCGACGCGCGCCAGGCCGCCGCCCAGTTTGCCGCCGACTCCGAGGCCAAAGTTGGCGCCATTCGCGCCGCCCGCCAGGGCTTTTTCTCGATCAACGAGCGCGACCCGTCCACGCCCGAAGTCAAGGTGGTGAGAGTGGTTACCACCATTGAGTACATATTGCAGTGAGAAAGGTGAAAGAGAAAGGGCTGCCTCTCGCCGGGCGGGCGAGAAGCAGTCTTCATTGAAATTGCTCGCTCAGGGGGTCTGACGGTATTTGAGCTACCGGGTCAGGATTCGCCCTGCTCACTTGGGGACTCGGGTCCGATCAGGCGGCTGACCAGCCAGTGGCCGGCAGCAAGGGCCAGGCCCAGTGCGGCCACGATCAGACCTGCCCAGACCGGTCCGCCGGTAGCAACCCAGCCCAGGGCTTCGGTCGACAAGCCGGCAACCAGCAGGCCACCAACCGAGGCAGAGGCCGGGCTCAACAGCTCACCGCGCCCGGCGGCTTCGCGTCGGCCATCAATGTATTCCAGCGCGTAAACGAACAGCATGGCGATCAGAATACCCGTACCGGCCAGCAGCAGACCCGGCCCTTCTCCGGTCAACAGCCCGACCGCGATCAGGAAAGTTCCAACCAGACCCAGGGAGGGCCCGGCCGAATCACGAACCCGCTGCGGAACCGTGCGCGCGCCTGTCAATACGGACTGAGGCACAGTGAAGGCCGCGGCCAGGCAGGTGCGAGTTTCCGCGGAGGCGCGGCCGTCCGACTCCACCCGCTGCACGGTGCGCAAACCCAGCCCTGCCGCTTCGGCCAGCTGCTCCTGCGACCATCCGCGCAGCTCGCGCAGACTACGGATCATGCGTGCATCGATCTTCATTTCCTTGCTCATCTGGATACTCCGGTTGAAAGACGCCGGCAGTATCCTTCGGGCCCGGTCATTATTCTACGCCAGACAGCCGCCACCCGGCCGCCAGCCCCGCGCCAGCAATGATGGCGCAGATCAGAAGGGTCGAAAGGACGGCTGATCGGCAACACGGTGGGCCAAAGTCCGCCCCCGCTTGATGGGGTACAAATGCGTCACCATTCCAGGGGCTATCCAAAATTTCGCAACAGACAGGGGCCACCGGGAGCAGAGATTGATTCCACGCCTCGTAGTGATCCCGACTTGGAAAGAGACTGGAAGGGTGAAGGCCAGGTGCCGAGTGGCTCCGCCTGCGGCCGGGCCCGAGGAGAGGAGGTGTGCGTAGCCCAGCCAACGAGTCATTCATCCCCAGGCTTTCGCCATGTTTCCGTTACCCAAAGGAAGTCGCGAGCAGGATTGGGTCTATGCCCATACCTTTGGAGACAATCCGAACATGGCCGCCGGGGACGTGGCCCCGGCCTACGCTGGTCAGGTTGGAGGAGGTTGGAAGACAAGGAAAACTCTTCAAAAGCCTCGCCTTTTCACCCTCCTCCCCTCCCTCGCAACGGGTGGTATCTGGCCAATCTGGACTGATGCTCAAATATGTCTCCCTGCTGGAAACGCGCGCTGGAGGCGGCAGTCGCCAGACCGGCGCCAGGCTGAAGGATGACGGCACGATCCTGATCGAGGGACATGATCTTGGTCCAGGTGTCGACGTCTTCCTCGGCGCCGGCATGACCGAGTATGAATGGGCTTTGAGCATCAAGCCGCCAGGCGTGAGGGCGTTGAAGATGGCGCTTGCCTGTGACGACGACGTCCTGGCTGCCCTCGGGCAGCGGTTCTCGGGAGACGCTTCAGCTGACCTTCAGCCTTTTCTGGACAGTAACGATGTCCCCTATGAGTTTTGGTCCAGATTAGGGGAATGAAGACCCGAACCAACTGGAAGTGGTCAATATGACTGCGGCTTCAAGCTCCCATGGTGACAGGCGGCAAATACGGGCTTGGCCCAATCAGGGACCTTGCGCAGGTCGATGCTCTCTACAATCTTGCCTTCGCGAAGGTGCGACAGGCTGAAAGGCCGCGGGGCTTCGCCCCTGTCCATCTCAACGTTGTCGCTGTTGTCGAACAGTCGCCACTCGTACACCGTTGATGCCGGCAATGACCGTGATCGTGCCCTGCCGAATGCTTGCCTTCTCGACCACCCCGCTATTTGCTGCGCAACGCGGCCTTGCCCAGATCCGATGACTTTACGCTGCCGATACTGGCCGCCGCCTTGCGGGCTTTCGGAGACTGCATGCGCGCAACCATGTCATCGAACTGCTCGCGCAGGGCATCCAGAGGCGAACCGGCACGAGCCTGCAGCGCCGTGAGTTCATCTTCGCGCAGCAGCACCAGGGAATCCTCGACTCGGCCATGGCGAATAATCCGCACCCGTCGGCCATGCGCAACGTCCTCCAGCGTCTTGCCGAAACGCTGCTTGAATTCCGTTGCACTGATGTCTTCGTACTCGTAGGGCAAGGGAAGGCCTCCATTCCTGATCTTGCGCAATTGTAGCTCGATTCGACCATTTCGCACGAAATGGTCGATTTACGCCTGCCGCACGGCTTTCTCGCACGGCAAGGCAGTGAGGCAAAACTGATGGATTATTCCGACGCGGCGAGTACGCGCTCGATTGCACCAGCAAGACTTATGACTTCTACTTCACCGGAGCTTGACCCGTACAAGTGACCGAAATCGCGCCGGTCACCCGTGACCAGCAAGTCGGCTCGCTGCGCGATCGCTGCGGCCAGAATCGGGATGT
>RECK01000401.1 GCA_007694055.1 Wenzhouxiangella sp.
GCCAAAACGTCTTTCAAATCAAGCCACAAAGCCGTGTGGTGCGGCCGCCACTTTTGTGCACAAAGAAAGCCCATGCCCGGCTCTGCGTACTCAGTGCTTTGCGGGATCCGGATATAACCGAATAAAAGTTCGCGTTTGGTCCGACGGGCCTGCAAAGCGTTGCGAAAGGTTGGGGGAGTTCGAAAGGGGGGCTGCAAGCCCAACTGGCCGGCCATGAACCGGTAAAATAGCGCTATGGAAATTATCGTGAATGGAAATCCGCGTGCTTGCGCGGACGGGCAAACCGTATCGGGGTTGCTTGATGAACTGGGTCTCGGGGAAAAGCGTGTGGCCGTGGAACGTAACGGCGAGCTGGTTCCGAAGAGTCTTCACGCCGAGCAACAACTCGGCGAGGGGGATCAGATCGAAATTGTTCACGCCATCGGCGGAGGTTGAGTATGTCCCCATTGCCTGAAGACAAGCCGCTGGTGATCGCGGGACAAACCTACCGTTCGCGCCTGCTGACCGGGACCGGCAAATACGCCGATCTGGAACAGACCCGGCTGGCCACCGAGGCTGCCGGCGCCGAGATCGTCACCGTGGCAATCCGGCGCAGCAATATCGGTCAGGATCCCAAGGAACCCAACCTGCTGGACGTGCTGCCGCCCGAGCGCTACACCATCCTGCCCAATACGGCCGGATGCTTTACCGCCGAGGATGCGGTGCGCACCTGTCGTCTGGCCCGCGAGCTGCTTGATGGCAAAAAGCTGGTCAAGCTCGAGGTGCTCGGTGACCAGAAGACCCTGTTTCCGGACATGACCCAGACCCTTGCAGCAGCCGAAACGCTGATCGCCGAAGATTTTGACGTCATGGTCTACACCAACGACGATCCCATACTTGCCCGTCGCTTTGCCGAAATGGGCTGCGTGGCCGTCATGCCGCTGGCAGCCCCGATCGGATCGGGCCTGGGGATACAGAACCGCTGGAACATCCTGACCATCGTTGAAGAAGCAAGCGTTCCCATCCTGGTTGACGCCGGTGTCGGTACCGCGTCGGATGCCGCCATCGCCATGGAGCTTGGCTGTGATGGCGTGCTGATGAATACTGCCATCGCCGGTGCCAGGGATCCGGTGCGCATGGCCCGGGCCATGAAGCTGGCCATAGAGGCCGGCCGCGAAGCCTACCTGTCGGGTCGCATTCCGCGCAAGCGTTTCGCTTCGGCCTCTTCGCCGCTGGATGGAATGTTTTTTTGAAATGATGGAAGTCGGAGATCTTGATCCCTGGCCATGACCAATATCCCCGAATTTCCTCGCCGTATCCGCAGCTTCGTGCGCCGGCCGGGCCGGCTGACGTCAGCGCAGGCGCAGGCACTGGCCGAGTTGCTGCCGCGCTACGCGGCAGGTGACGGTGATCTGCGCTCGGCTTTCGAGCGCAAGGCGGAACTGGTGGTGGAGATCGGCTTTGGCAACGGCCAGGCCCTGGCCTGGATGGCGGCCAACGAGCCAGAGCGCAATTTCGTCGGAATCGAGGTACACGAACCAGGCGTCGGGCGCTTGCTGCGCAGTCTTGATGCTGACGATTTGCGCAATGTGCGCGTGGCCATGCGCGATGCGGTCGAGGTGCTCGACCAGCAGGCTGATCGGGAAAGTCTGGATCAGGTGCGAATCTACTTCCCTGATCCCTGGCCGAAAAAACGGCACCACAAGCGGCGCTTGATCCAGCCGGCTTTCCTGACCTTGGTCGCCAGCCGCCTCAAGCCGGGTGGCCTGCTGCACATGGCGACCGACTGGGCCCCATACGCTGAGTGGATGCTCGAGGCCCTGGCGACCGTTCCTGAGTTCGGTAACCAGGGCAGTCCGTACGTTTCCCGCCCCGCCTGGCGACCGCAAACTCACTTCGAGCGCCGCGGCCAGCGCCGTGGCCATGAAATCTTCGACATCATCGCCCAGCGCACGGCGCCAGGTGCAGAATGTGATGAGGGCAAATCTTGACCTGATTGACGTTGTGTTCCGGCCGAGCTCTCGGGCATCAGAAAAGCCTAAAAAGCCTGGCCGGCGTTGAGCGGGAGCATTCGCTGAAGGCCTCGCCACTGCGTCGAACTGAAGCGGATGCTCCCGCTCAATGCCGGCTTCGAAGCCACAACGGTCCGGGCACTGAGACACGACGCCAATCAGGCACTAAAACCTGCCTTATCTCCTTCCCCGTTTGTCGCGTCAATCAGGTAAGGTAATGGGTCTATTCATCTGACCCCTGTACGCGAGAATTCCAAGATATGGATGGCGGCCTGAGCTTGAGCGGTGACATGGTCCTCGTGCTCATGGTGCTGGGGCTGACCGTTTTCCTGTTCGTATTCGAGATCGTTCGGGTCGATATCGCGGCCATCTGCATCATGGTGCTGATTGGCCTGCTTGGGCTGGTGCCCGGCGACCAGCTTTTTTCCGGTTTCGCCTCCAATGCGGTCATCTCGATCATTGCCGTGATGATCATCGGCGCCGGACTGGATCGCACCGGCGTGATGAATGTTGTCGCTGGCAGTATCGTCAAGTTCGGCGGGCGTTCGGAACGGCGCATCATGTCCATGGTTTCTTCAACGGTGGGGATCAGTTCCGGCTTCATGCAGAATACCGGTGCCACGGCCCTGTTCCTGCCGGTCGTCAGCCGAATCTCTGCGCGCCTGGACCTGCCCCTGCCGCGACTGCTCATGCCGATGGGCTTCTGCGCTATCGTTGGCGGCACCATCACCATGGTGGGATCGTCGCCTTTGATTCTACTCAACGATCTTATCCTGACATCGAACCGCTCTTTGCCGCCCGGTGCCGAGGCGATGCAGCCGTTCAACCTGTTTGACGTCACGCCAGTCGGTCTGGCCCTGCTGGCTGCTGCCCTGCTGTATTTCCTGGTGCTTGGCAGCCGGTTATTGCCAAAGGTCGAGACCAAGCGCCCGGCCGCGCCCGGTCGAACCAAGAGCTACTTTGCCGAGGTCTACGGCATCGAGGGCGATGTCTACGAGATGCTGGTAACGGTGGATTCGCCGCTGGTCGGCATGCGCATTGCCGAGGCCGAAAAGCTTGAGGGTGCGCCGCTGATGCTGGCCATACAGAACACCGACAAGCCCCGTCTGGCACCGCCCGCTGAGGAAATGGTCTGGGTCGGAACCGTGCTGGGCGTTATGGGCACGCGCGAGCAAGTCGGCCAGTTTGCGCTGGACAACCAACTTCGCCTGCAGCCGCGGCTGCGTACTTTCGGCAGCTTGTTCAACCCGACCCGGGCGGGTATTTCCGAGGTGGTCATTCCACCGGGTTCCCGCCTGATCGGTCAATCCATAGGTGAGGCGCGGCTGCGTTCCCGCTTTGGTATCTCGGTTCTGGCCATCAATCGGCGCAACGAAATCATCACTCAGAACCTGCGCGCCGAGCCGCTGCAGGTGGGCGACTGCCTGGTCAGCCACTCGACCTGGCGTGACCTGGCCAACGTGGCCCGCGACAAGGACTTCATCGTGGCCACCGACATTCCCAAGGAGGAGCAACGGCCACAGAAAGTTCCGCATGCGCTTGGCTTCTTCGGGCTTGCCATGTTCCTGATCCTGTTCACCGACTTCCAGCTGTCGATCGCCCTGCTCGCCGGCGCGGTCGGGATGATTCTGACCGGCGTGTTGAGCATGGATGAGGCCTACCAGTCCGTTAGCTGGAAAACCGTGTTTCTGATGGCTAGCCTGATTCCGCTGGGTTTTGCCATGGAAGTGACGGGCACGGCAGCCTGGCTGGCCCAGCAGGCACTGGCTGTGATTGGCGACATGCCTGAACTGGTCATTCAAATCATGCTGGTTGTGCTGGCCACGCTGTTCACGCTGGTGATGTCGAATGTAGGAGCGACCGTGCTGCTGGTTCCAATCGCCATCAACGTGGCGCTGGCAACCGGTGCCAACCCGGCCATCTACGCCCTGATCATCGGACTGGCTACCTCGAACGCCTTCATCCTGCCAACCCATCCGGTCAATGCCCTGATCATGGGACCGGGCGGTTACCGGGTGAAGGATTTCATCCGCGTCGGCGGCATCATGAGCGTGATTTTCCTGGTCGTCATGCTCACCGTGGTCAACCTGGTGTTTTAGGCACATTCAAAGTGGCGGCAGCACAAGACTTTATGCCTTGATGTAAACGCGGTTTTGGCTGTCTGGAGCCGGGAGCGCTTTTGCTTGCTGCCAGCTCATGAAAAAAAGAGATTGGAAGGGGTGGAGGAGGCTGAAAGGCGGGGCTTCGGAAGGGTTTTCCTTATCTTCCAACCT
>RECK01000177.1 GCA_007694055.1 Wenzhouxiangella sp.
GCTACTACCTGAAAAACCCGGTCCGCTACCGCTACTACCGCTGGCGCTGCGGCCGCGATCAGCGTCTTGAACAGCTCTGGGGCACCCCAACTCCCAATTGAATGCCCCCGAAAGATAGCTTAGACTAACTTTAGCTTTTTGGTCGGATTCACCGTGCGCCAGCAGCATTGTCTTCGCACCAGTCCGTTAACACGCTGGGTCGTCAGCGTGGTTGCGCTGATTAGCCTCTTCAGCTCGAGCAGCCTCTGGGCACAGTCGTCCGGGGACGATGCGCTGGTGTTTCCGCGCCTGGGTTGCCTCACTGATGTCGACAATCGCTTCGTTCAAGGCACTGCTTTCAATGTCACGCCGAGGCAGGTCAATGTTCCTGTCGGTGACTGGAACCCATTGGCAATAACGGCCCACCTCGGCTATCTCAATCAGAATCCGGGGCCGCACTTCATTCCGAGGGGAAGCAGGAACTTCTTTACCCCCGGCACCGCCTTGCGTAACCAGCCAACGGAGTTCTTCCCGGGGCTGCACGTTCCGGTCTTTTCCGAAACATTTTTTCCGCCTGACGATGATCAATGGGAGTTCATCTGGTTTCTCGGCGTAACGGCGCTGCGAATGCGCAATGATCCCGATGACTATTGCGCCGCCTCCGCCACGTTGCAGACCCCAATGATGGCGCAACCCGGTCAAAGCACCACACTCGATATCAGCGGCTACCTGCTCAGGCCCGATCACCAGGTCTGGTTATCCGGCCTGCAGGGCGAGGTGCAGGCCGAGGTCCTTGTCTATCACCCACGCGGCGTGCGTGCCAGCGCCGAACTGCCAGCCAGTGCCAGCGGTCTCTGGTCGGTAGAGTTGCGCCTGCCCGAAAACAATTCGCCGCTGATCGCGGGTGCTTTCAGCATCAGCAGCGAGCCCCGTCAGGTCAATGCCACGCTGCGTACGCCCGCTGGCACGGTGCTGGCCGGCACCGAAAGCGAGGGCCTGTTCCGAAAGCCGGCCGGCAGCGCCTGGCAGCAACTCGACATCCCGCAGACCGAAACACGCATTTTGTCCATGGCTGGACCGGCCAGCGGCGAAAGACTGTTTGTCGGCACCGATGGTGAAGGCCTGTTCATCAGCACCGACGACGGCTTCGCCTGGCAGGCACTGACCAGTCTGCCGGCCACCAGAGTCAATACGCTGCAACTCCTGGATGGCGAGGGCCTGGCCTTGCTGGCCGGAACGGAAAACGGCTTGTTCATGACCAGCAATGCGGGTCAAAGCTGGCAGTCCGCGCTGCCGGAGCAACCGTGATGGTCGTCCTCCGCTACGGCTTTGGGCTGCTGATTGCGCTGGCGCTGTCAGCCCCGCAGGCCGCCGAGGTGTACGTGGTCCGCCACAACATAGGCATCGCGTCGATCGATCTGGAAAACGGCAGCATCATTGATGAATTCGCCGAGACCGAAAGCACGGCTGCCGCCGTCAGCGCCGATGGACAAGTCGTCTACCTGATCCGCGGCATCGGCAGCAGCAACTCGGGACAGTTTCGCCAGTTGTCTGCCGATCTGCAGTTGCTGGGTGACAACAGCCTGGGCGCAGGCGCTTTTGCCATCGTGCTCAGCCCCGACCAGGCGCGTGCATTCGTGATCCAGCCTTACGGCACGCCGAGATTGCGCGTCATGAACACGTCCACCCTGGGGGTTGCCCGAACGGTGAACCTGGACTCGGTACCGGCCGCCATCGCCGTTCACCCGGACGGCAGCGAGGTGTTCCTGGCCATACCGGAAAGCAACCAGGTGGCACGCCATGAAACCGTGGACTGGGAGGTCACCGCGACCATCGAGGCCGGCAAGGCTCCGGGAATACTGCAGGTCACGCCGGACGGGCGGCGGCTGCTGGTGGGCAACATGAACGATCGTACGGTCGATCTGTTCGACATCACCACGCCAGCAGGTCGCAAGCTGGCCTCGTTCGATGTGGGCGTTGGCCCGGTCGGGCTGGTGATTACAGCCGACGGGCGTCGCGCCTACGCCAGCGCCTTTTACAGCCGCAGCGTTTCACGCATCGATCTTGAAAACCTGGATGTACAGCGCCTGCCGGTAGCGCTGGCCAGCAACCCGGCCGGACTGGCCTTGACGCCTGACCAGCAGCGCCTGCTGGTGGCCTTGCCCAATGCCAACGAGGTCGTCCAGATCGACCGACTGAACGGGCAGATGGCCGATCCGACCATCGCCATCAGCGGCAGCCCGATTGGATTCGCCGTGCGGCCCGACCCGAACCCCTACGATCAGCCGGCCCTGCGTCAGATTGTTCATCTGGCCGATGACGTCCTGATCGCCGTCTCGCCCACCGGTGGTCTGGCCCGCTCAGACGATGGCGGTCAGACCTGGAACATCATCAGCGACGGACTGCCCGACACCATCACCCTGACCGCGCTGGTCGCGGTCGACGGGCAGGTCCTGGCCGGCAGCGCCCGCCACGGGCTGTTCCGCTCCACCGATGCCGGCCTGAGCTGGACGCCGCATGGCCAGGGCATTGGCAATCGTATTCGCCACCTGAGCAATGATGCCGTCGAGCCCGGCGTGGTGCTGGCCGGTACCAACAGCGGCGTTTTGATCAGCAGTGACGGCGGCGCCACCTGGAGCGCACCGTGAGCCGCCTCATACTGGCCGGCGCTGCATTGACCCTGGCATGCGCTGCCAGCGCCAGCAATGGCCCCTTCCCCGGAAGCCACGGCGTTGAGGATGTCACCGGCCTGAGCTGGGACCCTGAAGCAGGCATTCTGCATGTCGCTACCGGTTCCGGCCGCGCTTTTGCCCTGAGCGGGCCCGAGTTCGAGGGAGCGGCGCGGGCGCGGCTGTCGGAGACCAGCCTGGACTTTGGCGGGGTCGACCTGGGCAACGAGGCGGTCAATTCCAGCCTGCTATCCAATCCCGGTTCGCTGGCGGTTGAAATCAGTACCATCGGTGAACCGGGCGCAGACTTTTTCCGCATCGCGTCCGAGCAGGGCTGCCCGCAGCCGCCCTTCCAGCTCGGTTCAGGACAGTCCTGCGAACTGAGCTATCGCTTTGAACCAACCAGCCCGGGGGCGACAGATACCAGCCTGAGCATCACCAGCGACAGCATCGACGGAGATCTCGAGCTATCGCTGTCCGGCACAGGCCTGCAGGCTGTTCTGGCGCTGTCGACCGGCCAACTGGATTTCGGCGCGGTGACCATGGACGCCATTCCGGTCACACGTGAACTCACCCTGACCAACACCGGCAATACCGACCTGGCCATCAACAGCGTGGAGTCACCTGCAGCGCCCTTTGCCGGTCCGACCGAGGCTTCAGACTGCGCCGAGCCGCCGCTGGTTCTGGCGCCCGAATCTTCCTGCAGCCTGGTCTACGAGTTCGCGCCGGAACAACCCGGCACCTTTGCCCAGGGACTGGCCATCGGCAGCAGTGCCGGCACCCGGGCGTTCAGCCTGCTGGCCCAGGCCCTGCCGCCCAGTTCCGGCGCGCCTTTCGTGAGCATCGAACCGAGCCGGGTGGTTTTCGACATTGTGGCGCCTGGTACGGTGCTCGACAGCGAGCTGATTCTGCTCGAACACCTGGGTGGTGACCCGCTGGAGATTGGCGACATCGTCGTCGTGCAGCAATCCGGCGGTCAGCTCCAGGTTCCCGGCGACAGCGATTTCTGCTCACAGCGCAGCCTGTCTCCAGGACAATCCTGTGCCTTCAGGGTACGCCTGATCCCCGACCAGACCGTGCCCGGACCGCTCGCAGAAGTCGAGATCGAGTCCAACGCAGCCGACGCCCCGCTGCGAATCACGGTAGTTGGCAGCCAGGGGGCTCTGTTCCGTGACCGCTTTGAGGCGATAATGGATTGAATCTGCCGCTGCCGCTGCGGTCGAAAATTTCGCATCGGCATCTGTAGCGATTGGCAAGCGCCGCCTCTTTGGCTGGCTGGCTCAGCTTGCCGATCGATCTGCATGCCAATCATTTTCTTGACTCTGACTGGGAGTGACCGAATGACCGGAACCATCCGTATTGTTTTGCTTTGGCTTGGACTGGCCTGCCTGCTTGCCAGCTGGGCAGTTGCCGCCGACGAAACCCGTATCGAGCACGTCACCACCGTGGAAGGCATCAGTGAGTACCGCCTCGACAACGGCCTGCGCGTGCTGCTGATGCCGGACGAAAGCCGGCCCACGGCGACCATCAACATCACCTACTTCGTCGGCTCCAAGCACGAAAGCTACGGCGAGACCGGCATGGCCCACCTGCTCGAGCACAT
>RECK01000162.1 GCA_007694055.1 Wenzhouxiangella sp.
ACCGGATACCGCTGGAATTGGCGGAAAAGGGCGGTTATAGTTCCTATACGCCGCGATGTGCTGGACTGGCCGGTGTTGTTGCTGATGCTCATCAGCGCGGGCCTGGGCGGTGACTACGATCGCGTTCGTCATGCCTGGCATGCGCACCGGCAAGGACGGTCTCCATGGACCTTGCAGCCGGAGGTTCTCGACGAAGTCGGGGCAGTGATCGTGGATTCGCGCGCGTCGTTTGAAGAAGGGGTGACCACCGGACATCACATCGTCTGGCGCATGTTGATGATCTGGCTGGTGGCGTTGAGCCTGATCCTGATCGCAGGCTGGTTGTCCTGATGGGATACCATTGCCGATCGGTTCGCGCGAGGATGATTCGGAAATGAAAACGATTGCGGTTGTGCTGATCGGCCTGATGGCGGCATCGCCTGCCCTGGCCGGCGAAGTCTGGTTGCGCTGCGGTGCCTTGGTCGACGTCGACGCGGGCACGACGCTGGGGGCCCATACGCTGGTGGTCGCTGATGGTCGGATCCAGGCGATTCACGCCGGCCTGGCAGACGCGCCGGGCGGCGCTGACGCGTTGGATCTGACCGAATTGACCTGCCTGCCGGGCCTGATGGACATGCATACCCACGTGACCAGCCAGTCTTCGCCGGACAGCTATATCCGCCGCTTTACCAACAACGAGGCTGATGTCGCCCTGCGTGGGGCCCACTTTGCCCAGGTCACGCTCGAAGCCGGTTTCACCACGATCCGCGATCTCGGGGATTCTTTCAACGCCAGTATCGCGTTGCGGAATGCCATCGAGCAGGGCATTTTACCGGGCCCGCGCATCCTTACCGCGGCCAAGTCCCTGGCTACCACCGGCGGCCATGCCGACCCGACCAACGCGTTTCGGCGCGACCTGATGGGCGACCCGGGTCCGCGCGAGGGGGTCGTCAACGGCGAACGGGATGGCCGTCAGGCGGTGCGTCAGCGCTACAAGGACGGCGCCGACCTGATCAAGATTACCGCGACCGGTGGCGTGCTCAGTGTTGCGCGCAGCGGCCAGAACCCGCAGTTCACCGAGGCCGAGATTGCCGAAATCGTGCGCATTGCCGCCGATTACGAAATGCACGTTGCCGCGCATGCGCATGGTGCCGAGGGCATGCGTCGGGCGATCCGCGCCGGCGTGCACTCGATCGAGCACGGGACTTACATGGACGACGACATCATCGCCTTGATGATCGAGCATGGCACCTGGTACGTGCCGACGATCTCGGCCGGTCGCTTCGTCGCCGACATGGCTGCGGTGGAAGGCTATTTCCCGCCGATTGTGGCGGCCAAGGCAGCCGAGATCGGACCGCTGATCCAGGATACCTTCGCGCGCGCCCATGCTGCCGGCGTACGAGTTGCCTTCGGCACCGACTGCGGTGTTTGCCCGCACGGCGACAATGCCTTGGAGTTTCAGTACATGGTCGAGGCCGGCATGTCGCCGGCCGATGCGCTGCGCTCGGCCACCGTGAACGCGGCCGAGTTGCTTGGCCGGACCGAGGACCTGGGCCGCTTGCGCGCCGGCTTCCTGGCCGATGTCATCGCGGTAGACGGCGACCCGATCGCGGACGTGGCGGTTCTCATGGACGTGCCATTCGTCATGCGCGAGGGACGGGTCTACCACAGCCCCTGAAGCGGGGGGGGGGAGGGAAACGGTCTATCCCTCTCCGTATCCGGACAGTTCCAGGTAGCCACGGCCGATCTTTCGGCCGTCGGCGGTGTTGATGACGTCGATCATCCCCTCCCAGTAATCGACCGAGCCCTGCCAGTGCTGATTGTCGAATACCGCCCGGGTTTGGATATCCAGATCAGCCGACGGGATTTCGATGTCCCAGTCCAGCGGCCAGCGTGAACCGTTGGCATCGGTCCACCAGCGCGAGACGGTGGCTTCATACTCTTCTGCGGCCAGGTAGCGGTGGCTGCCGTCGGGGAAGACCAGCTGCCCGTAGGACCATTCCGAGGTGGTTCCGTCGACGTAGCGGATACGGGCCAGCATGACGTCGCGGCCGTCGTCGAGGTGCAGGGCAAACCAGTCCCAGCCGACCTGATCCTCGCCCAGTGCGTTGGAGCCCCATTCCCGGTCCAGCCAGGACAGGCCGTCGACGGGCAGCGTCTCGTCCCCGATTCGGATGGTGCCGGAGGTGGCCAGCCGGGTGATGGAATAGTAGCGCGAGGCATTGCCCGGGTCCGGCCCCTTGCGGCTGTAGCCGGCATCGCCCTGCAGCACCAGCGGCCGGGTGGCTGTCAGTTCCAGTGCCAGAGCAAAATCGTCGCGCTCTGCGTTCAGGTGCCAGCTGTCGCCGCGTCGGATCACTTCCCAGTCGCGCAGCCACCAGCGGTCCTGGTCGGCTCCGGCCAGTTCCAGCGCCGAGCGGGCGAAACGCTCGGCCTGGTAGAAGCGGCTATGGCGGCTGTCACTCAGCGCAAGATGGGCCATCCATGTTGCGTTGGTCGCCCAGGCTGAGTCCAGTTCCTCGCCCGGCGGACTGGCAAAGCGAAACAACGTGAACTGGTAGCCCAGTCGCTCGCCCGCGGCCGTATCCAGATTGCCGGTGAAGTACCACCATTCGTACTGGTAGCCCGGATGCAGGGCATGGTCTTCCGGAAACGACATTGGTACCGGCCCGGTGACGCGCCGGAATTCCTCGTCGCCGGTACTCATCAGTCCCTGGACGTTCAGTCTTTCGACGGCAGGTGCGGCCGGTTCCCGGGTTTGCCAGGCCAGCCAGGCAATAGCCATTGCGACCAGCGTCAGAATCATGGCGGCATCCAGGCGCATCAGCCGGCCCTCAGTAGCGGCGCGGGATCGCGACCGGCGATTTTCCAGGCCGGGTAGGTGCCGGCCAGCACTCCAATTACCAAGGCCAGCGGCACCAGAACCGCCAGCGGCTGCCACGGCCAGGTCAGGGCGATGCTCCAGCCGAACGCGCGCGGCTGAACGGCCAGCGACAGCACCGCATGGATCAGCAGGCTGAACGGGATTGCCATGGCCACGGCGATGGCCGCCAGGCTGGTGGTCTGGGTCAGGACCACTCCCGCCAGACCACGGCGCGGCAGGCCAACGGCGCGCAGGGTGGCGTATTCGCGACCCCGCTCCAGCCCCAGCGCCAGCAGCGCGCTGATCAGGGCGATGGCGGCGATCAGGCCGACCAGAATGGCCAGTGCCCAGGAGATCCGGAAGGTGCGGTCGAACACGCCCAGGGTTTGTTCGCGCACGGACTCGCTCGAGGTCAGGTTGCCGGTCTCGAACTGGCTGGCGATGCGCTCCTCGAGCGCGGTGATATCGGCGTCGGGTGCCAGATACAGGCCGATACTGTCGCGCCGGTCGTCGTCCCAGAGTTCGCGGTAACGCCAGCCAATCATGGCGACCATTCCTCGATCGGTGCTGTAGTCGCGGTAGACGGCGGCGACCTCGAAGTCGACTGGACCGGTGGGGGTGACCAGTTCCAGTCTGTCGCCTGGATCGAGATTGCGGCGCCTCGCCATCGGTTCGGTAACCAGGACCGCAGCGCCCGACTCCACGGCGGCACGAGCAGCTTCACCATCCCCGTCCAGCCACTCGAAACCGGACCAGGCGACCGGGTTGAGGTCGTAGCCGACCACCATACTGCCGTCATCGAGGCGGAACTGACGCGAGCTGGTCAACATGGTGACTTCCGGCCACGCGGCGATGGTTTCCATGTCGGCCGAGTCCAGCGTGCCCTGGCTGACGGTGAGATAGGTGTCGGCATTGATCAGGCGGCTGACCCAGTCATCCACGGTGGCGCGGAACCCCAGCACCATCATGCCGACACCGGCGCTCAATGCCAGCGCCAGGCTCAGGGCCGATACCGCCGGCGCCAGGCGTTGGCGGGAACTCATCAGCATCTTGATGGCTCTGGCGACCAGGCCGCTGCCGGCCAGGCGCGCGGCCTGTCGCAGCAGGTGCATGCCGCCGGCTGGCGCCAGCAGCGCGCATCCGGACAGCATTACGAACCAAGATGTTCGTTGGTGAAAACTGATAGACTGAGTGGTATAGTTTCCGGATGACGCGAGTTTTCAAAACCCGCACCTTCGCCAGGTCAACGAAAAAAGCGGGGCTGACGGACGCGACCCTCTGGGCCGCAGTCGAAGAAATGAGCCGTGGTCTGGTGGATGCAGATTTAGGTGGCGGGGTTCTGAAGAAGCGGGTCGCATTGCCCGGCCAGGGCAAGCGTGGTGGCG
>RECK01000405.1 GCA_007694055.1 Wenzhouxiangella sp.
GGGGCAACATGCACGGCGTGATGTGGGATCGGGTCAATGACCGGGTCGAGGCCGCACACGACCCGCGCTGGGACTCCGGCGGCGCGGTGGTGCGCGAGGTGCCCTGATACCCGGACGGGTCTGCTCGATTCAGCGGCCGGATTGACGTTCCTCGGCGCATTGGCCGTAACGATTAAATTTCCAATAGTGTGACGCAGTTCGCGGGGGTCTGGCCGACCATCCGGTTAGACTCCGCTTGGGCAGATCAAATTCTTGGTTATGCGGCCGATCCCGGATACGGCGGGCTTAAGTCATCTGCGCAACAGCGAAGATGACCGGATTTTTGCCGACACATTTGTGGACGACTCGTCAGAGTCCGTGGATTTTGCCCGGATGGTGATGGAGCGACTGACCTATGGTGCCACGCCGTCCGATGTGAGTTCCTTCCTGAGTCTGGGTGATGACTCGGAGGCGCGCCTTGAGGCCTGGTTGAATCGGCAGTTGGATTGGCAGAATCTGCCTGACGCGAACGCCCAGTCCAGACTGGATGCGGCTGGATACAGCACGTTGTCCAAGACTACGGGAGAACTCTGGGCTGATCATGTGCGTGGAAGCATGAGCAACTGGCCGCAGCGTTACTTTCCGGTGACCGAAGTCGAGGATGCGCGTTTCCTTCGCGCGATTTACTCCAACCGCCAGTTGCACGAGATGATGGTTGAGTTCTGGCATGATCATTTCAACGTCTACGGACGTCGATTTGAAATCGCGCCGGTTTTTTCGGCCTACGATCGCGATGCCATTCGGCCTTTCGCGCTCGGCAACTTCCGCGAGATGCTGGAGCATGTGGCCAGGTCCACGGCCATGCTCTATTACCTTGACAATCGGTCAAACCGAAGCGGCGGTTATAACGAGAACTGGGCGCGCGAGTTGATGGAGCTGCACACGCTGGGGGTCGATGCCTACTACCCCGGAGCCATGCACGGTCAGGTGCCGATCGGCAGTGACGGCATAGCAGTCGGATATAGCGATGCGGATGTCTATGACGCGGCGCGTTGCTTCACGGGCTGGACCGTGCGCAATGGCCATGGGCAGTTGCCGGGCACGCCTGAATACGACACCGGCGAATTCATCTATTGGTCGCCGTGGCACGAAGGTGGCCAAAAGCCCTTTATGGGACAGTTTATTCCCAACACCGGACAGCAGGAGGCTCGTTTGGTGATGGATTTGCTGGCCCGGCATCCAGCGACCGCTCGGCATATTTGCGCCAAGCTGTGCCGGCGGTTTATCGCCGATGATCCACCGCAGGCCCTGGTTGATTCGGCCGCTGAAGTGTGGCGTCTTCACTGGGATCGGCACGATCAGATTCAGCGGGTGCTCCGGCATATTCTCAACGTATCCTCATTGACCGCTGGTGCCGGTCAGAAAGTGCGTCGGCCGTTTGAAATGGTGACCGCACTGCTGCGCAAGACGAATGCGGAGTTTGCCCCGGGGCGCTGGGATGACTGGCAGCCTTATGGTGAGTTTTTCAATCGCTTTCAGCAGACCGGGCACTCAAGCTTCGAATGGCCCGCTCCAGACGGTTATCCTGATGTTGCCATGCGCTGGTTGTCGGCCTCTTCCATGGGCCAAACCTGGCGCCTGATCAGCCGTATGCCGGAACTGCGCATGCCCGACGATGGTCCTTTTTTGCTGGGCATCCACGACATCACGCTGTCCGGTTTGCCACAGGCCTCCCAGCGTACGGCACGGAATTTGGCTGATTGGTGGATCGAGCGTTTGATCGGACGACCTGTCCAGCCTCAGCGCCGTGCTCAGGTCATCGATTTCCTGCGCCAGAACGCAGATGCAGACGCGCCGCTTGATCTGACGTCCAATGCGCCTTACGGCAGCTGGTCGGGCAACAACCTGAGCGCTCATTTCACACCGGTTCGGCTGCGGGTTGCCGTGTCCTTGATTGCCATGTTTGCAGAGTTTCACCAGCGATGAAGCGACGAAGTTTTTTAAAGGGCTGCTGCACAGCGGCCGGCGCGTCGGCGCTGCCCATGACCGCTTTTTTCAATTCCGGGGCCGCGGCTGCCAGCGCGCCAGATAACGTGCTGGTCTATCTCTATCTGCGCGGTGGTCTCGACGGTCTCCACCTGGTTGTGCCCTATGCCGGGCCGGAGCGGGCGGCCTACGAACAAAGACGTGGGAACATGCTGATCCCTGAAGATCGTCTGCGACCGATCAGCCCGCAGTGGTCACTGCATCCGCGGGCAGGCGGTGAGCGGGGTGATCTGGTCGACAGCGCGCCGAGGTGGTTGCAGCGTTTGTGGGTACAGGATCGCTTGGCGATCGTTCAGGGCGCTGGCATGAAGACCGCCTTGAGTCGCAGTCATTTTGACGCACAGGCCTGGATGGACCTGGGTACGCCGGGCAACAAGACGACGTCCAGCGGCTGGATTGCACGCTACCTGCAGCAAGCTACCGGACTGCCGGCGCCGGTTTTGAGCAATGCGCTGGGGTTCACCAGTACTCAGCCCCTGGCACTGATCGGCGCCGATCAGGCGTTTACGGCGTCCAATGCCTCACAGTTCCGCGTCGACGGATTCCACTGGTCCTGGAACGAGACCAATTCAGGGCTCACCGGTCATCTTGGTGCCCAACATCGGCTGATGCCACTTTGGGATTCGGCCAGCAGTGATCTGGACGTGGCCGGTCGCAATGCCGCTGAAGCACTCTCGCTGATGCGCGAACTGGATTTTTCGGACTACGAGCCCGATGGTGGCGCTGTCTATCCGAATGGGCGACTGGGCCGGCAGCTGCGCGATCTGGCCAATCTGGTGAAGAGCGACCTGGGAATCGTTGCCGCAACAATCGATTTCGGTGGCTGGGACACACATGCGGAGCAGGGAATGCCCAACCCGGGAAACCCCGGTCACTACGACTATTTCGGCAATCTGGTCGAGGATCTTTCGCGCAGCCTGGATGCCTTCTATACGGATCTGGCGGCCGCCGCGGGGAATGTGATGAACCGGGTGACGGTGGTGATTTTGAGTGAATTCGGGCGCAACATTCAGGGCAACCAGTCCAATGGCACGGATCATGGCTACGGCAACGTGGTGCTTGCTCTGGGTGGTCGGGTCAACGGTGGCCGGTTCTACGGTGAGTTTCCAGGGCTGGATGAGGCTTCAGTCTTCCAGGGTCAGGACCTGGCCGTGACCACTGACTATCGACAGGTTCTGGCTGAAGCCCTGGTGCGTCGGCAGCAATTTCGGCAAGATCGGCTTGAACAGGTATTCCCGGATTTGGACGGTTACCATCCGCTGGGCGTTTTCCAGGATTGAAGAAACGGGTCATGTGGGCCACCGCCCCTCCGAAAGATTCCCCCGGCGATGCCGGGGGACGGCTGGGGAAAGGTCAGGCCCGCTCGAAGATGCCGGCCGCGCCCATGCCGGTGCCGATGCACATCGTGACCATCCCGTAGCGCTGCTGACGGCGCTGCAGGCCGTGAATCAGCTTGGCGGCGAGGATGGCGCCGGTTGCGCCCAGCGGATGGCCCAGGGCAATCGCCCCGCCCAGCGGATTGACCTTGTCGGGGTCCAGTTCCACCGTGCGCATCACGGCCAGGGCCTGGGCGGCGAAAGCCTCGTTGAGTTCGATCCAGTCCAGTTCTTCTTTCGAAATCCCGGTCTGCTTGCAGACTTTCGGGATCGCCTCGATCGGACCGATGCCCATGATCTCGGCTGGCACGCCGGCCACCGAGAAGCCGCGGAAGACGGCCAGCGGCTTGAGGTTGAGTTCCTTCAGGACCCGCTCCGAGACCAGCACCAGGGCACCGGCCCCGTCCGACATCTGTGAGCTGGTCGCGGCCGTGACCGAGCCTTTGGCGTCGAACACGGTGCGCAGCTTGCCCAGGGCCTCGGGCGAGGTATCGCGGCGCGGACCCTCGTCGGTGTCGATAACGGTCTCGATTTCGCGAACCTGGCCGGTCTTCGGATCCGGCACCCGGCTGGTCACCGTGTAGGGCCGGATTTCGGTGAATTCACCGCCGTCGATGGCGGCGATGGCCTTTTGATGCGAGCCATAGGCGAACCGGTCCTGGTCTTGGCGACTGACGCTCCATTTGCGGGCGACTTTTTCGGCCGTGATGCCCATGCCGTAAGCGATGGCGACGTTTTCGTCATCGAATACCTTCGGGTTCATGGCCACTTTGTGGCCCATCATCGGCACCATGGTCATGGTCTCGGTGCCGGCGGCAATCATGA
>RECK01000065.1 GCA_007694055.1 Wenzhouxiangella sp.
GAGGTGGGAGAAGGCTGAAAGGCAGGACCTTGCGTTGGTTTTCCTTATCTTCCAACCTCCTCCTACCTGACCAGCGTAGCCCGGGGCCACGTCCCCGGGGACCATGTTCGGATTGTCTCCAAACGTCGGATTGTGGACCCAAACCTGCCAGCGGCCACTCGGCACCTGGCCTCTACCCATCCAACCTCTTTTCCCGAAGTCGCGACTATGCGCTACGAGCAGTGGAGCCCACCTCCGCTCCCGGTGCTCCCCTGTCTGTTGCGAGAGGCGGATAGAGCCAAAAAAACCGAATGAGGCTTGCGTGGCTTCAAGGATTGGGCGACGGATAGGAAATATCCTAGATGAACCAGGAAAATTCGCAGCTGTTTGCGCGCTTTTCATCCAATGCGAAAACGCTGCTGGAGGGCCCAGACTAGGGGCATGAAAAGGGGTTTTTCATTCACTTCATTCTTGCGCTCCCGACAAGGCGGGCGCAGGTCAGCGTTTCTCGTCGCTGCGGCGGCGATAATTTTGACCCTGTCGTTGCAGGGTGCCGAGCTCCCGGCCGAACCTGACGTCTCAATCGGCCTGGTCCAGCAACTGAAGGCCCCGGGCGGCGGCGTGCTTGAGGTCGAACAGATCATCGGCCAGCAGCCGCACCTGGCCTGGCAGACTATCGTTGCCGACATCAACCTGGGCTACCTGGCACAGCCAGTCTGGTACCGCATCGGTCTTGACAATCCATCCGCGAAAGCAGTTGACCGCTACCTCGAGATCAGCTATCCGCTGCTCGACCATATCGAAGTTCACCATGTCGCCGACGGTCGAATCATCGAAAGCTTCCTGACCGGCGATCGGGTCTCGCACGACAGTCGCCCGCTGGATTACCGCACCTTCGTCTTTCCACTGACCCTCGATACAGTCGCGGACCAGCATGTGTACTTGCGCGTTCAGACTTCCGGCTCTCATCAAGTTCCGCTGAAGCTGTGGCAGCCCGAAGCATTCCATCAGCACGATCGCCGCGACATGACCATGCGCGGCATGTTTTACGGCATGCTCCTGATCATGGCCGTGTTCAACCTGATTCTCTGGCGCGCCTTTCGTGATCGCAGTTTTCTCTACTTTGTCGGTGTCCAGGTGGTCCTGCTTGTCAGCATGGCAACGCTGCACGGGGTGACCTTCCAATACCTGATCCCCGCTGCTCCGCGGCTGCATGAGCTCATCATCCTGACCGGTGTACCGCTGTCGGTCATGTTCTTCAGTTTGTTCTGCCTGGAATTTCTGGAGCTGCCCAGAAACTCGCTGATCAGCGCCTGGCTGACCCGCAGCTGCGCCGCGATCTGCGCCTTGGCCGCTGTCGGCGGCCTGGTTCTGCCCTATGCGCTTTCGACCCGTATTTCGGTCAATATGACGGCTGTCGTGTGCCTGCTGATTCTGACCGTTGGGGTGGTGTTGGCCATACGCGGCAATCGGCAAGCCCGGCACTTCGTCGCCGGCTGGTTCGTGCTGCTACTCGGCGTGGTCGGTCATATTCTGACCCTGAACGGCGTGGTCAACAGTGCCTTTCTGATGTCCTACGCCATGGAATCCGGCGCCGTGCTCGCCTCGCTCGTATTTTCATTTGCGCTGGGCGACCGGTTTCACCGTGAACACCGCGCCCGCATTGATGAACAGCAGGCCCGCATTCAGGCCATGGACGAACGGGAGCGGGTCGAGCGTCGCCTGCTCGATCAGGCTCGCCGTCACGCCGTCACCCTGTTACCGAATCGATCGGCGCTGGAGCAGCGATTGAACCAGGTCTTGAGCGAGCCCGGCCAGCGCCGGGAACGTCTTGGACTCATCGCTTTCAAACTCCGTGGATTCGATGACATCAACAAGACGCTGGGGCATGAAAACGCTGATGGCCTGCTCAGCCAGGTCGCCTCCAGGCTGGATCAACTGGTGCTGGCTCTGGACGATCACCTGCCCATCGAAATTTCCGAGAGACAGCGTCATGCGGTTGCTCACCTGGATGGCTACACCTTCGCCTTCCTGCTGCGCTTGAGGCCCGGCCAGGATCCAACCCCGGCCATGTCCGACCTGGCCGACTACGCGCGCAAGCCGTTCGAATACATGGGCCTGCGCCTGGGTGTCGATATCACCGGCAGCTGTGCGGTTTGTCCGGATGACAGCGCCGACGCCTCGACCCTGCTGCGACATGCCTTCGTGGCTCTCGACCAGGCAGCCAGGGACGTTCGCGGCATGGCCGTCTATTCAGACCAGGCCAACCCCTACAATCCACGCCGGCTCACCTTGATGACGGACCTGCGTCGAGCAATCGAGGACAACGAATTGAGCCTTCACTTCCAGCCTCAGCTCAAGCTTGACAGCGGTCGCGTAGACAGCGTTGAAGCTCTGCTGCGTTGGTCGCATCCCGAGCATGGCATGGTCCCACCCGATGAATTCATTCCCCTGGCCGAACGCGCCGGGCTGATGCGCCCCCTGACCGAATGGGTCCTGCGCCACGCACTGACATTTGCCCAACAGGCCGAAAGTGCCGGCCACCAGCTCAAGGTGGCGGTCAACGTATCACCGCTGAGTCTTCGTGATCCCGACTTTGCCAGCCGAGTCCTTGACCTGATCGAGCGCTGCAGGGCCACGCCCGACATGCTGATCCTGGAAATGACAGAATCGGCCGCCATGAGCGACCCTGAATTGACCATGCGCCAACTGGCACGTCTGCATGAGGCCGGCATCAAGCTGTCCATCGACGACTTCGGCACCGGCCACTCTTCACTGGCCTGGCTGAGCGCACTGCCGGTCCAGGAAATCAAGATCGACCGCTCCTTCGTCCAGACCATGCTCGATCATGCGCACAATGACACCATTGTGCGCACAACCATCGACATGTGCCACGCGCTTGGATTCGAGGTGGTTGCCGAGGGGGTTGAAAACGCAGAGATTCTCGAAAGACTGAAGAACCTGGGCGCAGACCGAATCCAGGGCTACCACCTGCTTAAAGCCGAACCAGCCGAGATCCTGCTGACCTGGCTGGACACGCTCACGCGTCCCGATCCAGGCAAACGAGGCCAGCTGATCGAGCTTGAAGGCTACGCCAAGCGCCAACGACATTGATTTGCCGGTCAAGCTGTATCAGCAGCCATCTCCCTGCGCCAACAACTGGGCCTCGAAGCGATCCAGGAACAGAGCATCTATGGCCGACTCGACCAGGTAAGGCGAGGCATCCACCGAACCCGGGCCCAGGATCACATCGCCCTGCCCATCCGGATTTTCCGGGTCCTGGCTGGGCCCGCTGGGATGACCCCACCAGTTGCAGCGCGCCAGCACCGTGACCTGGGTATTCTGGCTGCGCAAGCCGAAGGGCGCGTTACCCACAATATCGTTGCCGTTCTCGCGTGTGCCGCCAACCAGCGGGTTGGCCTGGTCGACGATATCGATGCCACCGCCGGCATTACCGCTGACCCAGTTGCTGAACAGGTCCGGGCTGGTGGATTCGCCGCTCAGGCGGATACCCGCACCCTGGTTTTCGGCAAGCTGGTTGCGTTCGATCCGCACGCGGCTGTTGATGATATGCATGCCATCCTGGGCCTGGGCACGGATGCGATTGCCGATCAGCTCGATTACAGGCGCTTCTCCCTCATCGGGCAGCGGCAGACCACTGTTTGAGATCAGCATCCCATGACCCGATCCACCCAACACACGATTACCCTGCACAAGTACCGGGGCCGCCACGTTGTTCAAGTTGATTCCGGGACCGCTGACCAGCTGGACTTCGTTGTCGATCAGTGCCACCGCACCGCTGGTGTTGATCAACTCGATCCCTGAACTGCCGTGGGTCTCGATGAGGTTGCGTTCGAGCTGGTGGGCGAGGCTGCCGCCGTTGAAGCGCACACCTGCTCGTGAGCCCTGGTGGATGACCGAATCGCGCAGGGTCAGCAAGCCACCGCCGTTGACCTGAATCGAGGCCGGCGAGGAGGAACTTGCTCCGGCGTAGCGCAGCCGCAGATGATCGATCTCGGCCACGCCGCCATCGGCAATGGTCAGACCAATCCAGGATCCCGGCCCCGGGTCTCCGGCGTCACTGTAATCACCCACGCTGGCATCGCGCCGGTCCGTGATGTGGACCGGATCGTCGGCTGTACCCGCCACAACCAGTTGTCCGTTGACACCCAGGCCATTCCAGAACCGCAGCTTGACCACCACCCCGGGCGGCAA
>RECK01000445.1 GCA_007694055.1 Wenzhouxiangella sp.
TGGCCCAGCGTTTCGGCGAGATCGTCGACTGAGAGGTCCTCGTCAGAGATACGTGCCTCGACCGCGGTCTGGAAGCGATTGACCAGCTCCAGCTGCTGCCCGGTCAGGTCGTCCGGGGCCCAGGATGGCCGATCCGGCTCTGTCTTGTCGGCAGCCTGGACGGTGGTAGTGACCAGGTGCGTGCGCAGTCGCTTTTGCTGTGTCAGCAGACCGTCGACGACGGCGCGCAACTCGCGGCGGTCGAACGGCTTGGCCAGGTAGGCATCGGCGCCGTGCTTCAGCCCGGCGATGCGGTCCTCGTTGCCGGTCTTCGCGCTCAGCAGCACTATGGGCAGGAAGTCGGTTTCCGGATCAGCGCGCAATCGGTCCAGCAGTTCGATGCCGTCGACGCGCGGCATCATGATGTCGCTGATGATCACATCCGGCAGCCGCAGGCGGACCGCGTCCAGTGCGGCCCGGCCATCGGCGGCATCGACGATGTGCCAGTCCGCACCCAGCGCATCGCGCACCAGCGCCCGGATGCCGGCGTGGTCGTCGACAATCAGCACGGTCGGAACATCTTCACGCGCTAAATCCGGATCAACCGCTTCGATTGGATCGGCCAAGTCGGCGGGGTCGACCGGGCCTGTGATTCGTTCCGCCGGTTCGGCGCCGATTTCCGAGTCATCAAAATGGTCTCGCCCGGCCGCGATCCGGACCTGGAAATGCGCGCCACCGTCGTCGGTCTCCAGCAGTTCAACCGTGCCGTGGTGCCGCTCGACGATGTGCCGGACCAGCCACAGTCCGAGCCCGTAGCTGCCCCTTGATTGTTCCCCGCGGGCGCGGTAGAAGCGCTCGAATATGTATTCGCGGTGTTCGGGGGCAATGCCGGGGCCGTCGTCGATCACATCGATGACGAGACGGCCTTCGGCGTCGGCAGCGACGCACAGCTTGACCGTACCGCCGCCCGGCCCGTGGCGCAGCGCATTGACGAGCAGGTTGGTGATGGCTGAATCCATCAGCACCGGATCGATCCATGCCGGCAGCGGTTTGTCGGGCAGTTCGGCAATCAGCCGCGCTCCGCGTTCATCGAATAGCGGGTGGAGACGATTGGCCAGTTCGGCAAGCCACTGCGACAGATCGACCTCGCACGCGCTTAGCGCGATCGTGCCGGACTCCAGACGGGCGCTCTCGAGCAGCCGGTCGATCAGCGCCTGCAGCCGGACGACGTTGTCGCGGGCTTGCTCTACCATATAGCCCGGTGGGGGCGCGTCGGTCGACTCCGGGCGCTCGGCCAGGGCGTCCAGCGAACCGCGGATCAGGGTCAAGGGGGTGCGCAGTTCGTGGCTGATGCCGGCAATGAAGCGCGCACGACCGGTGGCCAGTTCGCCAAGACGGCGGCTCTGATCGGCCACGGTGTCGCGTTCTTGTTGCAGGTCTCGAGTACGTTCGGCAACCACGGCCTCAAGCGCTCGCGCCCGTTGTCTTGTATGCCGGTTGGCCAGCAGCCACAGGATGACGATGAGACCGAACAGCACGAGCACGCCGGCACCGCGGGCGGCAGTGGTTTCCCACCAGAAAGGAAAAACCGTGACTTTTGGTGACACAGAGGCCGCGATCCACGGCCCGCCGGAGTGCCGCGCCTGCACCTCGAGCCGGTAGTCACCCGGCTTGAGGCCGGTATAGGACACGCGCCGGTCGGCGCCATTGTCGATCCAGTCGCGGTACCCGCTGCCAGTCAGCCGGTGGCGGTAGCGCAGCGTTTCCGGCGCAGACAGATGGATGGCGCTGGCCTGCAGTTCGAAACCGTCGCTGCCCGGGCTGACTTCGAACGTGGTTTGCGCACTCAGCCGGCGGTCTCCGGACTGGGTCAGCAGATGCACCGGCGGCCTGGACTCCTCGCGGGTGGCAACCACTGCCGGATCGATCACTGCCAGCCCGGCAAAGGTCGAGAAATACAGGCGCTGGCCCATACGCACGCCGGATTGCGGGCCGGTCGTCTCGGGGTTGTCCAGCCCATGGGCCTGCCCGAACAGCATGGTCGGAACGGCGTCAACCTCGCCCTGGAGGAAAGTCTGGAGATCGCGCACAAGCACCCGCTGGATACCACGGTTGCCGGCCATCCAAAAGGCACCGAAGTCGTCGGCGACGATTGTAGAGACGGCGTCGTCGGCCAGCCCGTGGCGATGATCGATGACGCGGAACACCGAACCGTCGAAATGAACCAGCCCGCCGCCGTAGGTGCCGATCCAAATGCCGCCAGCCTCGTCCGGGTGCAAGTCACGCACTTCGTTGACCGGCAATCCATCGCCGCGACCCAGGGTCTCGAGGAGGTCGCCATGCAAGTGGTGCAGCCCCTCCGTACCGCCGGCCCAAACCCCGCCATCGGGTTCGAACAGCAGCCTCGAGCGCACAACGATGGGCCACTCGACATCAATTTCCGGATCGCGGTTTTCGTACACGCGAAAGCGAAACAGCGACGTAGTGGCGGTGGCCCAGAACAGGTCGGGATCAGCGGGGTCCTCGTCGAGCATGACGATCGGCCGCGCCAGCCGTTGACGGCTGCCGTCGACGCGGATCCCCCGCACGTCCTCGTGGCCGAATGTCCAATGACGCCCCCGGCTGTCGATTAGCTCCCAGCGCCGGCCCGCAGGAACGGGAAGAAGACCATCGGGGCGCAGTCGGTAAGCCTGCGCTGCGTCGACCGTTCCAACAACACCCGGTTGCTCCTGCTGCAGCGACATGAGCGCGCTACCATCCGTTTCCGATTTCAGGTATTTCGGCAGCGGAATCCCCTGCCTCGGGCCGAACTGTCGAACCGCGCTGGGCTGGATCCGGATGATTCCGCTCGTGCGCGTCGCGATCCAGATATTGCCTTCGCGATCCTCGAGCAGATCCATCACGCGGCCTCCCGGATTCCAGACCGCCACTGGGCCTTCTTGCTCACCTGCGTAGACTTCAACGCTGTCGATGGTGCTGACCCAGACCAGGCCCCGCCGGTCTTGCAGCCAGACCGCCCGCTCCCGCTGCGGGTCGCGCTTCACGCGCACCGCACGTTGTCCGTCGGGTCCGATCAGATCGGTGACTTGTTCCGAAATCTCCAGGCTGAAACGAGCCGTTCGCATCATGTGCAGGGTGGGGTCGGCGGCCTGGGGTGCGTGGTCGCCTGGGTCGGTCAGTCGCCGTGGCGTCCCGCCGCGAGGTCGAGCCCAGACCCGCCCGTCTGCATCGCGCGCGAGCACTGGAAATTTTGCAGCGCCGCCACCCGGACTGTCGGGTGGCTCGAGCTCGGGCGTGTTGGAATCGAATAGCAGCACTTGCTCGAGATGGAGGCGCGGATGCAGTTCATCACCTTCCAGGTGCCACAGCCATCGGCTGTCGGGGCGGGTCCACTCGTTGGCATGAATGAACCAGACGCTGCCGTCGCCGGCTTCGGTGACGAACTTGACCGGATCCCCCGGATATTGCGGTTCAGCGATCAGCCGAAAATCATCCTCTTCCCGGACAACCAGGTGCCCTGATTCGGTGCCGATCCAAAGGCGACCGGAGGGTCCGACATCAAGCGATGTAAATCGGTTGGACGGAAGTCCGGCGACGGTTTCGTTGAAAACGTGAAAGTCAATCCCGTCGAACCGCACCAGTCCGGCCATGGTCGCCAGCCACAAGAAGCCGTCCGGGTCCTGTGCCAAGGCCGTGACGTGATTGCCCGGCAAGCCCTCGGCCACGCCCCAGTGGCGAATCGCGAAATCATCCTGCGACCATTGCCCGGTGGCCGGCAGTGCCAATGTAGTGACAAGCGCCGTCAGTAGCGCACGAATTGAACCCGTCTTATTCACTCCCCCACCTACTGCGGCACCTGACGGCCGCTCGTAACGGCGGGGTGGTAAACAAGGCGGGTTGAATCGAAAGAAGCAATCTTGAACCCCTTTGGTCAGCCGGGCAGTAGTACCCCAGGTTCCGGCGAAGCGGCAGAGCGGCTTCCTCAATGGATCGTGGCTGCAGTTCCCGATCATTTCCGACCGGGTACTCGGATGATTATAACTAAGGAGCCTCTGAATAACTCTGCGCGGGCGCGACGGGTCTTTGCGGGAGAGGCCGCATCTCAATCGTTGCGCCGCTCGGCCGTAGCTACGGCTACTGTCACTCGCGTCGCACCGAACGATCTGCGGCCTCTCCGACCAAAACGCGCTCCGCGCAGAGTTGTTCAGAGGCTCC
>RECK01000406.1 GCA_007694055.1 Wenzhouxiangella sp.
CGCCCGCGCTTCTTGCGCTGGCGCGCAAACCGCACGGTCTGCGTTGCTTGGGCTGAAAAGCACCGAAGTTGCACTTGATCCTTCGGTGTATTCGGTGTATTCGGTGGTTACATGTTTTTGAATTTCTGCTTATGGCACTCGACCGGCTCTACCAGCAAACCATCCTCGAGCACAATCGCAAGCCGCGCAATTTCGGGCGCCTGGCCGAAGCCACCCATGCCGCACGGGGCCAGGATGCGCTGTGCGGGGACGACATCCTGATCGAGTTGATCGTGGAAGGGGAGCGAGTCAGGCAAGCGGCGTTCTCAGGCGAGGCCTGCGCCGTCACCAAGGCCTCGGCCTCGATGCTGACCGAGTGGCTGACCGGCCGGCAGGTCGCAGAACTCATTGCCTGGCGAGACCGCTTCGAGGCCTTGCTCAAAAACGCCGAGCTCGAAGATGCCCCCGAGCTCGGCCCCATCAACCAGCTCCGCGCCGTCGCCCAGTTCCCCGCGCGACTGCGCAACGTCCTGCTCCCCTGGAACGCCGCCGGCCAGGCCGTGACCTGATCCTTCAGGTGTCGAACACTGCTCCGGCCAGCCGGGGGCGGAGGATTGATTCGGGGACGTTTGTCCCCGAACCTTGGTGGCGATGTTGCTACGTTGCCGCGGGGGTGCCGCCTTGCGGGGGTTCGTCGGCTGGCGGCGGGGTGCCCTGGTTCTGGTCCCACTCGTCGGCCTTTTCCTTGAACTTGCCAAAGCGCTTGGACACGCTTTCCAGCTTGGCCTGCCACTGCGGGTTCGGTTCCTGGCCTTCGGTGACCTTGAAGAACACCTGCATCAGGGCGGTCATGCCGATTGGCTCGATCACGGCCTGCTTGATGCCCCAGGCCAGCACTGCAGCCAGGATCAGGGTCAGCGGCCCGGCCACTGCCGGAATGAACTGCACGATCAAAAACAGCGGCCCCAGAATCAGGAAGAACACCAGGAAGGTCAGGCCCCAGATAAAGAAGGCCAGGAAGAAGGCATTCTTCAGAAAGGCCTTGTAGTTCTGTGCATACAGGATCACCGCATCACCGCTGGACCGCCACGGGTTGGTGGCGCGGGTACGGATGTTGTAGGCCAGGATGACTTCGTCCAGGTAGGTCAGCGACAGGTTGACCACGGTGTTGATGAACTTGACCAGGCCTTGAATGCCGGGGATGGGAATGAAGTTGGCGATGGTGAAGAAGGCCCGGTTGAAGGCGCGCAGTACCACCTTGATCAGCTGGTCGACGCCAAACAGCACCGACGATTCGACAAAGCGTTCCCTGACCACGCGCTGGGCATGGTCAATCTGGCCGCGACCGCCGGGAATCTCCTTGCCCTCCATCAGCTCGACCAGCACGGCGATATGCCCGGCTTTGACCATGTAGAGCAGGTATTCGCGCAACAGGTAGGCGATTACCGACATGATGCTGAACCCGGCTATGCCGCCGATAACGCTGCCGCCGGCCCCGGAACCGCCAATGGCGCCGATACCGTAGCCGATGCCGGCACCGATCCCGGTCATGATGATGTAGGCAAAGGTAATCGCGAAGTAGATCAGAAAGCGAAAGATCAGGAAGGGCATGGTTCGGGCCATGAGCCCGAGAACCTCTCCGATTTTGAAATCCATGGGTCTAAACCTCAAGCGTGACGTTGAACCCGATATTACGGGAAAATCCGGTCGATTCGGTCAGCACAGGGGGAATTTCCCCAAGCTGGCCTGGTCGGCAACGAGGTCACTCCGGCAGCAGGCGGTCGGCGCGAAAGCGGCGGTCGGCGGAGTTGATGTAGACCATCAGGTCAGAATCCCGGTACCAGGCCAGGGCAGCGGTGAAATCCAGCTCCTGGCCGGTATGGCCGACCACCGGGCCCAGGCGGCTGTCGCGAAACTGCCAGCCGTAGCCGTACTGGCTGCCGTTGCCCGCGGAGACCTGTGGCGTGAGCCAGGTTTCCAGCCAGGGCTGAGACAACCAGGTCTGGCTCTGAATCGCCTGCCACCAAGAGGCGATGCCGGCCGGCGTGGCCAGCAGGTCGCCGGCACCGCGCAGGTGCCAGCCGGCACCGTCGGGCAACCGCGGCTGGTCGATGAAATGGCCGGAATCCACCAGGCCTTGGCGCCCGGAAACCAGTCGCTCCGGTGCCCAGTCCGGCACCACCAGGCCAATCTCGACCACGCCAGCCGTGGCCAGCAGGCTGCCGGAGAGAAATTCCTCGAACGCTTCCTCGGCCAGGGTCTCGATCAGCACGGCGAGCAGGTTGTAGCCGATGTTGGAATAGTTGAAGCGCTGTCCCGGTGGGTGATCGGGCTGGAAATGATCAAGGCGGCGCACGAAAGCTTCGCGAGCGACCGGCTCGAAGCGCACGGGACCTTGCCAGGCGCGGTTGATGATTTCAGCCGGCAGGCCGGCGGTATGGGTCAGGAAGTGAGCTATCGGAATGGCTGCCCAGTGCGCAGCCAGGTCGGGCAGGTGCTGACCGATCGGCTCATCCAGGCCCAGCCGGCCTTCGGCGGCCAGGGCCAGCACGGCGCTGGCGGTGAACGGCTTGGTCAGCGAGGCCAGCGGCATCACCGCCGATGCGTCCAGCGGATCCGGCTGGCCCGGCACGCGCTGACCATAGCCGCGTATCACCAGGACTTCCTGGCCGTGCATGACCAGCAGCTGACCGGCGAAGCCCCGTTGCTCGGCCCGGCTGAGCGCACGCTCTAGTTCGGCCGCAATGCTTTCGGGTTGTGGGTCGGACGAGGGCAGGGCGGCACATCCGGCCAGCAGCAGGGTCGCAACGATGGTTGCAGCAAGGGTTGCAACCAGGGTCGCCAGCAGCCCGGCGCTGGCCCTGATGCTACATCTTGCGGATATCGACGAATTCACCCGAGTCAAAGTCACTGCGCAAGGTATCCAGCAAGTCGAGTATGCGATCAGCCGCCTCGCGCGGCTTGGGCATGTCCTCGGTGCCGCGCGCATCCTTGAGTTTCTGCGTCGACGGGAATTCATCGCTGTCGACCTCCTCGCACAGGTAATCCTGCATGCCGGTGTCGACCAGGCCCGGGGCAAATGCGGTCAGGTGGGTGTTCGGCATCTCGGGCGCGTACAAGCGCACCAGGTTGTTGAGCGCGGCCTTCGACAGCGAATAACCACCCCAGCCGTAGCTCATGTTGACTGCCGCACCGGAGGAAATGGCCACCACCTGGGTCACGGGCAGCTGGCGTTCGATCAGCCAGTCCAGGATCACCTTGTTGGACCAGACGTTGACCCGCATCATGTGCTCGAGGTCATGCACATCGGTGTGGGCGATTTCCTGGATACGTCCGAGGATGCCGGCATTGAGTATCACCAGGTCCAGGCGCAGGCAGTCCGACAGCAGTCGATCCAGTCCCTCCTCGATGGTGTTGAGTTTGCCCAGGTCCTGCTGGCGGTCGCGCAGAACATCATCGAACTTGGGCTTGAGCGCGCAGCCCGTTCGGCTCATGCCCCAGACGATTGCATCGCGGTCCATCAGCGCCTCGGTCAGTCCCAGACCCAGCCCGCTGCTGTTGCCCGTGATGAACACATTCATGATCATTCTCCTCCGATATGAGTTTCAAACAGGTTCAGGATACGCCGATACTGGTCCAGCCAGCTTGACGGACGCGTGAATCCGTGCCGTTCCAGTGGATAGGATGCCAGCTCCCAGTTCTCCTTTTCCAGATCGATCAGGCGCTGGGCCAGGCGCACTACGTCCTGGTAGAAGACGTTGTCGTCGAGCATGCCGTGGGTAATCAGCAGGTGACCTTGCAGGCCCTCGGCGAACTCGATCGGCGAGGAGCGCAGGTAGGCTTCCGGGTCGACATCGGGCGTGTTGAGAATATTCGAGGTGTAGGGGTGGTTGTAGTGGGCCCAGTCGGTCACCGGGCGCAGCGCCGCCCCGGCCTGGAACACCTCGGGGGCATTGAACAGTGCCATGAAGGCCATGAAACCGCCATAGGAGCCGCCGTACAAGCCGACCCGCTTACGATTGGCGCCGTGCTCTTCGACCAGCCATTCGACCCCGTCGATCAGGTCCTGAAGCTCGGGCGTGCCCATCTGCCGGTAGATGGCGGTGCGCCAGTCGCGCCCGTATCCGCGGCTGGCGCGAAAGTCCATGTCCAGCACGTGGTAGCCGCGCTCGGTCAGCAGGTTGTGGAACATCTGCTCGCGGAAATACTGCGGAT
>RECK01000119.1 GCA_007694055.1 Wenzhouxiangella sp.
GCCTTTCAGCCTCCTCCCACCTCTCGCAACGGGTGGTATCTGGCCGCTCAGGGCCAGGCCGGGTTGCGGAGTCCGGCGCAAACCTTTCCCCAAGCCATCCTCGCCTCCGGGTGTCGGATCAGAGCCACTGAACGACCAGCCGGCAACGACATAGTCTCACCGGACCCGGGCCACCGAGAGCCAGTCAGCCACCCCGGCCGATAACCCGGCCAAGCCCTGAGCGGCCGGATACCACCCGGTGCCTCCACCACCATTCCAATCTCTTTCTCTTTGGTGCATTCGGTGTCATCGGCAGCTCCAGTGCTTTCAATCTTCCCGCCCGCTGCGCCAGATCGAGAATAGCAGCCAGATGCCGCCAAGCGCTGCGCCGACGAAACCCAGCATGCCGAACAGCGGAACTCCGGTCTCGGATGTATCGACATTCATCGCGATCGCCGAGCCGATGATCAACGCGGCGGTGACGATGCCCAGCGTCAGCCGACTGACTGCCTTGTCCAGGCGCGAGCTGACTTCCTTGAGCGAATTGACCTCGACATGGACCTCGATACGACCCCGACGCGCGGCACGCAAAAGACGGCTGAGATCATCCGGCAGGTTGCCCAGCACACGCAGGGTCTGGACCAGGTTCTTCTGCATTCGGCGCGCAACGCCAATCGGCGAGTAATGCCGCTTCAAGACTCTTTCTACCGCCGGCGCAGCCTCCGAGGCCATGTCGAACTCCGGATCCAGCGAGCGCCCCATGCCCTCCAGGGTGACGAAAGCCTTGAGCATGAGCACCAGGTCGGCCGGTAGCACAAGGTGGTGCTGGCGCAGAACGCCGGTCATGTCGCCAATCATCGACGACATATCCAGCTGTTCAAGGGGAACCCCGTGGTACTGGTCAATGAATTGGGCAACGTCCTCCTCGAGCTGATCCTGGCTGGTCTGACTGTCTGCACTCCAGCCCAGCAGTATTCGCGATACCAGTTCAGAATCGCGCTCGACCAGCCCGTAAAGCAGTTCGGCCACCTCCTGCCTCCGCTCTTCGGAAAGCCGACCGACCATGCCGAAATCGAGCAGCCCGATACGGTTTTCAGGCAAATACTTTATGTTTCCCGGATGGGGATCGGCATGGAAGAAGCCCTGCTCGAGGATCATGCGCAAGATTGCCCGGGTACCCCGCTGAGCGATCTCATGGGTGTCCAGGCCAGCCTCTCGCACGGCCTCGTAATCGCGCCCTGAAATGCCGTCGATGAACTGCTGCACGTTCAAGCGTTCGCCGGTCCACTCCCAGTGGATCTCCGGCACCACAATGCCTGAGTCGTCCTCCAGGCCCTGGGCAATGCGCTCGGCGTTGCGGCATTCGGCTGCAAAATCCAGCTCGCGTCGAAGTGAGCGGGAAAACTGGCTGACCAGCGCCTTGGGGCGGTATTGCTTGAGATCCGGCGCCTCGGACTCGACGATATCGGCCAGGCGCTTGAGCAGGCGCAGGTCAGCCTCCACAACGGGCCGGATGCCTGGCCTTCGAACCTTGAGCACGACCTCGGTGCCATCATCGAGACGCGCCCGGTGCACCTGGGCCAATGATGCCGAGGCCAGCGGTTTGTGGTTCAATTTCTTGAACACGTCGTCCGGTGACTGGCCCAGATCCTCGCGCAACTGGGCCTCAATGTCGGCCCATTCCACTTCCGCCGCCTTGTCCTGAAGCTTGGCGAATTCAGCCAGCCAGTCCGGGGGAAACAAGTCGACCCGGGTAGCCAGCACCTGGCCCAGCTTGACGAAAGTGGGCCCCAGTTCTTCCATTGCCCGCCTGGCCCGCTCCGGCGGCTTCAGACGCGCCAGCTCCTCGCCTTTTTTCCAGTGCAGGGCCTTGCCAGCCTTTTCCAGGGCACCGTCCATGCCAATACGCTGTACGACATCGCCAAAGCCGTAGCGGATAAGCACCGAGGCGATGTCCTGTACCCGGCCCAGGTCACGGGCTGCGCTGAGAGCCTGCCACAACATCGAGAATCACTCCAGGAATCTGATTACCCGACTGTAACGGATTTCATGCATATCAGCGAGGCAGGCCCGGCAATCCCGCTGCGGCAGGAAGCCCTTTTTCGAGCTAGAATTCGTCCATGCCATCACGCCTTCTGCTGCTCCTGTCGATTGCTTTCCTGGCCTCGGCCTGTGCCACTCGACCACCCCAGGATCAGGACAATATCTGTCGAATCTTTGCCGAGCAACCACGCTGGTACGATTACGCGCGAGCGTCGGAACAGCGCTGGGGCACGCCGATTGCCATCCAGATGTCGTTCGTCCAGCAGGAGTCGTCTTTTCAAGCGCGCGCCAGGCCCGAGCGTCGCCGCCACCTGGGCATCATTCCGGGCCGGCGGCCGTCCTCGGCCCGTGGCTACGCCCAGGCCCAGGATCCGGCCTGGTCGGACTACCAGCAAGCGACCGGCAACCGCAGGGCCAGACGCAGCAATATGGCCGATGCCCTTGATTTCATTGGCTGGTACAACGATGTCAGTCATCGCCGTCTCGGCCTGGCCAAGAACGACGCATACAACCTTTACCTGGCCTATCACGAGGGTCATACCGGCTATCAGCGCGGAGCCTGGCGCAACAACCGACAGCTGCAGTCAATTGCCAGCCGAGTCGACGCCCGGGCGCTCAGCTACCAGCGCCAGCTCAACGGCTGCGAACAAAAATTCCGCTGCCGACGCTGGTATCAGGTTCGGCCCTTCTGCCGCTGATCGGTCCGGAGGCACTGCCAACCGCAACGACCGGTATTTCCAGTAGCCATGGGTATCAGCGCGCCGTAATGCTGGCGTGCAGCCAGGCACCCACGGCACCGAAAAGACTCAGGAAGAACATGCCCAGTCCAGAGCGGGCCGCACTGATGGCCGTGACCGGCAACATGGCAGACATGATCAACAGCGCACTCAGCACGGCGACGAAACCCGCAGCCGGGTACAGCCAGCCTCGCTGACGAGGAAACACCGCCGACAGCGAGCCGGCAACCGCGAAAGCAATCAGGAAGCCCGCAGCGACGATGATGGCGTAAGTCGGCGCGAAATGAAGCAAGTCCTGCATCATCGTCACCAGGCGCAGCGTGAACGGCATCGGCTGGTCCAGTGCGGCAATACGCGTCAGGTTGTACTGGGTCTGGAAAACGCTGCTCAGGGCAGCCGTCGCCAGCGCGGCCGCAACAAAGCCCGATAGCCATCGAATGGTTTGCATGGTCTTTTCCCGGAGTCAAGCAATACCTGATGCCAGCTTAACCGCTTTGCGTTATCTTGGGGTCTTGTCGATTCCCTCCCGGAGAGCCCCATGCCTGCAAAAATCCTTTTTCTGGTCCTGCTGTTCGCACTGGGTCTTGGACAAGCCACTCAAGCCTTCCAGGTCGAAACCCTGGCAGAAGGTCTCGAACACCCCTGGAGCATTGCCTTTTTGCCTGACGGTCGCATGCTGGTAACCGAGCGCGCCGGACGTCTGCGGGTGATCGAAGGGGGCCAGCTGCTGGCCGCGCCGGTCGCCGAGGTGCCGGATGCCTACGTCGCCGCCCAGGGCGGCCTGATGGAGGTCGCGCTGGACCCCGACTATGCCGACAACGGCTGGATTTACCTGACGCTGGCCCACGGCGATCGCCGCGCAAGTGCGACCCGGTTGGTACGCGGACGCCTGGAAGACATGCGCTGGGTCGAGAACCAGGTATTGTTCACTGCCGAGCCCGCCCGCAATCGCCCAGTCCATTACGGCGCCCGCCTGGCCTTCAACAACGATGGCACCCTGCTCCTGACCCTGGGCGATGCCTTTGACTTCCGTGAACAGGCCCAGAAGCTGGACAGCCATACCGGCAGCATCGTCAGGCTGAATCGCGACGGCAGCGTGCCTGCGGATAACCCCTTCGTTGGCAAGGCCGGCGCCCTGCCGGAAATCTTCAGCTACGGCCATCGCAACCCGCAGGGCATCGTGGTTGATCCGGAAAGCGGTCTGATCTGGTCGCATGAACATGGACCGCGCGGCGGTGACGAGCTCAACCTGATCCGCCCCGGAGAGAATTACGGCTGGCCGGTTGCCACCTTCGGCGTTGACTACTCCGGCGCCAGGATCACGCCCTACACGTCGCGCCCGGGCATGGTCGACCCGAAAATCGACTGGACGCCGTCGATAGCGCCTGCGGGCATGACCCAGTATCGGGGCAGCCTTTTCGAAGACTGGCAGGGAGACCTGCTGGTCGCCAGCCTGGTCGAGCGCTCGATTCGACGCATTCGCCTGGATGGAGAAAGCGTGGTTGGCGATGAAAAGCTGCCCCTGGAACTGGGCATGCGGCTGCGGGATGTCGCGGTTGGCCCCGATGGGGCCATCTACATCCTCACCGACCAGCGTGACGGCAAGGTACTGCGCGTCACACCCTGAGCCAGTGCAACCAAGTCAGCAATAATCGCGCAGCTCACTCGGCCTGCTTGTCGCGCGGGGCGCCGATGTGTTTCAGGCGCACTTCCTGGTCCGTCACCCGCGGCATACGGTCCCGCAAGGTATCGGTGTCAACCAGTTTCCCCGCGCCATCACTCAGGTGATCGAAAACCGCCTTGTAACTGTCGGTGAGCTGGTTGATCAGCTCGGCGGTCTGGACGAAATGCTCGTTGACTTCCTCACGGAAACGGGCGTTTTCCTGCTTGAGCTGGTCAACGGAACCCTCTGGTCCGCCCCGGCTTTTCAACCATATCCAGGTAGCCACGGCACCGATGAGCAAGCCTACGAGCACGGCAATCAATTCAGACCACATAAGTCAGCAAACCTCCTTTAAAGCGTGATGCTCAATCATAACAGGCCGACTCAACAGCAACATGACAAGGCTCATTTCTCGCGCCATCGCAGTTCGAACAGGTCCAGGCGGCGATCCTTCATGTTCCGTACCGAGCCGTGCGAACGAATTTCGCGCAGATTGTCCAGATCCAGGTCGGCGATCAGCATAGTCTCGGTATTAGGCGTGGCCTCATGGGCGATGGCGTCATGAGGAAAGGCAAAGTCGGACGGAGTAAACACGGCGGCCTGTGAATACTGCATATCCATGTTTTCGACCCGTGGCAGGTTGCCCACCGAACCGGTGATGACCACGTAACATTCGTTCTCGATGGCACGCGCCTGGGCACAGCGCCGGACCCGCAGATAAGCATTCTTGGTATCAGTCCAGTAAGGCACGAAAAGAATATGCAGGCCCTCTTCGGCCATCAGCCGCGGCAGCTCGGGAAACTCGACGTCATAGCAAATCAGTATCCCGATCTTGCCGAAATCGGTATCGAAAACCTTGACCTTGTCTCCGCCGGCCAAGCCCCAGTAGCTGACTTCGTCGGGCGTGACATGCACCTTGTACTGACGGTCCCAACTGCCATCGCGACGCAGCAGGTAGCAGACGTTGCGCAACTTGTCGCCATCGTACTCGGGCATGGAGCCGGCAATGATGTTGATGTTGTAGCTGACGGCGAACTTCAGCATCTGGTCACGGATGGCCTCGGTATAGGTCGCCAGTTGCCTTACGGCCTCGGCCGGACCCTGATCGTTCCAGGGCGCCATCAGCGGTCCGTTGAAAAACTCCGGGAACAGCACGACGTCAGCCTGGTAGCCGGACACCGCGTCGACAAAATACTCGATCTGGCTGTAAAGATCCTCGAGCGACCGGGTCGGCCGCATCTGCCACTGCACCGCGCCGATACGAACATCCGAAGGTCGACCGCCGGTTACGCCGCTGGTCGGCTCTTCGAAGTAAATATTGACCCATTCGAGCAGGGTTGCGAAACCGGCCGAAGGCGTGTCATTGGGCAGATAGCCGCGCACGATCCGCCGAACCTGGAAGTCGTTGGCCAACTGAAAGGTCAGGATGGGATCGGTCAATTCGCGAGACTGGACCTTGGCCACGTACTGCTGCGGGGTCATCTGGTCGGCAACCTTGTGGTAGCCGGGGATGCGTCCGCCAACCACGATGCCGCGCAGGTTCAGTCGCTCGCACAGCTCTTTGCGGGCGTCGTAGAGACGACGCCCGAGGCGCAGATCGCGATAGTCGGGATGAACGAAGATATCGACCCCGTATAGCACGTCCCCCTTGGGATCATGCGTGGTCAGGTAGCCGTTGCCAACGATATCCCAGTAGCGATGATCCTGCCCCCAACGGCTGTACTTGACGACCAGCGAAATCGCCGCTGCGACGACCTTGCCATTGTCCTCGATACAAATCTGTCCGTCGGGGAAACGCAGGATCTGGGATTCGAACTGGGCCTGGGTCCAGGCGCCTTCCAGCCCACCCGGGTAGACTCGATCCATGATTTCGGCAATATCATCGTAGTCCTCGATACGGGTCTGGCGCAGGACCAGGCGATGAGTTTCGGAGGCGTCGGTCGATTCAGTCATGTTGGGCAGGAAAAGGCGTGGACAAGGCTACAAAGCATAGCGCAGGCAGCCCGAATGCGCTTGTCATCAGAGCTTCAGGCTGACGACATGGAAATGAAAAGCAGCCGTCATAAGCTGGCCTGAACCCAAGTCGAGAACGCCGCTGGTCATGAACATCTTGCTGGTTACCGATGCCTGGAAACCCCAGGTCAACGGGGTTGTCCGCAGCCTGGAGAAGACGAGCGATACACTGACCGCTCTCGGTCACAATGTCACCGTACTGAGCCCTGCGGCCAAGCGGACGCTGCCCTGCCCCAGCTACCCCGAGATTCGGCTGACCCTGCGCCCGGGCAAGGCGGTGGCCGAATCCTTTCGCGGGCGCAGCTTTGATGCCATACACATCGCCACCGAGGGCCCGCTGGGCCTGGCGGCTCGAAACTGGTGCATGCGCCGGGGACTGGTCTTTACCAGCTCTTATCACACCCGCTTCCCGGAGTACCTGCGTCTGCGCGCACCGATTCCATTGCGCCTGACCTATGCCTACCTGCGCTGGTTTCACAACGCAGCCAGACGCACCCTGGTGCGAACCGAAACCCAGCGTCGGCTGCTGGGCGAGCGCGGATTCAGCAACCTCGAAATCTGGCCCGGCGCGGTCGATACCGAGCTTTTCTTCCCGCGCGGTCACGATGCACTCGCGCTTCCACGACCCATTTCCATGTACCTGGGACGGGTCGCACCCGAGAAGAATATCGAGGCCTTCCTGTCCCTGGATGTGCCGGGCAGCAAAGTAGTCATTGGCGGCGGTCCGTCACTGGAAGCGCTCAAGAAAAAGTACCCAGCGGTTCACTTTCTTGGCTACCGTGAAGGAGACGAGCTGGCCGAAACACTGAGCGCGGCCGACGTATTCGTATTTCCCAGCCTGACCGATACGCTCGGCCTGGTCATGCTCGAAGCCATGGCCTGTGGCGTGCCGGTTGCGGCCTTTCCGGTACCGGGACCGCAGGACCTGGTCACCAACGGCGGCAATGGCGCCCTGGATGAGGACCTGCGCGCAGCATTCTTCCGTGCCTTGTCGATCGACAGCAGTGCCTGCGTCGAATTCGCATCCAGACAATCATGGGAAAACGCGACCCGGCGTTTCCTGGCCATGCTGCAACCTGCTGAATGCAACGCCGCCCGGACTTCCGGCCCGGGTCACCCGGACACTTCTGCGAGCAACAGCATGAGTCCGGCCGGGGACAGCGATCCAGAGTGGTCGATACCGGGAGTTGCTCACTCCGAGCGCTGATCGTCCCTGCACTGATCGATCCATGGCTACCCCGGCCCGGCGGCGTATAATCAGGCCATGCCAGTGCAACCACCGGGCCCGGAAAGCCGCGTCTACGTCCCGCAAGAACTGAACCAGGAAGTCCGCCTGCACCTGGAGGCCGGCTTTCCTCGCCTGTGGATTCAGGCAGAAATTTCCAACCTCGCCCGCCCGGCATCTGGACACCTTTATTTCACCCTGAAAGACGCACGCGCCCAGATTCGCTGCGCCCTGTTCAAAAGCAGTGCCGCAGGCCTGGGCTTTCGTCCGGAAAACGGCCAGGAAGTGCTGGTGCGCGGGCGATTGAGCCTGTACGAGGCTCGCGGCGACTACCAGCTGATCGCCGACGGCATGCTGGAAGCCGGCGCTGGTGTGCTGGCCCGCGCTTTCGAAGCCCTGAAGAAAAAGCTCGAAGCCGAAGGGCTTTTCGACCCCGCGCACAAGCAGGTGCTTCCCGCCTGGCCCAGGCGAATTGGCCTGATCACCTCCCCCAGCGGAGCCGCCCTGCAGGACATGTTGCGCATTCTCCATCAACGCTGGCCGGCAGCAAAGGTGCGCGTATATGCCAGCAAAGTACAGGGCGAGCAGGCGCCTGCCGAACTGACAGCAGCGCTGAAGGCGGCAGACCGGCAGGCCTGGTCCGATGTGATCATCATCGGCCGCGGCGGCGGCTCGCTGGAGGACCTTTGGGCATTCAACGATGAGAACCTGGCCCGCGCTATCTTCGCCGCGCGAACGCCAATCGTGAGTGCTGTCGGACACGAGACGGACTTCACCATCGCCGATTTTGTGGCTGACCTGCGCGCAGCCACGCCGACCGCGGCCGCGGCCGCGGTCAGTCCGGACGGCCCGGCCCTGCGCGATCAGCTCGCGCGCCTGGACCGGCGCCTGGCGCGAGCAACCCGGCAGCAATTCGACCGCCTGGCCCAGGCTGTCGATCATCTCGCCCAGCGGCTCAATCGCTGTCATCCGGGCCGACGCCTGGAGCAATTGCGAGCTCAGCTCGATCAGCTTGAAACCCGTAACGGCCAGGCCATGCGCAGACTGCTGATCGAGTGGCGACAGCGCTGGTCCGGGCTGCATGCACGCCTGCAGGCGCGACATCCAGCACGCGAGCTGGATCGCCTGGGCAACGATCTTTCGGGCCTGGACAATCGACTCCGTCGAGCGGTCCGGAGCGGGCTGGACCAACGCCAGCAGCAGCTTGCAGCACTCGTGCGCAACCTGGACAACGTCAGTCCACTGCGCGTACTGGAGCGGGGTTACGGCGTGGTTCGCGATCCGAACGGTAAGGCCTTGACGCGTGAAGAGGAGTTCATCAAAGGCAACACTATCAATATATTAATGAGCTCATTTGAAGTTGATTGTGAAGTTATCGCATCGCCCCGCAAGGCCCAACTTGAATGACGGCGGTCTTCACACTGACAACCCCGGCCCGGCACGAACAGATGATCAGGCAGTCACGATTCATCGCCCTGGCCGAACGCCAGGACAGCGAAGCGGGTTTGCGCGCCTTCCTGGAGCGTGTTCACCAGCCGGGAGCCAACCATCACTGCTGGGCCTGGAAATGCGGCCAGGTTTACCGATCCGATGATGACGGCGAGCCTGGCGGAACGGCGGGGCGCCCCATACTGCAGGCGATCGAATCCCAGGGCATGGATCGTGTTGGCGTTGTAGTTATCCGCCATTTCGGCGGCATCAAGCTCGGTACCGGCGGCCTGGCGCGAGCCTATGGCGGCACCGCGGCCGAATGCCTGCGGCTGGCCGAGCGCGAGGCCTTGATCGACACGGCCAGGCTCAGCGTTGTTCTGAACTTCGAACACGCCGATCGCGCCCACCAGTTGTTTGCCCGACACGAGGCAGAAAAGCTGGGCGAGGACTACAGTGAAACCGGCGTTCGCTTCGAGATCGAGCTACCGCGACCCGCCGTCAAGGCCCTGCAGCGCGCCCTCAACGACCTTAGCCGTGGGCAGGTTGAAGTCATTCGGTCATAGCTTCAACAAGCAGCCGGTTCATTCGCCTGGCTTTCGCTACAGCAACTTGATCTCACGCAGCCTTTGCTGAAGATAATCGTTGGCCGTAATTGGCTCCGGATAGCGATCCGGATTATCCTCGCTGACACATGCCGAAAGGGTCCGGATCAGGAAGTCGGGATTCGGATGGAGGAAAAACGGTATCGAGTAACGCGCCTGTCGAGCCGCCTCGCCTGCCGGATTGACAACTCGATGCGTGGTAGACGGGTAGACATGGTTGGTCAGCCGCTGAAGCATGTCGCCCACGTTGACCACGATGGTTCCCGGCAAGGTGCTCACCGGAACCCACTGTCCATCCCTGGTCAGAATTTCCAGACCCTGCTCTTTGGAGCCGATAAGCAGGGTAATCAGGTTGATATCCTCGTGTCGTGCCGCTCGCACGGCACCCGGCACGGCGTTGCGGATGGGCGGATAGTGAATCGGGCGCAGGATTGAATTGCCGTGATCGATCTTGTCGGAAAACCAGTCTGCATCCAGCCCGATGTCCAGCGCCAGGGCCGAAAGGATGCGAGCACCGAGGGCGTCCAGGGCGCGGTAAAGCGCCAGGGCGGTCGGCTTGAAAGCGGGGATCTCGGCCGGCCAGACGTTGGGCAGGAGAATGTCGGGGTGCGTGTTTCCAGCTTGCAGTTCGCGACCGACATGCCAGAACTCCTTGAGATCAGGGACATCGTGATCACGCGCCTGCTCGATCCCGAAACCGGTATAACCCCGGGCACCACCGATGCCGGGGCGGTGGTATTGCTGCTTGATCTGCGCAGGCAGGGCGAAGAATTGCCGAAAAACCGTGTAGGCCTGCTCGATCGCCTGATCATCGAGACCGTGATCACGGATGCCCACGAAACCTGTTTCTCGCCAGGCCCGGCCCAGGGCATTCGAAAATGGACCCGGTCGACCATCGAAATCGTGCAGGGACAGTACGGGAACCTGAACCATTATGCTGGCCTCCTGATCTGGGCTGTCATGGTCAAACGTCCATGGCCCGGGTCACCGCACCCGCCAGCTGATCGGCCAGGCGTCTGACCAGGTCACTTTCCGGACCCTCCACGGTTACACGGACAACGGGTTCGGTTCCTGACGGCCGCAAGATGACTCGCCCGCGACCGTTCAATTCAAGTTCGACTTCCCGCACGGCCGCATCCAGGCTCGGATTGCCACTGATTGCGTCGCGGGCATTTCCAGCCACCGGCACGTTGATCATCACCTGCGGATACTTCTTCATGCCAGCCGCCAACGCCGCCAATGACTGGCGCGTTCTGGCCACAACCTCCAGCACTTGCAAGGCGGAAACGATGCCGCAGCCAGTGGTGGCGCGATCCAGGCACAGGATATGTCCGGAGGCCTCTCCGCCCAGCACCCAGCCACGCTCACGCAGTCGTTCATGAACAAAACGATCGCCAACCTGGCTGCGCTCGAACGACACGCCCATGCCGCGAAAGGCCTCTTCCAGACCGAAATTGCTCATTACCGTGCCAACAACGCCACCGCTCAGGCCACCGTTGGCGCGACGCGCATTGGCCAGCACGAACAGGATCTGGTCGCCGTCTATCAACTGCCCGGTGTGGTCGACCAGTACGACTCGATCACCGTCACCGTCGAAAGCCACACCCAGGTCCGCTTTTTCCCTGACAACCGCATCAGCCAGCCCCTGCGGGTGAGTGGATCCGCAGTCGGCATTGATGTTGAGTCCGTCAGGGGTATGGTGGATGGCCACCACGTCGGCGCCCAGCTCACGGAAAACCGGCGGTGCTATTCGATAAGTCGCGCCGTTGGCACAGTCAACAACGATCTTCAGGCCTTCGAACCGCGTACCGTAAGGCACGGTTGCCTTGCAATACTCGATATAACGCCCGACCGCGTCATCGATACGCATGGCCTTGCCCAGGCGATGCGGCGCAACCTGTTCCAGCGGTTCGTCCATGCGCTCCTCGATAGCCACCTGCAAGGCATCATCGAGTTTTTCGCCCTGCCCCGAAAAGAACTTGATGCCGTTGTCTTCGTAGGGGTTGTGGGATGCCGAAATGACCACGCCGGCCACGCCACCCAGACTACGGGTCAGGTGAGCAACGGCCGGAGTCGGCATGGGACCCAGCAGGCGAACATCAACGCCCGCCGCCGAAAATCCGGCCTCAAGCGCTGACTCGAACAGGTAGCCTGAAATACGCGTGTCTTTGCCGATGATCACCGAGGGATGGTCGTCATTACCCTCCGCGAGCACCGAACCCGCCGCCCAGCCCAGCTTCAAAATAAAGTCCACCGTGATGGGCGGTTCACCCACCCGGCCGCGGATACCGTCCGTACCGAAATATTTCATGCCGCTATTTTAGGTTATATCCGGATTCCGCAAACCCTGATTGTACGAAAAGTACTGAGTATTCAGATCTGGGCAGGATGCTTTCTGTGTGCAGAAAACTTGCGGCAGCTGCACAAGGCTTTGTACTTTGTTTTGCGCCTTGATTTAAACGGGGTTCTAGCTGTCTGGGGTTGGGAGCGCTTTTGCTTGCTGCCAGCTGATGAAAAACAGATTGGAAGGGTGGTGGAGGCACCGGGCAGGGCCACTCGGCACCTGGCCTCCACCCTTCCAACCTATTTTCAAGCCGCGACTATGCGCTACGAGCAGTGGAATTGACCTCTGCGCCCAGTAGCCCCAGTATGTTGCAAGATTCGGATAGACCCCTATTTGAATCCCTTCCGACAGCTACGGGCGCTGGATGAACGCGCGAGCCTCAGTGCTGGTCGGAGACGGCCGAGAGCACCTTTAGAGCATCGACCGTAGGCGCAACGTCGTGAACTCTGAGAATTGCCGCGCCTCGCTGCGCGCTCAGCAAGGCCGCAGCCAGGGAGGCAGCCAGGCGATCTTCGGTACGCTCCCGACCGGTAACGGCGCCCAACATAGATTTCCTGGATAGGCCGACCAGGAGTGGCCAGCCCAGATCCAGTAAAGCCTCTTGATCTGCCAACAGCTTCAGATTGTGCGCGAGCGCCTTGCCGAAACCGAACCCGGGATCGACAACGATATGCTCGCGGCGAATGCCAGCCTGCAATGCAGCCTTGACGCGATCATTGAGAAACGCGGATACCTCCGCAACCACATCCTCGTACCGAGGCTTGACCTGCATGGTCCGGGGCTGGCCTTTCATGTGCATGATACACACGGGAACGCCCAGTCCGGCAGCCGCCTCCAACGCACCTGCCGCGCGCAACCCATTGACGTCATTGATCATGGCCGCACCGGCTGCGACAGCGGCCTGCATGACCTGCGGCTTGCTGGTGTCGATGGAAATCGGCACTGCCAGGCTGCCGGCCAGCGATTCGATGACCCGAACTACCCGTTCGATTTCTTCATCGACGGGTACCGGGTCGGCACCCGGACGCGTCGATTCGCCACCAATATCAAGAATATCGGCACCCTGCCCGGCCAGCTCCAGCGCATGAGCGACCGCGTCATCAGGACGCCAGTAGCGTCCACCATCGGAAAAGGAATCCGGCGTGACATTGACAATTCCCATCACCAGCGGCCGGCGCTTTTGGGAAGCCAGGTGGATACGAAGCGCTAGCTCATCAGCCATTTTTTCATCATCCAAAGCAAAAACCGCGCCCAGGGGGCGCGGTTTTCAAGTGAAGCGAGCCCCTTCAGCCGGGGGCTGGCTGGCCCGTGGGCTCTCGCCCGTCATCATCGCCCCCCGCTTCCGGCGCCGTTGGCGGCTCGTCGCCTTCATTCCAGTCCTCAGGCGGATCGGGTTCCTCGCCGTTCATGATCTGATCAATCTGACGGGCATCAATGGTTTCGTAACGCATCAGCGCTTCAGTCATCAGCTCGAGCTTGTCGCGGTTTTCCTCGAGGATCGTCTTGGCGGCCTGGTAGGCATCATCAATGATTCGACGAACTTCCTTGTCGAGCTGACGATGGGTCTCGTCGGAGACATGCTTGTGCTGAGTCACCTGGCGCCCAAGAAAAACCTCATCCTCGTTCTCGTCATAGGAAATCGGGCCCATGGCGTCGGACAGGCCCCACTTGGTGACCATGTTCCGAGCAATCTGAGAGGCCCGCTCGATGTCGTTCGATGCACCCGTCGTGACCTTTTCCTTGCCATAAATCAGCTCCTCGGCCACTCGCCCACCGAACAGGCTGGCCAGCTGCGAGGTGATCTGCTGCCGGGTCAGGGAGTACTTGTCCTGTTCTGGCAGGAACATGGTGACACCCAGGGCGCGCCCGCGAGGAATGATGGTGACCTTGTAAACCGGATCGTGATCAGGCACCAGGCGCCCCACGATGGCATGACCGGCCTCGTGGTAGGCAGTCAGCCGCTTCTCGTGCTCTGACATGGCCATGGACTTGCGCTCGGCACCCATCATGATCTTGTCCTTGGCCAGTTCGAAGTGGCCTTGACGCACCGTTTTCGAGTCCTGACGGGCGGCGAAAAGCGCAGCCTCGTTGACCAGGTTGGCCAGATCAGCGCCCGAGAAACCCGGCGTTCCACGCGCAATCACGCGCGGATCAACGTTATCGTCGATCGGCACCTTGCGCATGTGCACCTTGAGAATCTGCTCGCGACCTTTCAGGTCGGGCAAGGGCACGACCACCTGGCGATCGAATCGACCAGGACGCAGCAGGGCCGGATCCAGCACGTCGGGCCGGTTCGTGGCAGCGATCAGGATGATGCCCTCGTTGCCTTCGAAGCCGTCCATCTCCACCAGCAGCTGGTTCAGGGTCTGCTCACGTTCGTCGTGGCCACCGCCCAGGCCAGCACCACGATGGCGACCGACAGCGTCAATCTCATCGATGAAAATGATGCAGGGGGCGTGTTTTTTTGCCGTTTCGAACATGTCGCGGACTCGCGAAGCGCCGACACCAACAAACATTTCGACGAAATCTGACCCGGAGATGGAAAAGAATGGCACCTTGGCCTCTCCGGCAATTGCCTTGGCCAGCAGGGTCTTGCCGGTGCCTGGCGAGCCAACCATCAATATACCCTTGGGGATATGGCCACCAAGACGCTGGAACTTGGCTGGATTGCGCAGGAAGTCAACCAGCTCGGTGACCTCTTCCTTGGCTTCTTCACAGCCGGCGACATCCTCGAAAGTCACCTTGACCTGATCTTCGCCCTGCAGCTTGGCCCGCGACTTGCCGAAGCTCATGGCTCCGCCGCGACCACCCATTCCACCCTGCATCTGGCGCATGAAGTAGACCCAGAGCCCGACCAGAACCAGGACCGGTAGCAGGCTGATCAGTATATCGATCATGATCGAGCGGCGCTGCGGCTCCCGTGCTTCGATCACGACCCGGTTGTCGAGCAGATCCTTGATCAGCCCGTCGTCTCGCGGTGCCTGAACGCTGAACCGCTGGCCATCCCGGGTCTGGCCGGTTATCGTTTTACTACCCGCACTTTCCTGGATGGCAACTTTCTCCACGTTGCCGCCACGAACCTCTTCCAGGAACGTGGAATAGTTCATGGACCGCGGTTCCTGCTGCGGTTGCGAGTAATAGTTGAATACGCTCATCAAGACCATCGCAATGATGATCCACATGATCAGATTCTTGGCAAAATCGCTCAAAATGCGTCTCCGTTAATTCTGTAAGCGACCATCTCTGGTCATTTCAACCGGTACCTGGATCACTGCCCTGAACGGAGCTCGATCCCGACCAGATACACTTCCCGGCTTTCGGATCGCGAGGCAGCCGGTTTGCGTATCTTGACTGTATTGAATGTTCGCCTGAAGTCAGTGAGCAGGTCGTCAAAACCCGCACCCTGGAACACTTTGACCACGAGCTTTCCGGAAATATCCAGCCAGGACCGTGCGAAATCCAGCGCAAGCTCGGCCAGATGCATGGAACGCGCCTGGTCGGATGGCCCTACCCCTGATAGGTTGGGGGCCATGTCGGATAGCACAAGGTCGACTTTCTCGCCACCCAGCAAGGCTTCCAGCTGGTCAAGCACCTCATTCTCACGAAAATCGCCGGCAATGAAGTCAACGCCGGCTACCGGGCTCATCTCCAGCAGGTCCAGGGCGATAACGCATCCATCCTTCCCCACTCGCCGAGCCGCAACCTGGGACCAGCTGCCCGGGGCCGAACCAAGATCGACCACTCGACGGACCCCGTGGAACAGGCGATCGCGCTCATCCAGCTCCAGGAGCTTGTAAGCGGCTCTGGCGCGAAAGCCATCCGCCCGCGCCCTGCGCACGTAGGGATCGCTTTCCTGCCGGGATTTCCAAGCCTTGGATGACATCGACGTTGAGACCCGAGCACGAAACTTCGAAATAGTGTACCCCGACAAGCGCCCCGGCTTGTCTATACTGGCCAATCTCTGTAAATCAAAGCCTACAAGAACGCCGACCCGCTCGGCGCTGGAGACCGCATGACCAAACAGGCCCGCAAGACGCCGGATACGCTCATCATCCTGTTCTGGGTCGCATTGAGCCTGGTCGCACTGAGTTTTCTGGTGCCAGCCGGAAGTTTTGTGGTTGAGTTTGACAGCGACGGTCGAGCGCTTCCAGTGGAGTTGTCGAGCTTCTCGGTCGCCGCAGAAGGCGCGCCCGGAACGCCGCTTTTCAAGGCCGACCAGGAACGCGTCGGATTTCTGAATGCACCATTCGAAGGCCTGGTTTCCGGCAGCCGCCACTCCGCAGCCATCGGCATCATTGGCTTTCTGCTGGTCGTAGGGGGCGCATTCGGAATCATCATGCAGACCGGCTGCATCGATCGTGGCGTACGCGCCTTGATTCAGCGCACCGAAAAAGACCCGATCGTTGTCCTGCCACTGCTTTTTTTCCTTTTTTCCCTGGGTGGCGCGATCTTCGGCATGAGCGAAGAGACCATCGCTTTCGTGCTGTTGCTGGCCCCCATCATCGTGCGCCTGGGCTACGATGCCATCACCGCCGTCCTGGTGACCTTCGTTGCCTCGCGGGTCGGCTTCGCTGCCAGCTGGATGAACCCCTTCAACGTCGCCATTGCCCAGGGAATTGCCGACGTGCCCATCCTGTCTGGAGCACCGCTTCGCATCGTCATGTGGATCGTATTCACGCTGGTCGGCATGGCGATCACGCTGTGGTGGGCCCGGCGTGTGCATGCACGACCCGAACTCTCACCCTGTTACGGCACCGATCAATTCTTTCGCCAGCGCGACACCGAAGAGACGGCCGACTCCGGCTTTACTTCGCGCGATGCCCTGGCCCTGCTGATCATCGCAGCCGGCGTGGGCTGGGTGATCTGGGGTGTGGTGGTGCACCAGTACTTCATTCCGGAGATAGCGACCCAGTTCTTTACCATGGGCCTGCTCATCGGCTTGCTTTATCTACTGCCCGGCCGGCATCGGATGGACGCCAACCAGCAGGCGCGCGCCTTTCGCGACGGCGCGGCAGGATTGATTCCGGCCGTGCTGGTCGTTGGCATGGCCAAGGGCCTGGTCCTGTTGCTGGGCGGCACCGACCCAACGCAACCATCGGTCATGAATTCGGTGCTGTACTTCCTTGCATCAGGACTTGGGCAGGTACCGGAGCTGGTTTCGGCATGGCTGATGTTTTTTGTCCAGAGCCTGATCAATTTCCTGGTTCCCTCCGGCTCGGGACAAGCGGCGCTGACCATGCCGCTGATGGCACCGCTGGGCGACCTGGTCGGTGTCCAGCGCCAGGTCACCGTCTTGTGCTTCCAGCTCGGCGACAGCCTGACCAACCTGATCATTCCCACCTCGGCCACGCTGATGGGCGTACTCGGCGCTGCCCGCATTGACTGGGCGGTCTGGGCGCGCTGGGTTCTGCCCTTCCTGGGCCTTTATGTCCTGCTCGCCATGATTTTCATCGGTTTCGCGGTACTGAGCGGCTATAGCTGACCCGGCCCTTGGCCTCGTACATTCGTGCGTCCGCGGCGCTTATCAAGGCTTCGGTCGAACTACCGTCGCCCGGAAAAATGGCTACACCAACGGTGGCATCCAGGGAAAGATCGGAATCAAGACCGTCGATGGGCTTTCGTATCTTGTGAAGCAGAGGTTGGACCTGGGCCAGCGCCGAAGCCTTGTCGGCCGCTCCGGGCAGCAGCAGAACAAACTCGTCACCGCCGATCCGGGCCAGGCTTTGCGAATCTCCCAGCGCTTGTCGCATGCGCTGAGTCATGGTGACCAGCACCCGATCGCCCACGGAATGACCCGATCGATCATTGATTGCCTTGAATCCGTCGAGGTCAATGTAGACGAGTGCAAAAGATTCGCCGCGTCGACTGGCTATCCGCATGTTGCGGGACAGTTGATGCTGCAAGGCTCTGCGATTGGGCAAACCGGTCAACTGGTCGGTCAACGCCATACGCGCAATGACCCAGCGCTCTCTGAGCACCATCATCAAGAGAAAAGCCAGCGCCAGAGACATCAGGTGCCCGCCAGCGCGATACCAACCCAGATACCCGCGTCCCGGGTCTAGCGGCGCACGACTGACCACGCCCAGCTCCCACTGGCCGCCGGGCACAGGCACATCCAGCCTGACCGCATCTTCAGCAAACACGGATGGATCACCGGCAACCAGGGTGTTTTCCTGCTGCTCGCGATTGTGCCAGCGAACCGCAAAGCGCACATCCTCCGGTGCCTCATGGGCGATATACCCGAACAGGGAGTCGGGATCGATGACAACACTCAAAAGCCCCCAGTAACGACCATCGAGCAGGAAAACCGGCGTCCGGTTGATCAGACCCCGCCCGCCCTGAACCAGGTTGACCGGACCAACCAGGATGCTGCTGCGCTCCCGCATCACGCGCTCCACATCAGGCCACTGCTCGGCATTGGTTCGATAATCGAAGCCAACGACCGCTTCATTACCAGCCAACGGGTAGACGTGGCTCAGCACGTTGTCCGGTGCGAGAGCGACATTGCGCAGGTGGCGACCGTGCCGGTGAATAGCCTCCAACGCAGCGCTCACCCGTTCTGCGTCAAGGAAGTCCTCGTGTGCCGCGACGTAGCCGACCAGGCCGGTTGCCGCATACAGGCTGGCACTGAGCTCAGCCTCGATGAGTGCGCGAACCGTCGCAGCCAGCTGGATCGAAGCATTACGTTGTGACTGCAGGGCCCGGTCCTGCTCGATGCGATAAATGTGTTCCACCAGCACAACCATGCAGGCTGCCGCCACAACGGCGACCAGCACCGATAACCATACCGGACCCGGGGGTAGCGTCACCGACTCCTGGGTAACTTTCATCGGTCCGGACATTGCAGTATCCGGCCTTACAGTGGCACCGGCTTCATGGCCTGGTCAACCGCAACCATCACCAGATGGCCCTCGATCGCCAGTTCCTGGGTGCCAACCAGGGCATCTTCCAGCAAGATCCGGACCTGAATCGTCATTGAGGTGCGGCCAACTCGAGTGACTTCGCCAACCAGCTCGACAATGGCGC
>RECK01000336.1 GCA_007694055.1 Wenzhouxiangella sp.
TTGCTGGCCGATTTGCTGGCCGAGTTCGACCTGGGCCGGGTGTGCATGGATACCCGGCCGCTTTACCAGGGTGATCTGTCGCATCCGGAGGTTCAGCAGGCCCGGCATGAGAAACCGCAGGTGCCGGTGCTGCCATCGCTGGGCAACGGGCTGGAGTTCATTCGGCTGGTATTGCACCCAGATTTGGGCAGCAATGCAATGTGGATCGAGGAGGCGGCCGAGCGGGCTGGCCGCGCCTTGCAAGCCGACGAAACCGTTTTCGTCATGATCCATTGTCCGAACAATCTGCATTGCCCGAAGCTGGCGGTGGCGTTTCATCGGGCATTGGGGCGCTATTCGGGTGATCCGAACTGGCCGCCACTGCCGCCGTGGCCGCTGCCGCAGCAGTCGTTGTTTTAGGCGTTGTTTCAGGCGGCTTGTGATCGGCGTACTGGAAGAACGCCAGTCCGACCGTGAGAAGCTGTTCGTGCATCCGAAGCTGATGGCGCTGGTCAACCGTTTGCAATCGAATGGCCTGGCCTATAGGGTGAGGGTTGATCCAGCCCCAGGTATCCATGCCCTCCTCTTTCGCCCAGTCTCGCCTGACGGTGGCGCGCCGCCGCCTGCTGGATCGCTTGCTTGATCAGCTGCTCGAGCTTGAGCCTGAAGGCCAGGCCAGAAAGCTTGAGGAACTGGAGCTCAAGGCACCCCGGCTGACGGCCTGGCTGCGTGAGCTGGTGGCGGCCGACCTGGGCTCGCAGGACCCGCTCGAGACGCTGTTCCAGCGGGTTGGAAAGGCGGCGGAGCTGGCTGCACAGCCGCGTACGATTCGCTTGAAGCCTGGAACGCGTTTGGGGCCGTGGCGTGTGATCGAGTCGGCCGGCAGCGGCGGGATGGGTACGGTTTATCGCGCCGAGCGGGCCGACCAGGCGTTCCAGATGGTGGTGGCCATCAAGCTGATCCGGCTGGCGCGGGCGTCCCTGGAGGCGCGCCTGAGGCTTGAGCGGGAGCTGCTGGCCCGGCTGGATCATCGCAATGTCGCCCGCCTGATCGATGGCGGCACGACGGCTGGCGGGCAGGCCTACCTGGTCATGGAATGGGTGGAAGGGCGTGATCTCGACACCTTCGTCAACGAGAACAGTCCCGATCTGTCCCAGCGCCTTGACCTGTTCGAGCAGATGGCCGAAGGCGTGGTGCATGCGCACCAGCAGCGGGTCATTCACGGTGATCTGAAGCCTTCGAACGTGCGCGTTGCCGACGATGGCCGGGTCTGCCTGGTCGATTTCGGCGTGGCCCGACTGATCGCCGAAGACGACGAGCCCGAATCCTCATCCTGCCGCGCGCTGACACCCGCTTTTTCCGCTCCGGAACAGCTGGCCGGCAAGGCCGCCACCACGCTCTCTGATGTCTGGGCCATGGGGGTGATGCTGGAGTGGCTGGTGACCGGAGATCTGCCACCCGTGAAAGCGGCTGGGCGACAGACGCCGCATCTGTCACCCAGTACGCCGCGAAAGGCAGACATCCAGGCCATTTTGCGCCAGGCTTGCCATAAGGACCCGGGCTCGCGCTACGCCGGCGTGGAACAACTGCTTGACGATCTGCGCCGATACCGGGCCGGCTTTCCGGTGCGGGCCATGGTGCGAAACCGTTGGCTGGTCATGCAGCGGTTTGTCAGCCGTCACCGCCTGGCCGTCGGGGCCGCTGCCGGGGCGGTAGCCGCACTGTGCCTGGCCCTGGCCGGCGCCTTGTGGCAGGCCCGGGAAGCCACGCTCGAGCGCGATCGCGCCTCGGCAGAAGCCAGCCGGGCGCTGTTGGCCGAGCAGGAAGCCAGCCGGCTTGCCGTGGAGCTGCAGGCTGTGGTCGACTTCCAGGAAGCGCAGCTTGGCCGCATTGACCCGGCCTCCATGGGCCTGGAGATCCGCGACAATCTGATCAGTCAGCGCCGCGACACGCTGGAACGCGAAGGCATGGGCACTGAGGAGATTGCGCTGGCCAGTGAAGCCTTCACCAGGCACCTGGCCGGCATCAATCTGACCGACCTGGCCCGAACGGCACTGGATGAAAACATCGTGGTGCCGGCCCTGCTGGCCATGGATGAACAGTTCAGCGAGCAGCCACTGGTCCGTGCCCGCCTGCTGCAGGCGCTGGCCGTGACCGCCCGCAATCTGGGCCTGCTCGAGCGCGCCCTGCCCGCCCAGCTCGAGGCCCTGGCGGTTCGTCAGGCCTGGTTGGAAGACTTGCACCCGGACACCATTGACTCCATGGGCCGCACAGCCTCGCTCTACGGCAGCCTGGGCGATCGTGACCAGGCACTGGCCCTGCACGATGAAACGCTTGAGGCCAGCCGCGAGGTGTTTGGCGAAGAACACCCCAATACCCTGACTGCCCTGAACAACTACGCCACGCTGGTCAACGCCCGGGGCGATCATGCCCAGGCCGAGCCCTGGTTCCGCCAGGTACTGAAAGGGCGTCGGGCGCTGCTGGGCGACGATGACCCGGACACGATCGTTGCTGCCAGCAATCTTGGCGCCGCGCTCAGCAGCCTGGATCGTCACCAGGAGGCCAGGCCGTATTACCTTGAGGTATTGCAACGCCGAATGGAGGCCCTGGGCAAAGACCATCCGGACACGCTGCGCGCCGTGGCCAACAAGGGCATGCTGCTGGTGGAAATGGACGATGCCGAGCAGGCCCTGCCCTACTACCAGTCGGCGCTGGAAGGCCGGCGCCGGGTGTTGGGCAACAACCATCCGCAGACCCTGCAGTCGGTCAACAACATGGGTTTTCTGCTCAGCCGTATGGCGCGCAATGAGGAAGCCCTGGACTACTACCTGGAGGTCATCGAGCGCTCCCGCGAGCTGCTCGGTGATCGACACCCCAACACCCTGATCTACATCAACAATACCGGAACCTTGTATCGCAACATGGGCGATCTCGAAGCCGCCGAGCAGCTTGCCTCCGAGGCCGTGGCATCCGGTCGTGCGGTGCTTGCACCGGATAACTGGCACCTGGCGGTGTTTCTGGCCGGGTATGGCCTGGTCCTTGTCGAGCAGCAGCGCTTTGACCCGGCCGAAGATGCGCTGCTGGAGGCCTACGAGCGCTACGAGCAGGCCCTGGGTGATACGCATCCGCGCACCGTCAGCCTGATTCCCGACCTGGTCAATCTGTATGAAAGCTGGCATGAACAGGCTCCGGAAGACGGTCACCTGGACCGGGCCGCCGCCTGGCAGGAACGCGAGGCAGAGCCATGAGCCTGGATGATGAAACGGCCGTGTGCGAACACGAGGTCACGCGCCTGCTCAACGAGATTCGCGGTTCACCGGAGCAGTTCGACCGCCTGATGCCGCTGTTGTACGACGACATGAAACGCATCGGCCGGGCCCAGCGCCGGCGTCTTGGCGGCAACCCGACCCTGCAGACCACTGCCCTGGTCCACGAGGCCTTTCTCAAGCTGCGTCGAAACACCGATGGCGAGATCGAGAACCGGCTGCATTTCCAGCGCCTGGCAGCACGGGTGATGCGTCAGCTCATTCTCGACTATGCCCGCCAGCAGCTTGCCGTCAAGCGCGGCGGCCACCAGGTCCGGGTAACCTGGGCTGAAGGCGAGCATGCGGTCGAGGAAACCGACCTGGTTCGTGTCCTGGCCATCGAGCAGGCGCTGGTCGACATGGCGCAGCACGACACGCGCATGGCCGAGGCCATGGCCGCCCATCTCTACGCCGACCTGACGGTCGAGGAAATCGGCAAGCTACACGGTGTGAGCAGTCGCACCATCGTGCGCGATCTCAGAAAGGCCCGCGCCTGGCTGAGATTTGAACTGCGCGATTTCAAGCCCCGCGATTCTGGCTGATCTTCAACCTGTCGTCGGGTGATTCCGGCAAGTCTCGGCACCAGGCAAGTCCGGATGTCCTCGGAATGTCGGCGCTGCCGTAGTAGCAGACAAGACCTCCCCAAACATGGAATTCAATGCCCTGCTTTCGAATCCTCTTTCAAGCTGTTCTGCCCGCCATCCTCTGTGTCGCCTTCACCACGGCCGCCTGGGCCCAGGAGAACCGGGTAGCCTTTATCACCTCGACCAGCGGCACGGCGGACATGGGCACATGGCCCGATGCTGCCGGTCTGTCCGGTATTCAGGCCGGCGATGCGGTCTGCCAGGCTCGCGCCCGCGCCGGCGGGCTGGCCAA
>RECK01000160.1 GCA_007694055.1 Wenzhouxiangella sp.
CCCTTCCAACCTCTTTTCCCGAAGTCGCGACCATGCGCTACGAGCAGTGGAGTCCACCTCCGAGCCCCAGTTGTCCCCTGTCTGTTGCGAGATTCGGATAGACCCAAAAAAACCCATGCCGGGTTTGCCGGCATGGATGGGGTAGATCAGTGACTTCCGGGCTGAGCTCAGACTCTTCGCGCTTCTGCCCGAGTGGTGTAATAGGACTCGACGCTCGAATTCCAGGTGGCGTCTGCCATGTTCGGCCACTGGTCCTTGTCGAACCCCGGGGCCTTCTTCAATCGCTCAACGTCGATATCAAGCGTGAAGCGCTTGTTCTCACCGTCTTGCTTCAGTGCCTGCCAGGGAATGGCGAACAGGCGGTCACCCATACCCAGAAATCCTCCAGAAGACAGGACGGCATACCTGATCTTCCCGTTTTGAAGATCCAGCATGATGTCTTGAATGGTGCCCAACTTTTCTTCTGCCAGGTTACACACATCATCGCCCACAACCGAGGTCGCGCTCAGCAGAGCCGAACCGTTTGTGCGGGGACGCATGGTGTCGAACTCACGGGTTGAACTGTTTTGTTGATTCATGATTTTACTGCCTTCTTGATGTCGTTCTTCGCATCGCCATAAGCAGCTCGAGCCTTGCCACCCATGTTCTCTGCCTTGCCCCTGTTTTCCATGCTCTTGTTGCCAGTCGTCTTGCCGGCAACTTCCTTGATCTTGCCCTTGGCTTTGTCAGTTCGTCCCTTGACTTGATCCTTGTTCATCAGTGAATCTCCAGGTGATGGTTTGCCTACGAATCTGCCTCTTGCCATGAATCCATGGCGATGCAGAGCGAGGCTGTCAATATGAGGGACCAAGCTTCGGCGGTCTGTGCGGTCAGCCGCTTACCCAAAAAATTTATCGAACGACGTACAGTGTGCCTGACTCGATCATCTGGCCGCCGGCCACGGGGGATTCCATGCGGGCGTTGTAGCGGATCGTACCGACCTTGCCGAAGCACAGACTGGCGGTCTCGTTGGGCCGGATCGTGGCTGCCTCCTGCTGTCGCCTGAGCAGACTGGAAAATCCTGACTGGCAAACGACGTCATCGAGCGCACCTTCAAGAAACTCCAGCCGCACCACCGTACTTCGCCGATTGACCCAGCGGACTTCGTCGCCAGGCCGAACCTGCAGGCCGACCGGCGTCATTCTTTCTTCGAACACGACGTCATGAATGACGCCACTGCGGCTGCTGTCGGCGATGGCTGCCGTACCCTTGACAGTGGCGCAACCGGCACTGATGACCAGGGTTGCTGCAATGATCAAGCCCAGATTCAATAATTTCTTCATAGCGTGCTCCGTGCCGTTGGCAACAAGAAAGCCAGTCTGACACTGGTTTGCTTGCCGGGTCTGTACGCTAGCGAACGCCTGAGCGCCCTTGCACGGAAAATCTTTTCCAGATCACTTTACTAATGCCATGAGCAAATACTCCCATGATGATCGCGGATGTGTTAAGGTGCGCGCTGCGTTGGCCTGGTCTCCCTGACCGGATGAATCCGACGCCCTCTCGCGGATTGAATGTTTTCCAAGGCCTTTCCCCGATTTGTTCCCGGCCCGACTCAAGTTCGGTCCATTTTCCAAGCCTTGGTTGACAAGGAAATATCATGCAATTCGATTCTCTCGGCCTCAAGGCCGAGCTTCTGCGCGCAATCAGCGAGCAGGGCTATACCCAACCGACCCCCGTTCAGGAAAAGGCCATCCCGGTCATCCTTAACGGCCACGACATCATGGCCAGCGCCCAGACCGGCACTGGCAAGACGGCGGCCTTCACGCTGCCCTTGCTGCAAAAACTTGACAGTGGCAAGCGCGAGCATCGCCTGCGGGCGCTGATTCTGACCCCAACCCGCGAGCTGGCCGCCCAGGTTCACCAGAACCTGCGCGATTATGGCCGCCACCTCAATATCCGCTCCGCCGAGATTTTCGGCGGCGTCAACATCAACCCCCAGATCACCAAGCTCAAGCGTGGCGTCGATGTACTGATCGCCACTCCGGGCCGCCTGATCGACCACATGCAGCGCGGCACGATTGACCTGCGCCAGGTCGACACCCTGATCCTGGACGAAGCCGATCGCATGCTCGACATGGGATTCAAGCCGGCCATCGACCAGATCGTCAGGAGCCTGCCGAAAAAGCGCCAGACCCTGCTGTTCTCGGCAACCTTCTCGAAGGAAATCACCGCGCTGGCCAGCCGCTTCCTGGTGGATCCGGTCCGGGTTGAGACATCGGCCCCCAACTCCACCGTCGAAGCCATTGCCCAGAAGGCAATCACCGTCGACCAGAAAAAGAAGCGCGAACTGCTGTCGTGGATGATTGGCTCGGAGAACTGGCACCAGGTACTGGTGTTCACCCGGACCAAGCACGGCGCCAACCGCCTGGCCAAGCAGCTCGAAAGCGATGGCCTGACCGCTGCCGCCATTCATGGCAACAAGAGCCAGGGTGCGCGCACCAAGGCCTTGAGCGAGTTCAAGGACAACAGGATCCGCGTCCTGGTTGCCACCGATATCGCCGCACGCGGCCTGGACATCGACCAGCTGCCACACGTGGTCAATTACGAGATCCCCAACGTGCCGGAAGACTACGTGCACCGCATTGGCCGCACCGGTCGAGCCGGACGTGAAGGCGTGGCGGTTTCGCTGGTCTGCGGGGCCGAACATGGCCTGTTCGAAGACATCCGCAAACTGGTCAAGGTGCCCATCCCCACCGAGGTCGTCGACGGCTACGAGCCGACCGAACCAAACTCGCGGGAAGCTGGCAAGACCAACAACCGGGGCCAACAGCAGCAGCGCAGCGCGCGCGGCAATGGCTCGGGCCGCGGCAACAGCTCCGGCAGGAACAACAGTGGTGGCAGAGGTAACAATGCCGGTAGCAGCCGCCGCGGTCGCAGCAACTCGTCCAGCCGCCGAGCGGCCTGACCAAACTGGATCACTCTCCCCAATCAGATGCTGCGGACTCCGCAGCTATCTGAACACATTCGATATTTCCCCGTTTGTCGAATGGAAAAGATGGAAACCACCGAAGACACCGATGACACCGAAACTTCCTGAGGAAGGTACTCGGTGTTTTCGGTGGTTTCAAGGTTTCAGGCTTTTCATGTTTCCGCTTCGGTATTTATATTCCTGATTTTACTTGGATTTATAAAACTTTAGGATTTGCACAGGACTATTGACCCCGGCTGGATCAGAGTTGATCCAGGCCATATTCATACCTTGGGTCGATCCAATGCCTGTCAACCTACCTCGAATCCATCCGGCACCGCTTCTCGCCATCATCCTGCTTCTGAGCGCGAACATGGCCTGGGCCAGCAGCTTTACCGGGGCCATGAGCGGGAGCTGGTGGAACCCTGAGCGCGGGGGCGAGGGTCAGTTCATCAGTTTCGAGCAGGTCGGTCCACGGCTGGTCGTCATCCTGGCCTATTTCACCTACGATGATGGGGGGCAAGCCGAGTGGATAGTCGGCACCGCCGACTTCGAGCCCGGGAGCGAGCACATCAGCATCACCATGCTCAAAGCCCGGGGCCCGAGCTTCGGCGTCGGTTTTAGTCCCGAACAGGTCGAGCTGACCGAAGCCGCCGTTGTTGATCTGCACTACATCGACTGCGAGCGCCTCGGATTCGGCTATGCCGACGATGATCAGGCGCTGGATTTCGAACTCGTGCGCCTGATCGGCCCGCTGGACGGGGCAACATGCGGGCAGCCTTCCCGGCAGCCGGCGGCAAGCAAGCTGACCGGTCACCACACCGGGGCCTGGTGGGATCCGGAGCGCAGCGGAGAAGGCCAGTTCATCTCGCTGGAAACGCTGGGCGATCGACAGGTGCTCATGTTCTACTACTTCACCTTTGATGCCCACGGCAACCCGGACTGGCTGGTCGGTCATGCCGACGTCGAGGTCGATCATTCCCGAATCCATGTGCCGCTGGTCACCGGATCAGGTGCGCGCTTCGGCAGCGCTTTCCAGGCCGAAGACGTCGTCCTCGCGCCATCGGGCTTTGCCACGCTGGATGCGACCGGCTGTGGCACCTTGCGCCTGCGCCACAATGGCAGCGCCACCTTTGGTCTCGACCTGGTCAGGCTGGGAGGCGACCTGATCGATGCGCCGTGCAACGTGGATGAGCCGACCGCCAGCCCGGCCGACATCGCCTTGCGCGAACTAATCGATGAACATCAACTGACCGGCGACCCGAGCCGGGGGCGGGCCTTGCCAGGGATCGACGCACCGCTGGCCCGGCTGGGCAAGCTGCTGTTTTTCAGTAAAAACCTCGGGGTCGAGCAGGATACGGCCTGTGCCTCCTGCCACCACCCGTCCCTCGGCGGGGCCGATGGCCTGGCGCTGTCTGTGGGTGCCGGCGCCGAGAATCCTGACCTGATGGGCCCCGGGCGCAAGATGGCCGACGGCAGCGTGATCATGCATCGCAATGCCAACACCTTTTTCAACACCGGCCTGTTCGATCGCGGACTGTTCTGGGATTCGCGCATCGAAAGCCTGGGCGATGAAGGCGGCATTCGCACCCCCGCCGCACCAATCGGTGAGGCTGACCCGCTGGCCGGACCCGATTTACTCGCCACCCAGGCACGCTTCCCGGTCGTCGAGCCGGCCGAAATGCGCGGCGCCGGGCTGCCGGAGCTTGGCGACGAAGAGGTTCGACAACACCTGGCCGAGCGCCTCGGTGACCACGGCCAGGGTCAGGGACTGCTGCCGCCCAGCCAGTGGCTTGATGCCTTCCAGACCGGTTTCGCCAGCCAGGCGGATGCCGAAGAACTGATTACCTTCGACAATATCACCCTCGCCTTGAGCGCATACCAGCGCTCGGCCATCTTCGTAGAAACCCCATGGGCCCAGTATGTGCGCGGCAACACGGATGCCATTGATGCCCAGGCCAAGGCCGGGGCCAGGCTGTTCTTCAGCACGGTCGAGGAAGGCGGCATGCATTGCGTGCGTTGTCACAGCGGTGATTTTTTCACGGACGAAAAACATCATGCAGTGGGTTTCCCCCAGGTGGGCCCTGCATTCGGCGATACCGATGCCGACGACCTCGGACGGGCGCGCGAGACCGGGCTGGAGTCGGACCGGCACGCTTTCCGCACTCCCAGCCTGCTCAATGTGGAACTGACCGCGCCTTTCGGCCACGCCGGAGGCTATCGCGAACTGCGTATCGCGGTCGCCCACTACATCAACACCACTGGAACCGTCATCGGCCAGTTGTCCGCACGCAGCTGGTGCACCATCCCGCCGTTCGACACCCAACCCGAATGTGGCAGTGCCTTTGCAACGGCGCTGGCCAACACCAACGCCGCCCTGGACAGCGTGGAAGCAGCCCGGCAGGCCGACCCCGATTCCGCCATGCCCGTGGTCCCGCTCGCGCCGAACCTCAATGAGCAACTGGACCAGCTGACGGCATTTCTGAAAACACTGACCGACCCCTGCCTGCGCGACCGCGAATGCTTCGGCCGCTGGATCCCGAAACCCGAAGACGCCCCCGACAACTTCCAGCTCAACGCCGTAGACCGCAACGGCAACCCGCTGTAACCAAGACAGTTCTGCGCGGGTGCGACGCTTCCAGTACAAACAAGACCTTTTTGTCGCAAAGCAGCGAAGCAGCAAAGACAAAAAAACTGGAACCACCGAAAGCACCGAAAGCACCGAAAAAATCTACTTCAGGCAATTTTTGGTGGTTAGCTGGTTTTACTCTGCGCCTCTGCGGCTCTGCGCGAGGCAATTCTTTTGCGGCGCGACGCCACCAAACAAACGAAAACCTTTTTGTCGCAAAGCAGCGAAGCAGCAAAGACGAAAACAAAAAAAGAACTGGAACCACCGAAAACACCGAAAGCACCGAAGGAAAGAAAAATTATTTCGGTGTCTTCGGTGTTTTCGGTGGTTCCAAGGTTTTAGGCTTTAATGTTCCTGCTTTCCAAAGTTCAGTCCTGCTTGCCGCGCGCCGGTTTTGCGGGATTAATGCAGGGGTTGATCCCTGTGGGCTTCGAAATACTCGCGTTGTGCGCGTACGCCGGCTTCCAGGCGTTCGACCATGGCGACAAAGCGCGGATGGTCGACGATTGCTGCAAACTCGGGATAGTAACCGTCCAGTCCCCACCAGTAGTAGCGCCAGCCGCTGTCGATCAGTGCTTCGAGCGAGTCAAGCGCGGCATCGTATTCACCCTTGAGGGCCAGCAACTGGGCTTCCTCGTGGCCAGAAATCAACCATGGTCCGCGTTCCAGCCGTGTTCGCTCGATAACCTCGGTCATGGCAGCAAGCAAGGGCCCGGCCTGATCGTGGCGGTCATGTTCCTGAAGGCAATAGGTGGCGGTCTTGGCGGCCATGAAGAGATTGGGATTGAGCTTCGGGGGATCATCGAACACTTCCGGAAAGGCTTCTTCCAGCACCTCCAGTGATCGGTCACAGTTGTCGCGAGAGTGCGCCTGGCCGAGCAGCGAGCGCGTCAATGGCTCCGGGTTGCCCAGGGCGTAAATGGCCTCGAGTTCGCGGGTGTGCTCAGCCCACGCACCGCGGAAGCCGTGCAGGATCTGACGCAAATAGCGTCCAAGAAAAGGCAGATCATGTTCGGCCAGCAGTTCTTCGGTGCACGCCTCGGCGCTGTCGTCGTCGCCTAGATGCAGGTAGAACTCGCACTTGCGAAACCAGCGCGTGGGGCTGTCCGGGTCAAGTTCACGCACGCGCAGAATGTGACGCATGGCTTCACCACTTTGGCCGACCTGGACCAGGTAGGTCGCGATCCGGTCGTGGGCCTGGACGAAATCGGGGCGGTCGGCAAGGATCTGGCGCAGGCGATACATGGCCTCTTCGGCCCGCCCGACCGCCCAGTAGGCGTCGGCCAGCCAGACATTGCCCAGCTCGGAGAACGGATCGAGCCGCACGGCAGTGCGCAGCACATCAAGCGCTTCGTCATAATGCGTTTGTCGAAACAGGGCCCGGCCCAGGTTCCGAAACGCAACGGCGTCATTGGGATTGAGTGCTATGGCCCGTTCGAAGCCGGCAATTGCCTCGTCGGGGCGAGAGTGGCTGACATGCCAGTCGGCCCTGGCACGGATGACCTGGTGCGAGTCCGGTGCGACACGCTGCGCTCGATTGAGGTACACCTCGGTCATATCGACGTCTTCGCTGCTACGCACCGGACCGTGGCTGCGCTGCATACGCAGTGCATCAACCAGTCCAATCAGCGCTTCGACATTGTCCGGTTGCAGTTCGATGGCCTGGCGGAAATACTCGGCAGCTTCGGTGGCAGAGGCCAGGGTGAAGGCATCCAGGGCCAGGCGGCCCCGCGTGACCAGCTCCCAGACGCGCCGGGATTCAGGACCCGGGCTGGCACGATCCGGCAGCAGGGTATTGGTCATGGTGCGCGCCACGGCGTTGGCAATGTCGTCCTGCAGCTCGAACAGCTCGCGAATCGGGCGATCGTAGGTTTGCGACCAGATATGCATGCCATTGCGGGCGTTGATTAGCTGGGCCAGCACGCGCACCGTGTTATCGGCCTGCTGCACGCTGCCCTCCAGCACCACGTCGACCTGCAGGCGCTCGCCAATTTCGCGAATATCGGCGCTGCTGTCACGAAACGCAAAGGTAGAGGTCCGGGCAACCACATCGAGATCGGGAGACAGAGTGAGCTTGTGGATGATGCGGTCGACCAGACCATCCGCGAACGGACCCTGATCCCCGCCCACGCTCATGTCGGTAAACGGAAGTATGGCGACCGCGCGACCGTGCGGGAAGCCGTTTTCCTGCCCAATCAAACTGACCTCAGGCAGGGATTCGCCGGTAACAGCCGGCTCCGACCCGAAGTCCACCAGCCACCACGCACCGGCCAGCCCGGCCAGCAAGACCAGTCCGATACCAGCCGCCTTCATCCAGGCAAAACCCGGCGCGCGCCCGGCAGGCAGGGAAATGGCTTCGATGGTTGCGTCGGGATCGTCGACCTGCACGCGTCTGACCCTGCTTGAGTCGAACAGGTAGCCACGGCGCGGAATCGCCTTGAGCACCCGGTATGGTCGCCGGCTGTCGCCGATGCGCTGACGCAGCGAGGAAATGGCCACGTTGACGGAATCATCGCTGGCCGCCTCGAGGTGACCCCAGACCGCCACGATCAGCTCATCGCGGGTAAGGACCCGGTTCGGGTTTTCAATCAGGAAGTTCAGCAGACCGAGCAGCCGCGGCGGCAACTGCTCGGACTTGTCATGGTGACGCAGCTCGCCTGTGTCCAGATCGATCAGACGCTCATTGATCACGATCCCCTTCACCGAAAGCTTCCTGTCCGTGGCGTTTTTCGCTTCTGTGATTATAGTCACAGTGTTCAGCTGACGCGTTCCCCCCTGCCCAAAGGCCGAAATCAATGTTTATAGCATTGATTTTAATGATATTTATGAAGATTTAGGATTTACTCAGGACTTCCCCCGCTCAGCAGCGCAGTCTGAAAGCGTGCCCGGCCAGAACAGCGGCCGGGTCACCGGGGCCAGGCCCCGAAACGCTCACTCAAACAAACCGGTACACACCGGGGGAGATTGAAAAATGTCACGCACTCGAGAACGCTATTCATACACCATGCGCGTCAGCGCTGCGGCCTTGCTCGCCGTCAGCCTGTCGCTTTCTTCCAATCTGATTGCCGAGGATGAGAACGGCGAACCTGAAATTATCAGCATGCAGTTCTCCCAGACCATCCCGGGCGGCGGCACGGTGACCGGCCTGGTTGTCGGCCAGGATCTTGACGGCGATGGCCGGCTTTATTCCATGGCCCCGGGCCTGGCCGGATTCATTGGCGCACCCGAAGGCGACGAAGTGATCTATGCCAGTGTGCGCATCGAGGGCGTGCTCGGCGATCCGGTGACCGTTGTCTACGACCGGGAAGTGGCCGGCATCGATGACCCGGCCAACTTCTTCTTCGGATTCTCCGTCGGCATTGGCAACGACTATATCGGCCAGGATCCCGAAGACGGCCTGTCCTTCGCGCCGCTGGCACCCAGTACATCGTATATTGCCGGCGCACTGATGGGACCGGCCTGGGCCGATGGCCTGGTCATCGAAGAGTCCATAGGCCCTTGCGGTGATCCGGATACCGACGCCTGCTCGGCCATCATCACACTCGATCCGGTTGACCCGTTTCCCAATTTCGAGCTGATGCACTACACCACCTCGGACCAGCCCATTGTCGCTACCGACCTGCTGCGCTACGAGTTCGAGCAAGGCGGTTTCGACAACGGTGCACGGATTTACGGCACGATTACCGGGCGGGATCTCGACGGTGACGGTCGGATCTATTCCGCATCCCCGTTCATGGCTGACTTTCTCGGCATCCCGATGGGCGATGAGGTGATGCTGGCCACGGTCACCATCGTCGGCATGGAACCACTGCCAATCCGAAATGTATTCGACCTGGTTGCCACCCCGATCGAAGAATTCGACAACTTCTTTTTCGGGGCCTCGGTGGCAGTCGACGGTGACCGGATCAGCGAGGACGGACTGACCGGCTTTTCAATCTCACCATGGTCACCGAGCACTTCCTATGTCTCAGGGGAATTGTTCAGCGGCTTCATCAATCCGGTGCCGGTGGATTTCCAGGATATTGGCAATTGCAACAATGACGAAGACCTGCCCTGCGGCGCGCTGGTCACCCTGGTGCCCGATGCAGAAGAGGAGATCGGTGCAAGATTGACCGCTACGGCCTTCAGCAGCGAGACCATCACCAAGCGCGCTGCCCCGTTCGTGGTCGATGCCAACTTCAGCGGCCACTGGGACAATACCGTCCCTGGCGGTGAAGGCCTGATCTTGCAGGTCATTGCCAATGGATATGTCCTGGGTTACTGGGTGACCTACGATGCCGCCGGCAACCAGCGCTGGATGTACGGCTTCGGCAGACGCCAGGGCGCAAGCGTCATTTTTGATGACTTGTTCGTGACCAGTGGCGGCGTCATGGCCACCACCAGCCCTCAGGAATTCGACCAGGAATCGATCGGCGAGATGAGCATCGACTTCAGCGACTGCAACAACGCGAATGTCGAATACACGGTTGACAACGAGTCGGGCACCATGGAGATCTACCGGCTGACCGGGCTTGGTTTACTCGAGTGCGTCCGGTAGCAGGTCGCGCTCCATGCGTTCGGCAGTGACTAATGAGATCGTTAATCAGCAGACATTCAGCTTGTCTCTCAGCGTTCGTGGCAAGGCGTCGGCGCGCCGGTGTAGCCAGGTCTACATCAAGCGCCGAGAACGCAGTCCACGGACGCTGAGAGACAAGCCCTTCGGGCGCTTCAGAGTCGGCCACCGGCCGCGTTCCGCTCACTTGAAATAGGCTTGCTATGTCTGCGCTCGCGCGCCTTGCCGGAGGCCGGCTCTGAAGCGCTGAGTGTCTGCTGATTAACGATCTCATTAGTAAGTGCCGGCCTTATGGCCGGCACTTCTCATTACGTCTGCTCCCGAAAGGACCCCTTTTCGAGAAAGTGCGCGACGGCCTCACTGACCTCACGTGACAGCACCAGTCCGGTGTGGGAGACGGGCAACTCCAGGGTGTCGGCAGCATCATCCAGGCGGGTTTCGGCAACGCGGATCGTGCCGTCATGCGGCCCATCCAGCGCGCTCAGCACTCGCCCCAGCCCGACACCACGGGTACCGGCAATGACCCCGGTCTCACGACCGGCAGGTGAATGCGAGAATCCACGTTCCAGCGCGGTTCTGGCCTGCCCGATCAGCGGCCGGGCGACCTTCAGCGCGGCAACGGTACTGGCCACATCGGATCCGCGCACCGGCGAACCCAGCAGGACCACGCGACCAGGCGGCAAGCCGATCAGCTCGTCGAACATCCGCAGAATGACGATTCCACCCAGGCTGTGACCAACGAAATCAAGCTGCTCGACATCCAGTCCCCGGGCGAACTCAAACAGCGCGCGCGCATTGCTGGACACCGACTTGCTCAGGGTCGGATAGCCGAAGCGATGGCAACTCAAACCCATGGACTCTAGCCTGAGCGCCATCAAGCCCATGCTGACCGGTCCGTACCAGAGTCCATGCACCAGCACTACGCGGCGCTTTGTGTCCTGGTTCGCTGGTGACGGCCTCATCATCCGGTCATCTTATTTGAACCAGCGGGGAATTGCCCGTGGGGTACTGGCCCGAAGGATTCAGCAACGCTTGCGCGCCCCCGCCAACGACTTGACCATCAGCTGGTCTTTCCAAGGCGCAGGCGCAGTTCGTCCAGCTGGTCCTGGTCAACTGCAGCAGGCGCTCCGGTCAAGGGACAGGCCGCAGTGGTGGTCTTGGGGAAGGCGATGACTTCACGGATGGAATCCTCGCCTGCCATCAGGGCGGCGACCCGGTCGATGCCGAAGGCAATGCCGCCATGTGGCGGACAGCCGTAGCGCAGGGCTTCGAGAAGGAAACCGAAACGCATCTTCGCTTCATCTTCGGCAATGCCCAGCAGGTCGAATACTGCCTGCTGCAGGCTGGAATCATGTATGCGAATGGAACCGCCGCCGATCTCGGAGCCGTTGAGCACCAGGTCGTAGCCGCGCGACAGGGCGTTGGCCGGGTCGGCACGCAGTGCATCGGCGTCAGCGACGGCAGGAGCTGTAAAGGGGTGATGCAGAGCGTAGTAGCGCTGGTCGTCGGCGTCATATTCGAACATGGGGAAATCAACCACCCACAGCGGACGCCAGCGATCCTCGACCAGCTCGAAGTCACGCCCCACGGCCAGGCGCAGCGCGCCGAGGAAGGCGGCCACGGTCGGCTTTGGTCCGGCGCCGAAGAACAGGATGTCACCGGTCTTTGCCCCGGTCGTCTGGAGAATGGACTCGATGCTGCCGGCATCGAGAAACTTGGCCACCGGTGACTGCACGCCCTCAACTCCGGCTGCACGATCATTGACTTTCATCCAGGCCAGGCCGCGCGCGCCGTGCCTGGCCACCAGCTCGGTGTATCCGTCGATCTGTTTGCGACTGAGACTGGCGCCACCGGGCACGCGCAGCGCCGCCACCCGGCAAGCCGGATCGTTGGCCGGCTCTGAGAACACCTTGAACTCGACCTGGCGTACGGCATCGCAGATGGTGACCAGTTCCAGCGGAATGCGCAGGTCGGGCTTGTCCGAGCCGAAGCGACTGATCGCATCCGCGTAGCTCATCCGCGGGAACGGCCCGGGCAGCTCGACCTTGAGCACTTCCCGGAAAACGTGCCGGATCATGCCCTCGGCAATTGCCTGCACGTCCGACTCCTCGGCAAAAGACATCTCAAGGTCTAGCTGGGTGAACTCGGGCTGGCGGTCAGCGCGCAGATCCTCATCGCGGAAACAGCGGGCAATCTGGTAGTAGCGATCCAGCCCGGCCATCATCAGCAGCTGCTTGAAAATCTGCGGCGACTGCGGCAGGGCAAAGAAACTGCCCGGGTGGACCCGGCTGGGCACCAGGTAGTCGCGCGCGCCTTCCGGGGTCGCCTTGGTCAGCACGGGTGTTTCGGTATCGACGAAATCGTGACCTTCCAGGTAATGACGGATGGCGCTGTTCAGCCGCGCGCGCAGGCGCAGGTTGCGCTGCATGCGTTCGCGCCGAAGGTCCAGGTAGCGGTAACGCAGGCGGACCTCTTCACCATCTTCCTCGCTCATCAGCAGCGGTATCGGCGCACTGGCGTTGAGCAGCTCGACCTCCGTGGCCAGCAGCTCGACCTTGCCGGTGCTCATGTCGGCGTTCCACTGACTTTCCGGACGCATGCGCACCTTCCCGGAGACCCGGACGCAAAACTCGTTGCGGAGCTTCTCGGCGACCGCGAAAGCGGGCTTGTTGTCCGGCTCAACGACGACCTGGATGACCCCGGTATGGTCACGCAGACCAATGAAGATCAGGCCGCCAAGATCACGGGCCCTGGCCACCCAGCCACACAGGGTTACATTCTGGCCATCGAGTTTTTCGTTGATATTGCCGCAGAGATGAGAGCGCATAGGGTTGGGGAAAGGTAAAAGGTAAAAGGTGAAAGGGAAAAGATTTCAGGGGCGGGGCCAGGTGCCCTGCCCCCGGGTTCAGGCTGCTTTTTCGGCTGTCTTGGTTGGACTGCTTGTCTTTTCGGTGCTGGCGGGTTTGGCGTCGGCGGTCGGCTTGCTGTCGCCGGACTTGTCAGCATTGCCACCTGACTTGTCGGCACCGTCGCCGGCCAGGTTGCGCTTGCCGTCTTTCTTGAAGTCGGTTTCGTACCAGCCGCCACCCTTGAGACGGAATCCGGCTGCGGAAATCAGTTTCACCAATGCCGGGGCCTGACAGGCCGGGCAATCGGTCAGGGGCGGATCGGAGATTTTCTGCAATTTCTCCATTTCGTGGCCACAGGCCGAACAGCGATATTCGTAAATAGGCATGGTTGTTTTCCCTGAAAGGACAAGACCGGGTTTTGCGCTATAGTTGGGGCCGCAGCGTCCGCTTTTCGAGCGGTAGACAGTCTATTCTGCCAGATTTTTGGCCTTCTTCCGCACAGCCAGCCCTACTTCGCTACCGCGCCATGTCCGATACCCCCACCCTCGACCCGGCCCGGATCCGTCAGCTCGCCCACAGTGGAGGCCAGCGCCTGGCAGCCAGCAACCAGGGCGAGGTGCGACGATACCAGCTGGATGGACTGGACCTGGCGATCAAAACACCGAGCGGTCGGGGCCTGGCTTGGCGTCTACGCCAGGCCACCTTGCTGCGCGAGCACCGGGCTTATATGCGCCTGAACGGACTGGCGGGTTTTGCACCCTGCTACGGATTGATCGACCGGCAATTCCTGGTTCTGGGTCATATCTCCGGTGAACCCTTTCGCCTGGCCCATATCGACAACCGCGAACGCTTCTTCGAATTGCTGCTGACCAGTATTCAGGCCATGCACCAACGTGGCGTTGCCCATGGCGACCTGAAGCGCAAGGACAATCTGCTGGTCAGCGACGGTGGCAAGCCAATTATCCTCGACCTCGGAGCCGCCACGCTGCTCAAGACCGGCTTTCACCCGCTTAATCGACGCCTGTTCAGGTTCATGTGCCAGACCGATCTCAATGCCTGGATCAAGCTGAAGTACGGCGGCTACCTGAATATTTCGGTCAAGGACGCCCGCCTGCTTCATCGGTCCCGCCTGGAGCGATCACTCGCCCGACTGCGCCGGCGCTGAACCTGCATGGATCCGATCCTGATTGCCCTGGTGGTGGTGGCCATCGCCGAGCTGGGCGACAAGACCCAGCTGGTAGCCATCGTTCTGGCCGGGCGCCTGCGTCGACCGCTGGCCATCGCGGCCGGGATGGCCGTCGCCCTGGCAACGATGCACGGACTGGCCGCCTTTGGCGGACGCTGGCTGGATCAATTGCTGCCGGACCGGCTGCTGGGCTGGATCATCGGCATCGGCTTTTGCCTGATGGCACTGTGGATGCTGCGCTCAGACGGCCATAGCCGGGCGGACGTACCCCGCCCTACCCGCCAAGGCCAGGTATTCCTGACCGCCCTTTTCACCTTCATGATGCTGGAGTTCGGTGACAAGAGCCAGCTCACCACGCTGGGACTGGCCGCCGTGCTGGAACCGGCCTGGAAGGTCGGCCTGGGCGCAGCTCTTGGCAGCATCCTGATCAACCTGCCAATGATCTGGGTTGGCTACCGGCTGCAGAACTACCTGCCCCAACGCCTGATCCAGCGGCTTGCCGCAACCGTATTCGCCCTGCTTGGAATGACCGTCCTGGTACTGCAGATCCTGAATTAGTCGAGACTGCGGCCCTCGTGGGACTTATTTCGGTGGTTTCGGTGCTTTCGGTGGTTCCTGTCATTTTCCCTGGCGACTTTGGAGCAGCTTCGTCAGCGCTCGGCTGAGCGGGACAGTCGGGACAGGCCTTCGGTGATGGAGATGTTGGGACGGTAGCCCAGGTCGCGCTCGGCCGCGTCCAGGCTGTACCAGTGGGCCGTGGACAGGTGTTCGACGACAAAGCGCGACAAGGGCGGGTCGCTGCGTCGTCGGGCCAGGCGCCAGGCGCCCTCGATGGCGGTGGCTGCCGCCATGGCCAGGCGCGGCGAAATGCTGCCGATGCGCGGCGTCTCCCCGCTGGCTTCCAGCAGCCGGGAGATGATGTCTCCGGTTGGCAGCGGCTCACCGTTGCTGATGAAATAGGCCTTGCCGGCGGCCGTGGCCGGGCCCAGCAGGTTGTCCAGGGCCAGGATGTGGGCATCGGCGGCGTTGTCGATGTAGACCGTATCGATGAGCTTTTCCGGCGCAGGCAAGCGCAGGCGGCCAGCCCGGTTCTTCTCGATCAGGCGCGGCAGAAGCTGGTTGTCACCCGGCCCCCAGATCAGGTGGGGCCGCAGGGCGCAGGTTTTCAGGGTCGGGCCATTGGCGGCAAGCACGGCCCGCTCGGCCCGGGCCTTGGTTTCCGGGTACGGCGCCTGGAAGTGATCCGGGTAGGGCAGCGACTCATCACCGTTCTCGATATCGCCGCCGCCGTGAACGACGCTGGGCGAGGAGGTATAAACCAGGCTGGCAATGCCATGGGCCTGGCAGGCTGCCAGCACGTTGTCCGTGCCGGTCACGTTCGGGCGCTCGAAATCCGGCCCATGCAGACCGGGACCCGCCTTGGCCGCGACATGGAAGATGGCCTGGCAGCCGGCAGCGGCGTTCACCACGGTCTCGCGGTCGGCAATATCGCCACGATGGCAGAATACGCCCTGCGCAGACAAGGTTGGGTAATCGGAACGGTTGAGCACGCAGACCTCATCACCACGCTTGAGAAGCTGGCGAACAATGGCCTGGCCGAGAAAACCGCCGCCGCCGGTAACCAGGATTTTCATGATGGATTCGTCATTGGTTTGGCGCAAGTTTAACCCTTTCCCCTCTGGCATTTGCGCCACTCCGCCCCCACCTCAGCCACTTCTTCAGCCAGTTTGCCGTCGAGCACCATGAGCCAATACGTCTACACCATGCACCGGGTCAGCAAGACCGTCCCCCCGAATCGCACCCTGATCAAGGACGTCTCACTGTCGTTCTTTCCCGGCGCCAAGATTGGCGTACTCGGGCTGAACGGGGCCGGCAAATCAACGGTGCTTCGCATCATGGCCGGGGTTGACCAGGAGTTCGACGGTGAAGCCCGGGCCCAGCCCGGTATCCGGATTGGCTTCCTGCCCCAGGAACCGGAGCTGGATGAGTCCCAGACCGTGCGCGAGTCGGTCATGGGTGGGGTCGGCGAGATCAAGGACCTGCTCGACCGTTTCAACGCCATTTCCGACCGCTTTGCCGAACCGATGAGCGACGAGGAAATGACCGAGCTGCTGGCCGAACAGGCAGAGCTGCAAGACAAGATCGATGCAGCCGGTGGCTGGGAGCTGGACCGCACCCTGGAAGTGGCCGCCGATGCCCTGCGTCTGCCGCCTTGGGACAGCCAGATCAAGCTCTTGTCGGGTGGCGAACGTCGCCGCGTGGCCTTGTGCCGACTACTGCTGTCAAAGCCGGACATGCTGCTGCTGGACGAACCCACCAACCATCTGGATGCTGAATCCGTGGCCTGGCTGGAGCGCTTCCTGGATAATTTCCCCGGCACTGTCATGGCCGTCACCCATGATCGCTACTTCCTGGACAACGTGGCCGGCTGGATCCTGGAAATGGATCGCGGCCACGGCATTCCCTTCCAGGGCAACTACTCGTCCTGGCTGGAGCAGAAAGAGCAGCGCCTGGCAGTGGAAGAGAAACAGGAAGCCTCGCGCCAGAAAGAGATCCGGTCAGAACTGGAGTGGGTACGGGCCAACCCCAAGGGTCGCCAGGCCAAGAGCAAGGCCCGTCTCAAGCAGTTCGAGGAGCTCAACTCAAAGGAATTCCAGGCGCGCAACGAAACCCGCCAGATCTATATCCCACCCGGTCCGCGCCTGGGCGATACCGTGATCGAGGCCGAGGGCCTGTACAAGGGCTTTGGCAACCAGCTGCTGATCGAAGACCTCAACTTCCGCATTCCGCCCGGTGCCATCGTCGGCATCGTCGGCGGCAACGGTGCCGGCAAGTCGACCCTGTTCAAGATGATCGCCGGACAGGAACAGCCCGATCGCGGCAGTATCCGGGTTGGCGACACTGTCAACCTGGCCTACGTTGACCAGCGCCGCGACAGCCTCGACGACAGCCGCCAGGTCTGGGAAGAAATCGCCGACGGCGCCGAGGAGATCGTGGTCGGCAACTACCGCTTGCCGGCACGGGCCTATGCCAGCCGCTTCAATTTCAAGGGCTCGGAACAGCAAAAGCGGGTCGGGCAGCTTTCAGGCGGAGAGCGCAATCGCGTGCACCTGGCCAAGGTTCTGCATAGCGGCGGCAACGTGCTGATGCTCGATGAACCCACCAACGATCTGGATGTCGAGACCCTGAGAGCGCTGGAAGAAGGCCTGCTGGCCTTCCCGGGCTGCGCCCTGGTCATCTCCCATGACCGCTGGTTCCTGGATCGTATCGCCACCCACGTGCTCGCCTTCGAGGGCGACTCCCACGTAGAATGGTTCGAAGGCAACTTCTCCGATTACGAGAAAGACTTCAAGCGTCGCCGCGGCGACCAGGCAGGGCCGAGGCGACTGAAGTACAAGAAGCTGCGGACGTGACGTTCACAGTGAACCTGACCCTTTCAACAATGTCCAATCGCCATCAATCACCCACGTTGGGAAAAGTATGTTCAAGCGCTTAGCACTCATTCTATTTGTTTCCGTCGCGCTGGCAGCCTGTCGTTCCGGCGACAATGAACCCGAGGCTCCCGTCGAACCGGAAACTCAAACCATGCCCACGCGTGAAGCACGCACTGTTCGTCAGCGCGAGGCACCACCACCAGTAACCGAAGTCGCCGAGCGCCCGGCTCCGGCAACAGGTGACCCGTCACGCCAGCTTCCACGCTTCCAGGGCGAACTTCAGAGCGAAGGCTTCGGGCTTTCGTTGATTCTGGACGGCAGCAGTCCGCAGGCATTCCGTGACAGCCTTGAACTGGCAGCTCAGGAAAGCTCATCGGAACAGTTGCGTAGCCTGCACAGTTCGCTTGAGTACCTGCGCATGCACTCGCTCGGACACCCCGACCTGGCTTCATTCTACCGCAGCCTCGATGGCATGACCGGGGAAGAGATCATCAGAATGGCCAACGAACGTCGCCGACGCTAAGGCTCCTTTTGGCCCATTCGGTCAGGCCTGAAGGGTCGCGGATTCCAGCCCAGCGATGCCCTGGCTGGGCGATCATCGACAGCCAGATCCTGCCGTTGCCGCCTGACCATCACCAGGCTGACCCCCTCCAGGCGGCCCAGACCATGAGCAAGGGTCAGCAATGCCATCATGGACCAGGCGGGCAGGCGAACCAGGCGAGGAGAAAGCCCTGCGGAGTCGGCTATGCGTTTCAGCATGGTGGGGTATTCGATCGTTTCACCACCGCCAACCAGCCAGCTGCCGTTGCTGTCTTGGCCCTGGGCAAGACAGCGGCATACCAGCGCAGCCAGATCCCCGGCATGCACAGGCTGCCGCAAACCCCGGCCACAATAGGGAACCACCCCAAAGCGCCGCATGAAGTCGGCTAGGTAGCTGACGTTGCCATCCTGCTCCCCACCATAAATCATGGTCGGTTTGAGAATGGTGACATTGATAGACCGGTCCTGACAAAGCCGCTCAAGGCGGGCTTCGGTGGCCAGCAAGCCAGCAATAAGCTCACGCTCTCTTCGATCCGGCGAATCCACCTTGAAAACCGTACTGGCGGAACTGAGCGCGATCAGCCGTCCAACACCGGCATTTTTCAGCAGATACTGTTCAGCAAAGCGCAACGGACCGAGACTGATGACCACACTCGCAGCAGCTGAAACCGTGTTGACGGAAAGATCCTGCTGAAACCAAATCTCACCGGGCCGCGACTGGTCTGGCTCCTGCCTGGAAACTGCAAGCACGCAGACCCGCTGTGCCGACAACAGTTCAAGCAGGTAGCGACC
>RECK01000410.1 GCA_007694055.1 Wenzhouxiangella sp.
AAAATCCCTCGGAGGAAACTCCGTGCCGGTTCGATTCCGGCCCCGGGCACCAATAATTACAGGCAGTCTGACCGCGTCAGGGTTTCCAGCTCCGCTCGCACCCCTTGAGCAAACTTCAAAATCCCCCCGTAGCCCGGCCCAGCCCGGCCAGGGCTCATTCTGAGTGATTGGGAAGGGCCGACTGCACCATTACGGTATATGGCCTGGGCGGTATCTTGATGTTGCCAGCGCCGGCAACATCGACAAGCACGAAACCGATCTCGGCCACACCCTGGCCGGTTGGGACTGGGAGAACAGCCGCTTAGCCATGCTGCCGCGGCTCGGCCCCTCCACTGTCCGCGATACCTGGGGGTCGTGCCGCCGATGCCACCCCCGATCCAGCCTGGGAAGCCGCCTTCCAGCAAGGATCGTTTGCCTTGCTGGGTCTGCACATCATCGACATTCGCGCCGGCCTGCTGCCGCTGGGTACCGAGCTGGCCGCTGCCTTCGACGAATACACACTGATCCGCGACGGCTAGATGCAGCGCCGCCAGTTCTTTGTCACCGGCGGCGAAGTGGACGTCCCCGACTACGACGCCTGGCTGGACGATGACGGCTGGGATGATTGGTGACAAGCGTCCTGACGGGGTTTAGCTCGCCCTGCGCATTGACGATCAATCCGCCGGAGTCGCTGCAACGAAAACCGTGTCGATTCCGATATAGAATCCGTTCTCACCCGTACTACCCCCATCGGGAACAAAGTATCTGAAGGCCAGTCTACCGGTGCCGGACTGCGGCACACCGTCTTCGGCTCCAAATATGAATTGCGTCCACTCTCCAGGATACCCCTGAACACCTGTTGGGTCATTGTCCGTGTTCAGACCGGGATTGATGGTACCCAGAATATCCTGGAAATCACCTGTTGCAGTGGCGCCAAGTGGAATATTCAAGCAGGGGCTGCTTGTGCAAGCCCTGATCTCCAGCCGGTCTGGAAAGACGGTCGGCGACAGGGTTCGGGTGTAAAAGCTGACGCTGGAACCCGCTCGAAAATCGACCAGGGGGGTCAATAGCCAAAGGCTGATTGTTCCCCCATCTGTAGTGCTGCCGAAACCAGCCGCAATGTATGAGTCAGCCGCGCCTTGATGCGCCGGAAAGGCGGCAGGGATTCCAATGAACCAACCGTCAGGGCCTTCGGGGTCGCTACGCTGAGCCACCATCCAGCCACGATCACCAGCAGCATTCAAGTCATCAAAGTTTTCTGTCAGAACAGGCTCCTCGAAACGGTCATGGAAGATTTCATCTTCTTCAGGAGGCGCCGGTTCGTCTGGCCCGTCTGGCGTGACCAGCAGGGCAGGATATGCGAAATCCCAGAAATTCGAGAAAACCTGAGCCGTATCAAAGTTGACCAACCATACCCGGCCGAAGTTGAAGGTATCCAGCGTACTCGTCCAATGCCAGAACAGCCGGGTATTCGGAAACCAGAAACCCGGGCTGACGCCGTCGGTGGCAAACAGGTTCTGATAAAACACAGCCAACTCGCCGTTGGGCGAGGCAGCAGGCGATCCCACGTTGTAAGCGCCTCCAGGCAGGCGCCAATTGCTTGAGCCGCACAAGCCAATCTGGTTGTACCGATTGACCAGCGCCTCGGTGTTGCATGTGGCCGGAGCAAGTGTATTGCTGCAACTGGTTGTATTCCCGATGTTGCCGGTGTTGCCCGACCGCCAGGTATAGTTGTGGCTGGCTGCGCGCAACCCCGAGGTTCGCTTGACTTCCCACATCAATCCGGTTCGATTGTCTCGGGTGCAGGCCCAATCGTTAGGACCGTCTCCCAAAGACGCATTGTCAGGGAGCATCTGGCCGGAATTGGAGACCTTGGTGTAGAGCTGGGCCGCAGCATGAGTGGCGAGAAACCCCAGCAACAAGGCGCAAATCACAAGCGCGTTTCTGATCACAATATTTCCCCGCTAGTTCATATTGGTAAAGGATAAAAAAAGATTGACGTTAGATACATGATGCATGCTGAGATTTCAGCCTGCCTCGTCAACAAGGGCGGATTCGGGGCCAGAAACAGTTCAGAACCGGAGCCTTGATCGTGCACTGACCCATGGCGACCAGCCCGGTTGACGCGAGGATCTGCCGGGAAACCAGCGAGATACCCGCTTGATCTTGTTGTTGAGCAGGTGCCGGGTGGGTGTGGTCATTCCAGCCCCTTTGCACTATGATGAGTCTTGAAGGGACTCGTTGGCCACCATCGCTCTGGCCAACATTGTTTGATTATTCGTTAGCACGACTCAGATCAAGTCTCAAGATTCGCTGCAGCAGCTGCGGCAGGGCCAACCCAAGCTCGAGATGGGCCATGGCCGCGGGTCGTCGAGATCGCGTAAGGCCGGATGCGTCAATGCCCCAAACCAATGACATCACCAAGTGCCTGCTGGATTGGCAAGCTGACCCAAAAAAACCGGAGACTGCAAACCGACTGGCGAGTCTCACCTATCAGCATCTTCGCCGACTGGCCGAAATCCGACTTCGCGATGAGTCCAGGCAATGCCTGAGCCCGACCGAACTGGTCCACGAAACCTGGCTGGCGATTCGTCCACCGGGCAACGCCCTGGCCAACCGACAGCAATTCTTTCGGCTGGCATCGGCAGTCATGAGAAGTCTTCTAGTTGACCAGGCGCGAGAGCGCCAGGCTCAGAAGCGCGGTGGCGACCGCGTTCGAGTCACCTTGTCCCTGATCCACGCGCAACATGACTATGACGATGTGCGCTTGCTTGACCTCGACTCAGCGCTGAGCTCACTGGCCGAGCAGCATCCACGACATGCTGGCCTGATTGAGCTTCGTTGCTTCGGTGGATTCACCATGCCCGAAATTGCCGACTGCATGGATCTCAGCCTGTCAACGATCAAACGCGACTGGAACTTTGCCCGCGCCTGGCTGATCGACGCGATGGCGACGGCTGGAGCCGGGCATGATTGATCCGCTTGCGCTGGAATCGCACTTCGACCAGCTTGCCAGTCTGGCGCCAAAGGAGCGCTTGGCCCAGCTCAAGTTGATATCAAGACAGTCGCCGGACCTGGCACGCAGGCTTGCCGCTTTGCTCGATGCGCATGAGGCAACAACCACGACCATGGACGGTCTCGTGCCCAGCCAGCTGCGGCACTGGACCGCGTTCGACCCAGAACAGCTCATCGGGCAGCAACTAGGTGACTGGCTGCTAACCCGGGAGCTGGGTCGCGGCGGGATGGGTGTCGTCTTTGCCGCACGGCGTGAAGCCGAGGGCGTGGAGCAGCAGGCAGCGATCAAATTTCTGTCTCTGCCGGTGTTTGATGCCGTCCTCGCCGACCGTTTCGTTCGGGAAGCGAAGATGCTGACACGGCTGAATCACCCGGGTATTTGCCGGCTGCGCGACTGGGGTCGAACCGATCAAGGCTGGCCTTACCTGGTGCTGGACCTGATCGATGGACAGCCGATCGACGAAGCAACCTCACAGTGGTCCAGGCGCGAAAAACTCGCGACTATTGCGAAGGTCGCTGAAACAGTCGCAGCGGCCCATCGGCAAATGGTCATTCATCTTGATCTCAAGCCCGATAACATTCTCATCGACGCTCAGCGCAACGCGATCCTGTTGGACTTTGGTGTATCTCGCGTTCTGGCTGAGAAAGACGGTGAGGCCACGGCGACCCTGACTCGCTGGCTGACGCCCAACTATGCCAGCCCGGAACAGCTACGTGGCGAACCGGCAACGGCCGCTTCAGATATTTTCGCCCTCGGGGTCATCACCTATCAACTGCTGACCGGAGAGCGACCACACGACCTGACCGGCCTGTCGATCACCGATGCCCTGGCCAGGCTGGAGAACCCTACCTGGCCTCAGGGTGGTGGTCGAAAACGGATTCAGGGTGATTTGCGGGCCGTGCTTGCCCGCGCCATGCATCCTGATGCCAGCCAGCGTTACGCCAGCGCCCAGTCCCTGGCTGATGACCTGCAGGCGGTGCTCGCCAGGCGCCCGGTGGCAGCCCGTCCGGACAGTCTTGCATACCGACTCAAAAAGCTGGTCCAGCGCAACCCGATTGTTGCGCCACTCGGTGCCCTTTCTGCTGCTGCAATCGTCCTGCTTGCCGCTCAACTGGCCTGGCAAGCCAACGATCTGGCCCTGCAGCGCGACC
>RECK01000411.1 GCA_007694055.1 Wenzhouxiangella sp.
GACCGGGCACATCAATCAATCTCACCTTTGGAGTGAAACATGGCGATCAAGACATTCGTACCTGCATTGAAACTGGGTCTGGCCGCACTGGCCATGACCGCGCTGGTGGGTTGTGCTACCACGGCGCAGCTCGAGCAGGCCCAGTCGGATGCAGCACAGGCCCGCCAGACGGCTGAATCGGCGCAGCAGGCTGCTGCTGATGCGGCTGCCGCGGCGCGCGAAGCGATGGAAGCCGCGCGTGCGGCCCAGCGTGCAGCCGACGGCGCCCAGCGCTGCTGCGAAGAGACCCAACAGCGTCTCGACCGCGCGCTGGAGCGCATGCAGCAAAAGTAAGGTCGAACGGCCAACGGTTGGCGGGACCCATGCGTCCCGCCGACTTTGTCGAATAACCGTGAATAACTATCGGGCGTCTTGTTCCTGGGCTGTCAACTGAGCCACGGGGTTCTTGTGGCCCACTGCACGGGCCATGCCATCAGCGGCTTTCAGCAGCGCGTCGATGGCATCATGGTCAATCAGCCAGGCTGACCCGAAATCTGACTGGCGCTGCCATGCGGCCAGGCTGGCAAGCACATCTTCCCGGTCTGGCATCAGGCCGTCGCCGTCGGGCAATACTTCCAGGTACAGTGCGCCGTTGCGTCGCCCCAGCTTGACCGGCTGGTCGACGAAGTGCACCGGCGTGCCTACCGGAACCTGCGCAACCAACTCGCGGATATGCTCCGGGTACAGGCGCACACAGCCCTGGCTGACCCGCATGCCGACGCCATCCGGTCGGTTGGTGCCGTGCAGCAGGAAACCCGGCATGTCCAGCACAATGGCGTGATCACCCAGCGGATTGTCCGGTCCCGGTGGAACGACCCGTGGCAGCGTCTTGCCCTGGGCCGCGTAGTCGTCGATCACGCCCTGGGTCGGAAACCAGGTGGGTTGATCGAGCTTGGTGACAATCCGGGCCGAACCGGTTGGTGTTTCCCGGCCCTGCTTGCCAATGCCCACCGGGTAGCTTGTGACCAGGCGTTGGCCGGTTTCCGGGTCCTGGTGGAACCAGTACAGGCGTTTCTCGGCCCGATTGACGACGATGCCGTCCCTGGGTGCATCGGGAAGCACGAACTGCGCAGGTACCAGCAGCCGGGTACCTTCGCCGGGGCCCCAGATGTCAACATCCGGGTTGGCGCGCCGCAGTTCGTGGTGACCCATGCTCACCCAGCGGGCGATGTCCATCAGTGTGTCGCTGCGGCGGGCGAACTCGATCTTCGGCTCGCCAACCACTTCGGTATCTTCCGCCAGCGGCCAGGTTTGGGACTGCGCCGGGGACCAGCACAGGATGGTCGATACCAGCACGACCAGGGCGAGGGGTCGCCAGACTTTGCGCTTGGGGGAAATCATTGATCGAAGTGAGAATGCAGGGGTCAAGGTGTCAGTATAATTTGACGCCATGAGCATGCATTCGTTCAAGCACTTGCAAGCGTTCCTGCTGGCTGCCCTGGTACTGGCCGTCTCCCCTGCCGTGGCCCTGACTGCCTCCGACCTGGAACGGCTGGACAGCGAGTTCAAGCGCGTGCTTGAGGCCGATGGTGTCCCCGGCGCTGCCTGGTCCGTGGTTCGCGGCGGCCACCTGGTTCATGTCAATAGTTATGGGGTAAGAGTCAACGGGCTGGCCAGCCCGGTCACGCCGAGCACCGTGTTCCGGGTCGCCTCGGTGTCCAAGACCTTTGCTGCCCAGCTGACTGCGATGATGGTCGCCGAAGGGCGACTGGACTGGGACGATCCGGTCATCAGCCACGTGCCGGGCTTTCGCCTGGCCGACCCGGCTCATTCCTCCGAGCTACGCATTCATCACCTGCTGGGCCAGTCGGTTGGTGTGGTGCCGAATGCCTATGACAACCTGGTCAACGCCAACCAGTCGCTGGATCGCATCCTGCCGCGCTTTGCCGAGCTCGAGCCAATCTGCCTGCCGGGCCAGTGCTACACCTACCAGAACGTCTTGTTTGCCCTGGTTGGCCCGGCCCTGGAGCAGGCGACCGGGCTGGACTACGACAGCCTGTTGACCGAACGGGTGCTGCGCCCGCTGGGCATGGTCCATGCCTCCAGCGGGCTGGACGGCTACCTGGCCAGTGACAACCGTGCCGCGCCCCACGTGCGCCGTAGCCGCAATTCCGCCTGGTTTCCCACCCAGGTCACCGAGAACTACTACCGGGTATCGCCGGCAGCCGGCGTCAATGCCAGCGCCATTGATCTGGGCTTGTGGTTGAGCGCCCAGATGGGCCACAGCCCCGATATCGTCGACCCCATGGCTGTGCGCGTCCTCACCGAACCCCGCATCCGCACGGTTCGCGACCTCAGGCGGCGTGGCTGGCGCGACCTGCTCGACAATGCCCATTACGGCCTGGGCTGGCGCATCTATTCGGTTGCTGGCGAGCCGATTTTCCTGCACAGCGGCTGGGTGCGCGGTTTTGTCGCCGAGATTGCCTGGTCGCCCTCCCGCCAGGTTGGCCTGGCGGTCTTGATCAATGCCGAGAGCCCGGCCCTGAATGACATCACCACCTACTTCTGGCGCGAGATGATGGGGCGGGGCGACTTGGTGGTTGATGCCACCCCAATCGACCCCTCGGCAGAGCCGGCAACTGCCAAGGGTGGGGACTGACTCAAGTAGCCGGCTGTTCAGCCAGCGCCTGGGCCACCTGCGTTTCCAGCTCGCTGTCCAGCGGTGAAACGCGCGAACCGAAGCTGTTCAGGACGCGTCCATCGCGACCGATCAGGTACTTGGTGAAGTTCCAGCGTGGTTCGCTCTCGGCCTCGGCCAGGGCCTGAAACAGCGGGTTGGCCTCCGAGCCGCGCACCGCTGTGGTCGCGAACATCGGGAACGTGACCCCGTAGTTGATGTAACAGACCTCGGCAGTCTCTTCCTCGTCGGCCATTTCCTGGCGGAAGTCGTCCGACGGGAAGCCCAGAACGACCAGGCCCTGGTCGCGGTACTTCTGGTACAGCGCCTCCAGGCCCTCGAACTGGGGCGTGAATCCGCAGCGACTGGCGGTATTGACGACCACGATGACCTTGCCGGCGTAGCTTTCGCACAGATTGTCTTCGACCTGGCTGGCCAGGCGCCGGTGGGAATAGTCGAGCAGGTTGTCGCAGGCCGCGGCCAGCGGTTCACTGACCAGGAACAACAGGGCCAGCACGGGCAGCAGTCTAATCATCACGATACTCCGGGAACGAAAGGACAATTGACGTAGTAAACGCCTGGCCGGGTAGTGGCCAGGTGAAGGTCTACCCGGTGAAGATCTACAATCCGCGCGCCCAATCGGGTCGCAGCGCAACCCGGCCAGGCTGGTGAATGGCGGTACGCACCTGTTCCAGCAGCCGCGCCTTGTCGCGTCCCAGCCGGCCTTTCAGCACCAGCCAGTTGGACGCATGGTCGGAACGAAACTCCGTGTGGTCCAGTTCCAGGCCTTGCAGAAAGCGCTCCATTTCCCGGAACAGACCCATCTGGTCCAGCGGCTCCCATTCCGGGAAGCCCGCACGGAAGCGTTCTTCGCCCATCGGGAAACTGACCACCAGGGTGGCCAGGAACTCCGGCTGGGTGGCGTTGGCCAGCCGCGCCGAACCATCGGCATGCGAATCCGACAGGACTTGCCCGCCCAGTCCGTTGAGCAGCATCACCGAGCGCGTGATGCCGGCCTGTCCGAGCTTGTTGAGCGCATCGACCGTGGAGGCGAAGCTTTCGCCCTTGTTGACCTTGGCCAGCACCGCGTCATCACCCGACTCGGCACCCACGTAGGCCATCTTCAGGCCGGCGGCACTCAGCTCGGACAACTCCTCGACCGACTTGCGCTTGAGGTTGCGCGGCAGGCAGTAGCTGCTCACCCGCTCGACGCTCGGCATGTGCTCGGCAATGGCGGCAAGAATGGTCAGCAAGCGATGGGTAGGCAGCACCAGTGCATCGCCATCGGCCAGAAACACCCGCCGCACCCGATTCCCGAGCAGCTCGCCGCTGCGTCGAATCGACTCCAGCACTTCGGCTTCGGCGCGCGCCCGAAATTTCTTCTGCGGTGCCGTGTACATCTCGCAGTAGGTGCACTTGTTCCACGAGCAGCCGTCGGTCACCGGCAGGATCAGCGATTCCGCCTCGCTGGGCGGACGGAACACGGG
>RECK01000271.1 GCA_007694055.1 Wenzhouxiangella sp.
GCGAGTGTAGTCGACGGCAAAGAGAAAAGTCAATAATTAGGTTAGTGCTTATGGGGCGTGGCCCCGGCCTACGCATCTCGCGTTCGCGTCTGCTACGCCACCGTAGGTCGTACCCACGTGTGCGACGGGCCATGTCGGGGATGCCTCCATCGGGTTGTTCGGGGGCCGAGGGATTGGGGTGGGAGGCCAGGGGTTTTGGGTTGGTGGTGGGTTGGGGGTTGTCCGCCGGGGGCGTGGCCCCGGCCTACGCATCGTCGCGTTCGCGTCTGCTACGCCACCGTAGGTCGTACCCACGTGTGCGACGGGCGGGGTTGGGGGTGTCTCCGTCGGGTGGTTGGGTGTGCGGGTTGGGGAGCGGTTGGGGGGTGGTTTTCAGACCTCTACCAGTTCGCGGAGGACGGAGGTGGCGTAGCTGCCTTGGCCCAGGTTGAAGTTCAGGTGTAGTTGTTTGTGGTCGGGGGTGTATTGCCAGGTCAGATCCTTTATTCGCATGCGCAGGGCGCGGCGTTGGGCCTGGAGGCGGAATTTGTGCAGGCCCTGGACGAGGTCGGGTTCAGCTGCGGTGATGCGGGCTTCGAGTTCGGCGACTTGGTCGGTGACGGGGTTTTCGCCTTCGCCGACCAGCGGGCCGGTGGGGTGGATGTCGAGTTCGGTGCAGCGTTTGATCTGGTCGGGGTCGGTCGGGTCGGCGACAAACCAGGAGTGGCTGCCGTCGAGCATGGCGACATCGCCCGGAAGCAGGCGGTTCCAGTTGCCCTGCCCTATGCGTTCGGCCAGGACCTGGTTGAACAGCAGGCTGCGTGCGGCCGAGAGGTAGAAGCCGCGCTTGTTCTTGGATGGCTTGCGGCGCATTTGCCCGGCGAACAGGGCCCGGGCGCGGGCGATGTTGTTGCCGCCGAAGCGTTGTTCGCCGAAGCCGTTGGGCACGCCGTGGTCGCGGACGGTGGCCAGGCGTGTTTCCAGGGCATCGAGGTCGCCGTCCAGGTCGCGCAGGACAAGTTCGAAACGGTTGCCGTTGAGGCGACCGCGCTGGATCTTGCGGCTGGAGCGGCTGGCTTCGAGGATTTGTATGCCTTCCAGCGACCAGCTGGCCCAGTCGGGGTCCGGGCGACCCGGCAGGTGGATGGAGAAATACTGGGCGGTTACGGCGTTGCGGTCTTTCAGGCCGGCAAAGCTGACCTGGCGGGGATGTACGCCGGCGGCGCGGGCCAGTTCGGTGGCGACAAAGGCGGTGTTCTGCTCGCGCTTTTCCACCCACAGCCAGAGATGTTCGCCGTCACCGTCCGGCTTGTGGCCCAGGTCTTCGATGACGCGAAAATCTTCAGGTTCGGTGCGGATGCTGGCGCGGGCCGGAGGCGGCCCCCAGGCGTATGGGGTCATGGTTGATCCAGGAAGGCTTCGACCCTGCATTATCAATGAAAAAATGAAAAGGCGGTGGCCAGCAGAGTGGCCACCGCCTGTGGGTGTTGCCGGGGTTACTCGGTGATGCGGTAGAGCACGGTCGAGTACGGCGAGCGTTTCAGCGAGCGTTCGTACTTCATGCCGATGTGATAAACCTTGCCGGCCTCGACCACGACCTCAATCTTGTTGTAACCGGGTTCATGGCGGGCGCGGGTGATGCGCCGGGCCATCGGGTTGCGTGCGGTGCCGAGCACGGTCAGCTCGTAGCTGCCCGGTTCCAGCCACAGGGTGTCGCGGCCGTCGCCCGGAATGTTGATGCCGTTGACGGCGACGAAGCGGACTGGAAAGATGTCCTTGCTGGGGTCACCGGGCTGTCCGACGATGCGGGCAGCGTCTGCGCCGGGCTGGGCGAAGGGAATCCGTTCGGCCATGGCCGGCATGCTCAGCAGCAGGGCCAGGGACAGCAGGGTGATGCTGATCAGAATACGTTTCATGGCAGGTCTCCGTTGGTTGATACGTGGGACTGATAGTGCCGCTTGCATCGTTCGAAAACCATGGCGCGGTGGTGGGATTCTCCTGAAATTGATCTGAAATTGCCGGATGCGCTGTCGCAGAGCAAGCTGGAAGCTGGCGAGTAACGTCAAAACCCGGGAACCACCGAAAGCACCGAAGACACCGAATTTTCCTGAAGTGGTTTTTCGGTGTGTTCGGTGTTTTCGGTGGTTTCCCTGTTTTTTGATCCCAGATAAAACAATCAATACAAAGGGATAGAGCCTTCTCGATGTGATGCCCGGTCAGTCGGGGTCGTGCCAGGTTTCTCTGAGGCTGGTGACCAGGGCTTCGGCCAGTTCGGCGACTGGCAGCGGGGCGTTGGCGGGTGCGGTCAGTCGTTCCGACCAGCGCACGGTGCCGGGCGGTATTTGCAGCAGGCGGGCATCGATGCGCCACTCTTCGTCGGCCTGGCTGATGCTGCCTTCCAGCAACAGGTTCACACCCAGGTCTTCGGCGACGGCCGCGGCAATGTCGGTTCTATCCCGGTAGGCCAGCAGGCTGGTTCGGCCGATCAGGCTGACTTCATCGAGGCCGTTTTGCCACAGTTCGGTGAGCAGGTAGTCGGCCAGCAGGATGCCGGCGCCTTCGGGATCCATGTCGGTGCCGGCGAGCACTTCAAAAGGCAGAATGGCCAGGGCCTGGCCCAGGCCTGGCGCTTGCCCTTCGTCCGACGGGGGTTCGACCGGGGTTGGCCAGAACAGTGACAGGATGAGCAGTACCACGGCGGCAAAGGCGGCAGCACCCCAGATGCCGCGCCGGACCTGGCCGCGGTCCAGCGGGGCTTCGGCTTGATCACGGCGCACGGCTGCCGGGTCGAGTTTGAGGCGGTAGCCGCGCCTGGGGATGGTTTCTATCAGGTCTTCTTTACCCCCCTGCTCTGCCAGACTGCGGCGCAGTTCGCGCAAGACGGCGGCCAGGCCGGATTCGAAGTCGACCACGGTGCCTTCGTCCCAGACCGCCTTGCACAGGGTGTCTCGGTCGAGGACCTGGTTGGGGTTGTCGAGGAATACCTGCAGCAGGCGGGCGACCTGCGGGCGCAGTGTCACCCCGTTTTTACCGCCGGGCCCGGTCAGGCGACCGGTGTCGGCGTCGAAGCTCAGATTCTCGAATTGGTAGCGCATGCTTGAATTCAGTCGTTGCGATGACATGGTTTTCAGGCTCCAGGTAACAAAAGTATGCGCTCATATCGCGAATGGAACGATAACGCAGCCGGCGAGTTCGTCCGGTATCGCTGTTTGACATTGCTTTGGTAAACCATGCCAGAAAGGGCCGGGTCATTGCCACTGAAAGTCCCTGAAATCAACCTGAAGTTTTGCCTAAGGCGTTTTATCGACCTGAATAGCGTCGAGTCTCAGTGTCGGGACCGTTCTGGCTTCGAGGCTGGCCTCGAGCGGCTGAATTCGCAGGCTGAGCCGGGTTGATTTCCGAGTATCTGCTTCGGCCAGTTCCGATGGTCGCGTGAAAGCGGTTTGTTGATGATGGGGCATGCCCGGCTATCGACGCTACTTCCAGGACAATGACGTGGTCTTTATCACCTTGGTGACCGACCAGCGCAATCCGTGGCTGAGCGGGCATCGGGACAAGCGTCATTTTCTCTCCTGCCTGCGGGAAACCAAGCGTCGGCAGGCTTTCCGGCATTTTGCCCACGTGGTGCTGGACGATCATTTCCATTGGCTGGTTCAGGCGCTGGAGGGGGAATCGGTCAGTGAGCTGGTTCGTGAGCTCAAATTGACGGTTTTTCACCGGCGCAGGGCGCTGGGCTGGCCTTGTCAGGGGTTGTGGCAGTCCCGGTTTTACGATCACATCATTCGTGACGAACATGATTTTTGTCGGCACATGGATTACATCCATTACAACCCGGTGCGCCATGGGTACGTGGTGTTGGCCCGGCAGTGGCGGTGGAGCAGTTTCCATACCTGGGTGGCGCGCGGACGTTACAGTCATTGTTGGGGCAGTCGCGAGCCGGATGGGCCTGGGGAGGCGGGGGAGCCGGGGTGAGGAACGGGCGGGTTACGGTTTACGGGTCCAAGGATCAAGGATCAAGGTTCAAGGTTACGGGTAATGAAGGGGGGCTCAGGTGGAGGATCTTGCCGCACGGTCGACCGGCGGGGGTGGCCGCGGGGGCGGGAACGAACGTCAAGGGATTTGCCGCACAGTCGACGGTCGCGGGCGTGGCCGGACCGCGGGGGC
>RECK01000412.1 GCA_007694055.1 Wenzhouxiangella sp.
AACCTGAAACCTGAAACCTGAAACCTGAAACCTGAAACCTGAAACCTGAAACCCGGACCCCACCGCCATGCTGGAACGGTTCGGAATGGCGCGGAAGATGAACCAAACCGACATCTTCAGGGCAATCGAGCCGCTGGTTTGAGCCAAGCGACTACGCCCCGAGCTTGAAAAATCAGCCACTGTAATAGTGTAAAATCATCCACCAAGTGGCTGAAATTACATTAGCATGCACCCGCGATCCATAAAACAGACTTTGGCCGAGGCCCTTGAGGACACCCCCGTGGTTTTGCTCAATGGTGCCCGACAAACGGGTAAGAGCACCCTGGTACAGGCGCTGCGCCCGGGTCGGCGGTATCTCACCCTGGATGATCCGGCGGTGCTGGCAGCGGTCAAGGCCGACCCTTTCGGCTTTGTTACCGCCCTTGACGAGCCGGTCTGCCTGGACGAGGTGCAGCGGGCACCCGAGCTGTTTCTGGCCATCAAGTCTGCAGTGGACAAGGATCGCAGGCCAGGGCGCTTTTTGCTCACCGGTTCGGCCAATGTCTTGATGTTGCCGCAGATGGCCGACTCACTGGCCGGGCGCATGGAGATCATAGAGCTGTGGCCGCTGGCGCAAAGCGAGCTGAACGGCCGTGGCGGCAGCGTGATTGATCGCCTGTTTGCCGGTGACTTCGGACAGCATTTCCCGTTCTCACGGGCCGACTTCATCGCTCGCCTGGTAGCCGGCGGCTACCCGGAAGCCACGCAACGCAGCAGCGAGCGGCGCATGGGCGCCTGGTTCGAAAGTTACCTGATCACCATCCTGCAGCGCGACGTCAAGGATCTGGCCAATATCGAGGGCCTGACCGAGCTGCCTAAACTGGTCCGGCTACTGGCCATACGCAGTGGCGGTTTGCTCAACTTCGCCGAACTGTCGCGCAGCACCGGCATCCCCCAAACCACGCTGAAGCGCTACCTGGCCCTGCTCGAGACCCTGTTTCTGGTTCGCCAGGTACCGGCCTGGTCATCGCACCTGGGCAAGCGCCTGCAAAAGTCGCCGAAGCTGTTTCTTTCGGATTACGGCCTGATGGCCCACCTGCAGGGGCTTGGCGCAGCCCGGTTAAGCGAGCAGCATGGCCTGCCAGGCGGGCTGGTCGAGGCCTTCGTCCATGCCGAGCTGGCCAAACATCAGACCTGGGCAGCCTTTCCCACCCAACTGATGCACTACCGCACCAGCGCCGGCTTCGAAGTGGATTTTGTCCTGGAGAACCGGCAACATGAGTTGCTGGGCATCGAAGTCAAGGCCGCAGCCACCGTCACCGGCAAGGATTTCAGGGGCCTTCGCCACCTGCGCAACACCGCACCAGACCAGTTCAAGCACGGCGTGCTGTTTTACACCGGCGAGGAAGTGGTGAACTTTGATGAGCAACTCACCGCCGTTCCCATCGGGCTGCTGTCCTGCCCTTGACCCAGACCTTTGTCGTCCTGGAGGCGTTCGGAGGTCGGAGGTCGGAGGTCGGAGATCGGAGGTCGGAAACCGGAAACCGGAAACCGGAAACCTAAACCAGCCAGGGTCAACACCCGGCTCTGAAAGCCAAGCTCGCGCAGCTCCCCGGCCAGCTCACCCCAAACCTCGCCCGGGCTGGCCAGGCCAGGAATGAAGTAGACCGGCGCCCCTTCACCCTGGATATCGACGGTATACGGCGAGATTTTTTGCTCAGCCCAGAGCTGGGTGGACAGGCTCAGACAAACAATCAGACAGACAATGAATTTGGACATGCGGGTTTCCTCGTGATGAATGGGTGTTCATCAACAAGGACGGCGGTGGGAGGGAAGTGTGACTGGAAATTAAAAAGCCCGGACATATCAGTGCGCCGGCTAAAGCCGGTGGTAGCTCAAGTGGTGAACGTCGTGCTTTATTCTTTATTCTTGATTCTGGAACAAAGAATATCGTGCTACTGAAGCCGCAGGATTTGCTGGTTGCACTCAAACTCCTCGCTCTGAAGAACGCACCTTGGCAATACGCCTCGCTCGCCGAAAGCCTGGGCATGGGGCAGGGAGAAGTCCATTCCTCGGTAAAGCGTGGACTGAGGGCCGCCCCGCCCCTCTCCCGAGAGGTGTCTACCGAGGAATGGGCGATACCCGTCTGGCCTTTCGATGAGGGGCAGGTCAGGGGCGAAAGCTTTTCCCCCCTCTATCGCTCGGCCCCAATGGCCGCCAGCAAGGATCAGGGACTCTATGAACTGCTGGCACTCGTCGACGCAGTCCGCGGCGCAAGAAATCACCACGCGAATTCGTGAAATGTTCGGGCTAGAGAGAATGGGCGAGATTGCCGCGCTGGATTAAAAGCGAATACTCACTGATGAGATCCGGGAGCCGGAAGTCGGATGTCGGATGTCGGATGTCGGAGTTAGCGCGATCAAAAGATTGAACCGCGAAGACGCAAAGGTCGCCAAGAAAGACTAAAAGCACTTTCTCCTTGGGTTTCTTGGCGCCCTTCGCGTCTTGGCGGTGAAGCTTTTATCTTTTTCCGGAAACCGGAAACCGGAAACCGGAAACCGGAAACCTGGACCCCACCGCCATGCTGGAACGGTTCGGAATGGCGCGGAAGAAGACCAAAACCGCCATATTCAGGGCAATCGAGCCGCTGGCTTGAGCCCGGCCGAGTACGCAGCTGGCTTGCAAAATCAACCACCAGGATGATGTAAATTCATCCACCAGGTGGTTGATGTTACATCCTCTGATCGCCCGTCCTGATCCGGCTGCTGCTCGCACGACAGCCTAAGGGCAGACGTTGGTGTTTTTTGAAAAGCTCTGTTTTATCGTATTTTGACTACGATTACTCTCACCAAACCAAATTGACAATTATTTGGAAAGGGTGTAATAGTCGTAGTATGGTTACGACTAAACGAAGCAAACTAAATACGCTCCATAGCGAATGGGCACCTGGGGCGCCGTTGACATCGGAAGACCTGGCCGCACGTGGCATCTCCGCGGACCTGGCGGTCCACTATGTCCGGTCGGGCTGGCTCAGGCGCCTCGCGCGCGGCGTGTATTGCCGTCCGAACGATACGCTGGCGTTGCACCCCAGCCTGCTGCTGCTGGAACGTAAGTTCCCCGGTATGCATGTCGGCGGCAAGTCGGCGCTCGACTGGTATGGCGTCCGTCAGTACGTGTCACAACAGCCAGTGTTGCAACTGTATGGTTGGGCCACCGGACATTTGCCGAGCTGGTTCACTGAGCGTTTTCCGGCCGAGTATCACCGCAAGCGCCTGTTTGACGAAGCTCCTGACGCTTTGCTGCACGTCGGTCCATTCGAGAAGCGCAGCGGAGCGCCCCAGGTCTCGTCGCCGGAGCGGGCGCTTTTGGAGCTGTTAAGTGAAGTCGGGGTACGTCAGTCGTTGCAGGAGGCTGGGGAACTCGTCGAGAGTGCCTACAACCTGCGTGCCGATGTCCTCCGCGAACTGCTGCAACACTGCAAGAGCGTCAAGACCGTCCGGCTGTGTCTCCAGCTTGGTAGCGAGGGCTCTTTGCCTTGGGCCTCTAAACTCGACCCTGACGAACTGCCGACGGGCAGTGACCGCCCCTGGGTGTCCCGGTCAGGCGACGGCCTGCTGGTGCTCAAGCCATGAACCCGGTCTACCTCGATACCGCGCGTCTGCTGACGCAAGTCGCACCGCTGGTATTCAGGGACGACACCTTCGCGCTGAAAGGTGGCACAGCAATCAACCTCTTCGTGCGCGACATGCCGCGCCTGTCAGTGGATATAGACCTGGTCTTCCCCGATCACACGCTGCCGCGTGATCAGGCATTGGCACGGATCAACGACGCACTTCGGCAGGCAGCCGATCGCCTCAACAAGCGTGGATTTCAGACGCATGCGCCTGCCGCCGATGCGGGAGAGACCAAGCTCCTCGTGCGCAGTGGCCGCATTGAGGTCAAGATCGAGGCGAACTTCGTGCTGCGCGGTACCGTGCAGCCTGTACGGCAAGCCTCACTAACACCCATTGCTCGCGATATCCTGATGGCTGACCTGGATATTCACCGGCACAACTTCGACGGCATGACCGCAGAACCCATATCGATAGACGCCTTGCTTGCGACCCGTGAGCGCCTGATCCACGAACTCCAGGAAGGGCTGGACGAAAACGAAAGGCG
>RECK01000218.1 GCA_007694055.1 Wenzhouxiangella sp.
CTACCAGCCCAGATCCGGCGGTGGGGGCGGCGGGGGTGAGAGCAGTGCGCCGTTGGCGATCCAGACGGCGGCTGCGGCAAGGGCAACGGCGATGATGAGGGCAACCCAGCCGCCGCCGTGTGGGTCTTCGGCTACGGACTGATTTTCAACCGTCTTGCGTCCGGTGAACATGGGTTTTACCAGGCGTTCGCGCTTGATCAGCTCGTGGAAGGCGATGGCGGTAAGGTGCAGGGCGATCAGGCCGTAGATCACGTATTCCATGCGCATGTGCCAGCTGGTCAGTAGACTGGCGGTATCGCCGCTGACCGCGCGCCGAAGCGGGCCGGTGTAGGCGATCACATCGTCGGCGAACAGGCCGCTGCCGGCCTGGAAAGCCAGCACACCCAGAATGGCAAACACCGACAAGGCCCCCAGCGGGTTGTGGCCCAGGCCGTGCCAGCGTCCGCGCAGGTAGTCGACCAGGCTGCGCGGACCCGGCGCGAACGACCAGAAACGGGCATGGGTCGAGCCGATCAGGCCCCAGGCCAGGCGAAACACCAGCAGACCCAGCACGGCCAGGCCGAAGCGGCCGTGCCAGTCCATGGCCTTCATCTGCACCGAGATCAGCGCCCCGGCCACGCAGACCAGCAGCAGCCAGTGAAACAGCCTCAAGGGCAGGTCCCAGACGCGGACGGTTCGGGTATTCATGCAACAGGTTTCCAGCGGCAACCAGCCTCGGAGAATACGGAGATGACGGCGTGCCTGGCAAGCTTTTCGTCCAAATTACGTAAGCCTATAATCCGTTGACCGGTTTTATGGAGAGGACGATGATGACGGCAAGGCGATTGACGATTATGGGGGCTATTGTGGCCGCAGTCTTGGGGCTGCTGGTTGCATGCGGCGGCGATGGAAACAGCGGCACAAGCGCTTCGGGTATCGACATCGGCCAGGGACTGGCGCCGGGCGAGTTTGAAATCGATATCGTCGGCCGGGTTCGGTCGATCGGTCCCTACACGGGGGACCGCGAATTCCTGCTGTTCACGCCCAGCACCTACGAGGAATCGCAAGTCCGCCGGGACGGCACGGGCGGACGCGAGAGAGTCGTTGCGACCAACGATGACGGCCCCTATTCGCTGCTCATGCGCATGGATTTGCAGCGCGGCGACGAAGAGCCGGATCGCGAAACCGGCAACGTGGTCATTCAGCTGCCACCGGGCGCGCGCGCCGGCCAGACCTATCCACTGGAAACCCTGGCGCGGGCTCGGCATGGCGAAGCCTTCCTGCGCTTCGGTGGTTACGGTCAGCGCCTGAATATCAATGGTAGTGGCACGGTTACGATTGGCGAGATCGGCGAGCAGCTCAGCCTGCAGTTCGAGTTCAGCGGCGGTGATGAGGCAGAGGGCAATTACCGTCATATCCGAGGCCGTGCCTTCCAGATTCCACTGACCCGACGCGGTGAAGCGAGTTACCAACTCGTCATCAACGGCCAGCGCGAGGACCGCGTCGAACACACGCGTTTTCGCAACGATCGGAACATCAGGGTCGCACAGGAACTGTCCTTCACTTTCCCGGGAGACGTGGCGCAGCCCGGCTCATACCAACTGGCCAATCGCCCCAGTTCGGGGGTGGTTGGACTGAGCCTGGAAAATTTTCGCGGACTGGATATCAGCGGCAGCATTGACGTCTTGCAAGACGGCGAAATCTGGTCGGCCACCTTCGAGTTCGAGGGCGAAGGGGATGTCAGTATTCGTGGCCAGGGAAGCTTTGACCATCTCCAGGGTCGCGAGGCCCATCGCTGAGCCATTCCTTCAACCCATGCCGGTGTGACTGCCGGCATGGGGCAGTCCGCGACGGCCATGGGTTATCCTGTGCGGCCGTTTTGTTCGCCAGACCGAGACCTAGTCGATGCCCCTGAAACTGATTCCCGCCCTGTCCGTCCTGCTGCTGTGGTCACTGTCCGGCCTGCTGGCCGCCGAGCCCACCCACCTGCTGCGCCAGCCGGCCGTATCGGCCGACCATCTGGCTTTTGTCTATGCCGGCGATCTCTGGGTCAGCGAGCGAGATGGTTCGAACCCGCGTCGACTGACCACCAGTCCGGCCGAGGAAAACAACCCGCATTTCTCGCCCGACGGGCGGCTGATCGCCTTTGCCGCCGACCACGAGGGCAACACCGATGTTTACGTGATCAGCATTGACGGTGGCAATCCCACCCGCCTGACCTGGCATCCCGGTAACGATATTCCGGTCGGCTGGTCCGCCGACGGTCAGTCCGTGGCCTTTGCTTCGCAGCGTGAGTCCGATCACGGTCGCTCGGCCCAGCTTTATCATGTGTCCCTGGACGGTGGTGCCCCGATCAAGCAGATGGAAGCCCGTTTCTTCCGCGGCCAGTGGCATGAAGACGGCCAGCGCCTGGCCTATATCGACTTCGGCCCGGCCTATAACGGACTTTACGGCGGAGGCGCCGGCTGGCGCGGCTATCGCGGCGGCACGACCCCGTCGATCCGGGTGCTGAACCCGGCCACCGGAGAAGTCCAGGCCATACCCGGCGAGCGGGTCAACGACATCAATCCGCTTTGGTACGGCGAGTCGGTCCTGTTTCTCTCTGATCGCGACGACAAGATCTTCAACCTGTTCCTGGCCGACCCGGCCAGCGGCGAGGCCGAGCGCCTGACCGACCAGGAAACCTGGGACATCCGCTGGGCTGCCCGCCATGGTGACCAGGTGGTGTTCGAGGCCGGGGGTCGCCTGCATGAATTCGATCTGGAAACGCGCAGCCAGCGCACCCTGGATATCTCCCTGAATCCCGACCTGCCCCAGCGCCAGCCCGGCTGGCGCAACGTGCGCTCCAATATCCAGGGGGTGAACATTTCACCAACCGGCCAGCGCCTGGTCATCACCGCCCGTGGCGATGTGTTTACCGTGCCGGTCAAGCACGGCTCAACCCGCAACCTGACCCGCACCGACGGCGTGCGCGAGTACCCGGCCCTGTGGTCGCCGGCCGGTGAGCAGATTGCCTGGATCGTCGAAGCGCTGGACGGCCAGACCCTGGTCATTGCCGATCAGTCGGGACTGGGCGAGCGGCGCGAGTTCTCCCTGGGGCCGGACTTCTACCAGCTCCAGGCCTGGGACGCCGACAACGGCCGCATCGTGTTCTCCGACAACCGCCTGGCGCTGCATGTGATCGATCTGGGCAACGGCCGTGTTCGCGAGATTGCCCGCAACACCCGCCAGGGTGGCTTCATGGTGGCCTTGTCGCCCGATGGCCGCTACCTGGCCCATACCCTGCGCCAGCCCAACTACCTGCGCGACCTGGTCATTCATGACTTCAACACCGGCACTTCACGGGTGGTCACCGAAGGCATGGCCGACGTCGGTTCGCCGGCTTTCAGCCCGGATGGCGCCTATCTGTATTTCGCCGCCTCGACCAACTCAGGCCCGGTCCAGTTCAGCCTCGACATGTCCAGCCAGGAGCGCCCGTTCCGCGCCGGCATCTACGCCCTGGTCCTGGCCGCCGACGGCGAATCGCCGCTCAAGCCGCGCTCCAGCGAAGAAGAGCCGCGCAACGGCAATGACAACGACGAGGACAACGACAAGGACAAGTCCACCCGCATCGACTTTGATGGTCTGATGGCGCGCAAGGTCGCCCTGCCCGTGGCCGAGGGCAACTACGACGCCCTGGCCGTGGCCAACGACGGCAGCCTGTTCTACATCCACCGCACCCAGCCCGGTGCGACCGTCGAGCCGCCCGGCGAGCAGTGGGCGCGTGACCATCGCCTGGTCCGCTTCGACTTCGACAAGCGCGAAGCGTCCACCCTGCTGACCGGCGTCCAGGCCTTCGAGCTGGCCGCCGCCGGCAAGCACCTGGTCATTCAGCGCGCCGACTCAAGCCTGGTCGTGGCCGAGGCCGGGTCCAGCCTGGATCCCGAGAACGTCGATCTTTCCGACCTGCGCATGTTCATCGACCCGCGCCAGGAGTGGGCCCAGATCTTCGACGAGGGCTGGCGCTTCCAGCGTGATTTCTTCTACGCCGAGAACCTGCATGGCCTGGACTGGGACGCGATCTACGCGCAATACCGTCCGCTGCTCGATCATGTCGGTCGGCGCGAGGACTTGAACGAGCTGATGGTCGAGATGATCGCCGAGCTGCACGCCG
>RECK01000067.1 GCA_007694055.1 Wenzhouxiangella sp.
GGCTGTCTGACCCTGGAGCTGTTCGCCGGTGACTTTGGTCTTCTGGCCAACGAGTTTGCCCCGCGCGTTCACAACTCGGCGCACTGGACCATCGAGGGCAGCATGACTTCGCAGTTTGAGAACCATCTGCGTGCCGTATGCGGTTTGCCGCTGGGTGCTACCGATATGCGCGGCGAAGCCCTGATGTTCAACTGGATCGGGACATTGCCTGCGCGCGATGCCTTGTTGGCGGTACCGGGATTGAGCTGGCACGATTACGGCAAGGCTGCACGTCCGGGCCGCAAGCTGGGCCATGCCACGCTGGTGGCGGACCAGACCCGTGAGCTGCACAAGGCGGTTGAAGCGATTCGGCCCCTTGTGGATTCTCAGACCGCTTCGCTGCTCAATGGCGATATCACGCCACTGGGCTGATCGGCCGGGAAAAGCACCAGGTGTTGAGCGTCCAGCTCTACACCGATCGAGCTGTCAACATCGAAATCATCGTGACTGGGGAACAGGGCGGTGACTTCTTCGCCGCCGTCGAGGCGGAGTCGGTAGAGAATTTCGGCTCCCTGGAACTGGCGCGCGACGACCCGGGCTCTTGTTCCCTTGGGATTGGGACGGATGTCATCCGGGCGAATCAGCAAGGCCACTTCGCGGCCACGTGGCCGCTCCTCCGGCAGTGGAGAGCGTCCCAGCGCATGGACCAGGGTGTCGTGGTCGACGGTGGCATTCAGGTAGCTGCCGCGGCCGGTGAAAGCGGCGACGTAACGCGTGGCAGGTCGATGGTAGATCTGGTACGGCGAATCCCACTGCAGCATGCGACCGTCCTTGAGCAGGCCGACGCGGTCGGCCAGGGCAAATGCCTCGTGCTGATCGTGGGTGACCAGCAGCGTGGTTGTTCCGCGGGCCTTGAGCATGCCGCGAATTTCCTCGCCCATGCGCCGCCGCAGGCGCGTATCCAGATTGGAGAAGGGCTCGTCCATCAGTAGCACCGCTGGTTCGGGCGCCAGGGCACGGGCCAGTGCCACCCGCTGCTGTTGGCCTCCCGACAGCTCATGCGGGTAGCGCTGGTCGAGCCCGGTCAGACCGGTCAGTTCTAGCAGGTGTTGCACCCGTTGCTGACGTTCGTCGCGACTGAGCCGGCGAAGCCCGAAGGCAACGTTGGATCCGACATCGAGGTGGGGAAACAAGGCATGGTCCTGGAAAACCATGCCAACGCTGCGCTTTTCCGGGGCAACCTGGCGCCCCGGGGCGCTGACCAGCTGCCCGCCAACCTGGATTTCGCCCTGGCGCACCGGCTCGAATCCGGCGATGGCGCGCAGCGCGGTGGTCTTGCCGCAGCCTGATGCGCCCAGCAGGCAACCGATCTCGCCGTCTTTCAGCTCAAAACTCAGGCCCTTGATGACGGGTACATCGCCATAGCCGAGGTGAATGTCATCGACGACCAGGCTCATGCCTGGAACCGTGTCTTGACCAGATCAATCACGATATCGGCAATTCTGGCGACCTGGTCATCGTCAATGATCAGGGGGGGCAGCAAGCGAATGGTGTTGCCGCGGGTGATATTGATGATCAAGCCCCGTTCCATGGCCCGATCCTTGAGTTCCGGAACCGGTTCGGCCAGCTCGATGCCGACCATCAGTCCCTGGCCGCGAATGTCGACGACCCCGGGGATGTCGGCAAGCCCCGAGCGCAGGCGGCCCTGCAGCAAATGTCCGAGGCGGGCAGCGCGCGCGGGTATGTCCTGCTCGCGCATGATGTTGATGACTTCCAGGCCAACCCGGCAAGCCAGCGGGTTACCGCCGAATGTCGTGCCGTGAGAGCCGGCCGGCAGCAGCCGGGCGACCTCCTCGCGGGCCAGGCAGGCACCGATTGGCACCCCATTGCCCAGTGCCTTGGCAACGGTCATGACATCCGGCATCAGGCCGGGGATGTGTTGAAACGCGAACCAGTGCCCGGTTCGGGCCATCCCGGTCTGGATCTCGTCGAGCATGAGCAGGGCCTGGTGCCGGTCGCAGGCAGAGCGCAGACCGGCCAGGTATCCTTCAGGCGCTGGACGCACCCCGCCTTCGCCCTGAATGGGCTCGACCAGGACGGCGACGATATCGGGGTTGCTTTCAAAGGCGCTGACCGCAGCTGGCAAATCGCCAAAGGGCACACGGACGAAGCCGTCGACCAGCGGACCGAAACCCGCCTGGATGGCAGCGTTTCCGGAAGCGCTGAGTGCGGCCAGGGTGCGCCCGTGGAAACTGTCGCTGGCGACCAGCACCGCTGGCCTGGCGATGCCGCGCTCATGGGCGTGCCGGCGTGCCAGTTTGAGCGCGCATTCGATCGCCTCGGCGCCGGAGTTGGCGATAAAGGCGCGATCCAGACCGCTGATTTCGCAAAGTGCCGTTGCCAGCGCTTCCTGCTGCGGAATATGAACAATGTTGGCCGTGTGCAGCAGGGTAGCGGCCTGGTCGGCAATGACTTCGGCGAGGCGCGGATGGGCGTGACCCAGGCTGCATACGGCGATGCCGCTGAGGGCATCGAGATAACGATGGCCCTGGTCGTCGAACAACCAGGGCCCATCGCCTCTGACCATCGAAACCGGCATGCGCACGTAGGTGTCGAACAGCCGCGATGGCTTTACGCTGACGCTGGTTTCGGTGCTCGTCATTGCCGGTTCAGCCGTCAAGATTGGCAGTGACGAACTCCCAGTTCACCAGGTTCCAGAAGGCGTCCATGTACTTCGGCCGGGCGTTGCGGTAATCGATGTAGTAGGCATGCTCCCAGACATCGCAGGTCAGCAGCGGTTTGGCGCTGCCGGTCAACGGGGTCTGGGCGTTGGACGTCGAGGTGATTTCCAGTTTGCCGTCGGGCGACTGCACCAGCCATGCCCAGCCTGATCCAAACGTGTTGATGGCTGTTTCGGTGAACTTGGACTTGAACTCGGCGAAACTGCCGAAATCGCGGGAAATAAGCTCGGCCAGCTTGCCCTGTGGTTCGCCGCCGCCGTTGGGTGAAAGGCAGTGCCAGTAGAACGTGTGGTTCCAGACCTGGGCTGCGTTGTTGAACACGCCACCATCAGAACTGCGGACAATGTCCTCCAGCGACTTGTCGGCCAGATCGGTGCCATCGACCAGCCCGTTGAGCTTGTCAACGTAGGTCTGGTGATGCTTGCCGTAATGGAACTCCAGGGTTTCGGCCGAAATATGCGGTTCAAGCGCGTTTTTCGCGTACGGTAGCGCAGGCAGGTTAAAAGCCATGTTTTCTCTCCTGTGGTCGTGGGATTGAAGTTGAATGGTGATTATGCAATATGGTTGTGAGTCAAAGGAGGATCAAGTGCCCGCGATTCAGAAACCGCTTCCCTCTTCCAGATCCTGCAGGTGACGCCAGCGGTTCACGATGGCGCAGAACAGCGCGGCAGTTCTTTCGGTGTCGTAGGCAGCCGAGTGAGCCTGTGACTTGTCCCATTGCAGACCTGCAGCGTCTACGGCGCGGGCCAGAACGGTCTGACCGTAAGCCAGTCCGCCCAGGGTGGCCGTGTCGAAACAGCTGAATGGATGGAAGGGATTGCGCTTGTAGCCGACCCGAGCGATGGCCGCGTTGAGGAATGACAAGTCGAAGTGGGCGTTATGGCCAACCAGTACCGCACGCTTGCAGCCGCTGTCGCGAAGGGCCTGGCGCACGGGTTGCAGCAGGTCGCGCAGCGCCTTGTCTTCAGGAATGGCGGGTCGCAGCGGATGATCTGGCCTGATGCCGTTGAATTCCAGCGCCGCCTGCTCGATGTTGGCCCCGGCGAAGGGCTCGACGTGGCGCATCATGACATCTCCTGGATGCAGCCATCCATCCTCATCCATTCCGATGATGCACATTGCCAGTTCCAGCAGGGCGTCGGTGGAAGAATTGAATCCTCCGGTCTCGACATCGACCACGACCGGCAAAAAGCCGCGAAAGCGTTTCGAAATAGGCATCATGGGAAATAAACGTGCGCATGCTATTGTTTAATCAGCAATCATACTGTGTTGAACGCGAAGGAGGTGAGCTTGTGGGCTCATTGCGCTGGATTGTTGTTGTCTGTGTTCTGCTCTCGGCGGCAGCGCCGGCCCAGGTATTCTGGTTGGTCAGCGATGATGATGGCCGAGAAAACTGGCTGCTCGGCACGGT
>RECK01000223.1 GCA_007694055.1 Wenzhouxiangella sp.
TTATCGGCCGGGGTGGCTGACTGGCTCTCGGTGGCCCGGGTCCGGTGAGACTATCTTGTTGCCGGCCGCTCGTTCAGCAGCTTTGATCCGGTGCCCGCTGGCGAGGATGACTTGGGGAAGGTTTGCGCCAGACTCCGCAACCCGGCCAGGCCCTGATCGGCCAGATACCACCCGTTGCGAGAAGTGGGAGTTGGCTGAAAGGCGGGGCTTCGGACGCGTTTTCCTTGTCTCCAACCTGACCAGCGTAGGCCGGGGCCACGTCCCCGGCGGCCATGCTCGGATTGTCTCCATACGTATGGGCATGAACCCAAACCTGCTTGACCTGGTCTCCAGTCATCCAACCTTGTTCTTAGCCGCGACTATGCGCGACGAGGCGTGGAATCAACCTCTGCTCCCGGTGCCCCCCTGTATGTTGCGAAATTCGGATAGTGCTCGAAATCAGTGCATACTCCGGCTTTGCCGGGGCCCTGAAATACAAAGCCTGCCGATGGCAGAAAGGAAGCTGAATTCGCGTATATGTCGCGTTGACTTTCACTCAAGGACGAACATGCCGAACACGGGTACAAAGAACGCGTTGCTGTTGACCACGGCACTGTTGGTCCTGGTCAATCTGATACCGGTGATCGGGGTGCTGTTCTGGGACTGGTCGGTTTACACCCTGGTCTTGCTTTTCTGGGCTGAAAACCTGATTGTCGGCGCCTTCAACGTTGCCCGCATGTGGGTGCTATGGCGGCTTCGGAACGACAGCAAGATGATCGTCATGATCCCCTTTTTCTGTCTGCATTACGGTTTATTCATGCTGGTGCACCTGATGTTCCTGATCTGGATGTTCCGGCCGGAGGGTGAATCGGTTCTCCCCCTGGGTGTGCTTTGGGTGCCCTTCCTGGCCTTGGCCGTGAGTCACGGCGTGTCCTTTTTCACCCACTTCATGGGGCGAGGTGAGTACAAGGAGGCAAAGCCCGATGATCTGATGAGCTTGCCCTATGCGCGTGTCTTGGTCCTGCATGTGACCATACTCGTCGGCGGTTTTCTGGTGGCCTACATGGGAGAGCCGCTGGTTGCGCTGATTGTGCTGGTCATGGCCAAGATTCTTATCGATGTTGCTGCCCATCGTCGAGAGCATCTCCGCAATCTGACCCGGATTGCACTGGAGGGTGAAAAACGAGCGAATCGGGATTTTCCGGCATGGGATGAACCGGCCGCAAATAGGGTTCCTGATACAGTGCCGGATCCCAAAGACCTGATGCGCGCCATCGCCTCAGAGGCTAGAAGCCTGGAGGCTGAACATGACCGTTACCGGGCGGTAGCCCGACGCGATATTGCCATTCTGGCGGTTGCGGGGCTGATCATGGCATTGGCGATGATCATATGGGGTGGTGCATCGCTGATAGCGGCGTTCGCCTCTGCCGCAATCGTGGCATCACTGCTTGGTTTTTTTCGAGTGCCCAAGCTTGGCGAGCGCTGGATCGGGCAGGTCAATGAGCAGGTCCTTCCCGCCTTGTGCGAGCGGGTTGAAGGCATGCACCATGAAGCGACGATGAGGCGAGAATTTCTCAAGCCATTCGAAAAGCTTGAGGTGATCGGTGACCAATGGAACAGGAGTGTTTTCGGCCCGTTTTTTCGCGGACGGCTTTCCGGTACCGACTTTGAATTTGGCCAGGCAACGCTGACGCGCAAGTCCGGCGGCAAGAACAGCTCTACCGAATTGATTTTCAGAGGCTTGCTGTTGCGAATCAGGCTGCCGTTCGAGGTCAAAGACCGTGTCCTGGTGACCGGCAAGTCCATGCTTTCCGGTAGGCGCCACATGGTCAACGTGGACCTGAATGACGAGACCTTCCACGACACATTTGCCACCTACGTGGCCCAGGATCATCCCGACCCCGAGGGTCTGGCCCGTTCCGTGCTGCTGCCCGAATGGCGAAGTGCACTGGTCGCCATCAACCAGGCCCAGTCCGGCGGTTCCGGACCCCATGCCGCCATCCAGGCGGGGTTTATCCACGACAGTCTCTACCTGACCTTGCGTCGCTTCAGTGTTGAACCGGTTGGGCAGGGCGGCACGACAATGCTTCGGCCCGGGCGGGAGTTCTTCCAGGTACCGCTGAAGCTGTTCTCGGAGCCAGACATCGAGTCGGACCTGGCGGGGATGGTCGATGACCTGCTGACTGCGCACCGTATCGTCGATCAGCTGCCACTGATCCAGGGCGGGCAAGCCTAGTGGGCCACGCAAGGACGGACCGCTCAAACGGTCAGGAGCCCTGAAGTGGCGCCGACTGCGCTTGCCCTGCCACGAACGTCATGAGACAACCTGAAAGCGGCAGAATCAAGGACGGTGTTTGTTCATCGTCGGTAGCTCGGAGAACTTGCGCATGAAGCGCCGATCGATCCAGTCCTTCCAGCGCCAGACCCAGGCGCCCTCGAAACCAAGCGTGCCGCGCGAGGCGACGGCGTACTGGTCGCCTGTGCTGATCAGCGCCAGCCAGCGCTTCTGCGGCCGGAAGGGTTTCGGTGCCTTGCCCAGCGCCGTGCGACGCAGGTTGCGCGCCAGCGGCGGGCCCTGACGCACGGCGAACACGCCGGCCTTCTCGCGCGGGTGATTGACCACCGAGGCGATGTCGCCGGCGGCATAAACGTCCGGGTCGGTGACCGTCTGCAGGGTGTCGCGCACCTTGATGAAACCGCCCTCGTCAAGTTCCAGCCCGGACTCTTCCAGCCACGGCGCACCGCCGGCCTGGGTGACCCAGACGATTTCGTCGGCGCTGGTGCTTTGCCCATCGACCGTCCGGACCGTTCCGGCCTCGACGGCTGATACGGGGCAGCCGGCATGGACGCGCACGCCGCGTTGCTCCAGCCTGCGTTCGAAGGCCCGGCGCACCTTGTCCGGATGGGTCGGCAGGATGCATTCATCAGCGGTAAACAGGTCGAAGGCCAACTCGTCGGGATCACGGCCCATGGCCGTCAGCTCGTTGCGCAACCGAAACTGCATCGCCAATGTCAATTCAACGCCGCCGGCCCCACCACCGACGATGACGATGCGCGTGGCGCCGGCATGGCTGCGCACGCGCTCGAGCAGGGCCAGCCAGCGTTCGTTGAAGCGATGGATGGGCTTGACGGGCAAGGCATGCTCGGCCGCACCCGGCACCCGCCGTACCTGCGGCGTCGAGCCGATGTTGATAGACAGGTGGTCATAGGGCACTGGTGGTCGAGACTTGCATAGCACCTGCCTTGCCGCCCGATCCAGTCCCGCGGCCTCGTCGTGGTAGAAGCGCGCGCCGGCAAATTCGGCCAGGCGGCTCAAGTCAATGTGGACATCGTCGTAGCCGTAATGGCCGGCGATGTAGCCAGGCAGCATGCCCGAGTAGGGCGTGTGGGTGTCGCGGCAGATCAGGGTCAGGCGTACACCGGGAATAGGCTTCATGCCAAAGCGCTTGAGCACGCCCACGTGGCTGTGGCCGCCACCGATCAGGACGATATCGCGAAGAACGGGCTGTTCCGGCGTCTGCATTCCGGCTCTCGTTATGGAATTTGAGGCTTCATTGTTTCACGAAGCGCGTCGACGCCGGGGTCGAGCCTGCGGTGCAGTCACCGCAGGCGCTGCTAGATTGCCGTTACAATCAGGGTTGGCAACTCAATGATTGCGCTGTGGACTTTCTCCGTGCCCTGGCCGATTTGACCAATTCGAGCTGTTCGATAAACAGCCGTTGCTTGAGGCATTGAAGGAGCAGACATGACTCGACTCACCGACGAAGAGCGCAAGGCCATGACCGAGCTGGCGGGGCAGCCCGCGACCATGTCCGATCCGGCCGATGCCTACCGGATCGTCGAGCCCACGCCCGAATCCCGAATGGCTTATATCCGGTTTGCCACCACGGCCAGCCTGTTCTACCGCGGGCAGCGGGAAGTCGGTTTCAAGGGCGATCACTGGAAGCTATGAGCCCCCGGGAACTGCGTCCGATTTCCTGAATCGCGCCTCTGCAAGCTCCAAGGTTGGCCACGTCTTCGGTGATTTCGGTGTCTTCGGTGGTTCCCGACTTCTTTTTTGATCTTCACCCCAGCATCGGCACATCCACGCCGCGTTCTTTCGCCGTGTCGATGGCCTCGTCGTAGCCGGCATCGACATGGCGGAACA
>RECK01000195.1 GCA_007694055.1 Wenzhouxiangella sp.
CGCGATCAGACCTGGCGCCAGGATGCCTTTTACCTGCAGGGCGTGTACGGTTTCGCCCCGCGTTGGAATGCCGGTCTGCGGGTCGATGGCGTGGGCCTGACCAACCGCGCCTACAACGATGGCTCCGACAGCATGGGCCGCCGCGGTATGCGCGATGACCTGGGAGCATCGTGGCGCTACTCGACCCAGATCACTTTCGCGCCAACCGAGTTCTCGCGTCTGCGTGGTCAGATCAGCTACAACGATCTGGATGATGGCCACAGCGCCTGGCAGTTCCTGCTCCAGTACAACATGAGCCTCGGTGTGCACGGGGCGCATGCGTTCTAGTCTGTCGGGAACCGAATCAGTCAGCGGCGGGGACAACCCGCCGCTGAATATTGACTGTTGAATTCCCGAGACGGAGGTCCGTCATGAAGAAGCTTCTCTTGTTTGTCGTTTTAACCCTGGTCAGCTGGTCAGCGCTGGCCGAAGTGCGCGTGGTTGCAACCGTGCCCAACATGGGCATGCTGGCGCGAACCATTGGCGGCGATGCCGTTCAGGTCACCGTATTGGCACCGCCAGACCGTGATGCCCACTACCTGGAAGCCCGGCCCTCGATGATGGCCGCGCTGCGCCGGGCCGACCTGCTGGTTGCGGTCGGGGCCGAGCTGGAAGTGGGCTGGCTGCCGGCGGCCCTGGCCGGTGCGCATAACCCGGGCGTTCGGGTTGGCCGATCGGGCTACTTCGAAGGTGCGGCCCAGGTCGAGCTGATCGATGTTGGCGGTCCGGCCGACCGTGCCCTGGGCGATGTCCACCCGGCCGGCAATCCGCACTTTTACTTCGATCCCCTGCGCATGGCCGAAGTGGGTCACGCCCTGGCCGAGCGCCTGGCCGATTTCGATTCGGCCAATGCCGATCGCTTCCGCGCCAATGCCGAAGCCTTCGAGGCGCGGGCCCGGGAAGAAGTCAGCCGCTGGCAGGCCCATGTCGAGGGCGCCCCCGGTGTGGTTTTCTACCACAAGGACGCCGACTACCTGGCCCACCTGCTCGACGTGCCGATTCTCGGCTACCTTGAGCCCCTGCCCGGCATTCCCCCGACCGCCCGCCACCTGAGTGAGCTGGTCAACAGTTTGCGCGGGCGCGAGGGTGCTATCCTCTACGCCGACTTTCAGCCGTCGCAGGGGGCAGAGTTCCTGAGCCGCCAACTCGGCTGGCCCCAGCGCAGGCAACCGATGCAGGTTGCCATGAACGGCACCGCCGATGACTACTTTGCGATGATCGGACAATGGGCAGAGGGCATGCGTCCCTGAATTCGGACAAGCTGGAAAATACTCAGGCGCTGGTCAGCCTTGAAGGCTTGAGCGCCGGCTACACGGGGCCCGTTGTGGGCCCCGTCAGTTTTTCGGTGCAGCCGGGCGAAGTGCTTGGCCTGGGCGGACTCAACGGTGCCGGCAAGTCCACCGTGCTGCGTGCCCTGACCGGCACGGCCCGGGTGTTTTCCGGTCGCATCGTCCGAGCCCCGCGCCTGAGCATAGCCCATCACCAGCAGCGTCCCGAACGTCCTCCCGAACTGCCCCTGCTGGGGCGTGAACTGCTCGCGCTGCTGGATGCCGACCCGCATCCGCCCGCCCTGGTTCAGCCGCTGCTGGACAGACCGCTCTCACGCATGAGCGGCGGCCAGTACCAGCTGCTGCAGGCCTGGGCCTGTCTCAACAGCAAGGCCCGCCTGGTGCTGCTCGATGAGCCGACCAACAACCTGGATGGCACGGCGATCGAGGCGCTGGGTGAGATGCTGGCCACCCTGGGCCCTGGGCGTGCGGCCATCCTGGTCAGCCATGAACAGGCCTTTCTCGACCGTCATTGTGCTCGCCAGATCGAGGTATCGCCTTGGACGGGATGATGATTTTCGATCCACTGTTCCGGGTCCCCTTTTTCAACGGCCTGGTCCTGGCGGCCGTGCTGGCCCTGGTCGGTGCCTACCTGCGCATGCGTGATGAGTGGCTGGCCACCTTCGCCCTGGCCCAGGTGGCCGCCGCCGGCGGCGTGCTCGGGTTGCCGCTGGGCCTGCCCATTGTGCTGACCGCCGGTCTGGCTGCCGGCCTGCTGGCCCTGGTGTACGGACTGCTCCCGCGGGTCAACAACAACCACTACGGTGTTGCCATCGTGCTGGGCTGGGCCGCGGCCATCCTGCTGGCCGCCAACACCCACCAGGGCAGCGTGATCATCGACAGCCTGCTGCGTGGTCAGCTCTACTTCAGCGGCCCTGGTCACCTGCTTGCGGCCATGGTGTTGGCCCTGCTGTTGCTGACCTTGCTGCCGTGGCTGTCCCGGCGTCTGATGTTGGGTCGCTTCTTTCCCGATCACTTTTCGGCCAACCGGCAGCCGGCCTGGCCGCACCGGGTCGGCTTCGGCTTGCTGGTGGTGTTTTCGGTCGTACTGGGTACCGTGGCCCTGGGTGCCGTGTCCGCGTTTGCCCTGTTCTTCATTCCGTCCTGGGTCGCCTTCGTGCTGGCCCGCGGTTGGCGTCGGTCGCTGGTGCTCAGCGTCGTTCTGGCCGTGGCCGCCTACCTGGTCGCTTTTGCGCTGGCCATCGAGCTGGATCAACCTTTCGGCCCGGTGCTGGTGCTGGTCCTGGTCGCGCTGGTTCCCCTGCGCCTGTTCGCGCGCAGCCACTAAGCCGCCTGGTTAACGATGAACGGCCTCAGTTGCCGAAGTCTTCACGCAGCCAGTGGCGCAGGTGCGCCATGTCTGCTGCATCCCCTTCTGACTCGATCATGAGGCCGTCGGCGAAGTGTCTTTGCCGGAATCCGTCCAGGGCCGCCGGGTCGTGGCTGATCACGTGCACCGGCACCTCGGCCGGTGCGGCGCGGCCGGTGATGATGCTGGCTGGCTGGTGGTCGCCGAGCACGATCAGCAGCGCGTCATCCGGTAACTGCAGGCGCGCCCAGTCGAAGGTCACATCCAGCGAGTAGGCGATCTTCTCGGCAAAGTTGTGGCGCAGACGGTCGGGGTTCATCCACAGTGCCAGCGGGCTTTCGGCCGCATCGGCCCAGCGCTCGTAGATTTCGCCGTGACCGATTTGTGACCAGTCACTGATCGGTTCGAGCAGCGGTGTCCATGGCCAGTGGCTGCTGACCAGGGCGATCTGGGCGAACACCGGACCGGGGTAGGTCGGTCGAATCCGTTCGCTGAAATGATGCAGGGTGTACTGGTCGGGCATGGTCGCCCAGCCCAGGCGCGGGCCGCGATAGTCCATGGCGTCTGCCGGGTAGAGCGCGTCGAAGCCCAGCTGTTCGCCTTCCGGCCAGTCCATGATGATGGCCGGCGAGACCTTGATCGTGGTGTGGCCGGTGGCGGCGAAATCGTCGGTCAGCAGATCGATATCGGCATCGAGCAGGCGCCGGTAGAAGAGCTGGTTGTCCAGCATCAGGCCGCTCAATACCGTGGCCTGGGCCAGCCAGGACTGGCCGCCGCGGATCGGTGCCTTGAGCTGCCCGCTGGCCATGTTCAGCCCTGCATCCTTGAGTTGGTCTTGCCAGTGTTCCAGAACCGGCAGCAGTCGCCGGCCATGGCGCGGCTGCTCCAGCGCGCTGATGCCGTAGGACTCGACCAGGACGATGTAGACGTCCCGGCCAGCCAGCCCGGGCAGGGCGCGGGCGGCGAATGCCGGCGCCTCGCGCGCGGCTTCCAGGGCCCGATGGGTGGCCAGGCTGCGCTCGAGTTCACCGGCTTGCTGGTCGATCTGGAACACCAGCTGCGAGGAAACACCCATGCGCGCCGGGCCCGGCCAGGGGATGCACAGCAGGATGGCCACCACGGCCAGAATGGCAATGCTGGGCTGAGCTCGGGCCGTGCCGGGATCGAGCAGGCGCCAGCACAGCCAGCCCAGAGCCAGCGCGGCCAGGGCCGTCAGCACCGAGGCCAGCACCGCCGCCGGCCGCCCCATGCTGCCGTCGATCAGGTGAAATCCTGCGCTGAGCATCAGGATGTCCAGAAACACGTTCAGCGGCCGGCTCAGCACCGACTGCAGCAGGCCGTCGAACAGACCGGCAATGATGACCAGGGCAAGCAGGGCGGCGAGCAGGCCGCGTGCCAGCCCGGCCAGCCTGCCCCGTGCGATCAGCGCAATCAGCGCCGG
>RECK01000415.1 GCA_007694055.1 Wenzhouxiangella sp.
CTCGAATTTCAACCTGCATCGCGATGGTGACTGGGATGTACTTGGAGACACCAGTATCTGGCGAATGCGAGTGCGGGCAGACGGGGCGGTTCTGCTCAACTTCGGCTTCAGCGACCTGCATCTGCCCGATGGTGCCGCGCTTTACCTCTACACGGCCTCGGCATCGCAAAGTCGCGCCATGGACCCATATGAGGTCATCGGTCCCTACACCTCGTCGATCAACCGCGAGCACGGCGAATTCTGGACCCCCAACCTGCACGCCGACGACGTCATCATCGAAGTCAACGTACCGAGCGCCGCGCGCGAATTCGTACAATTCGAGATCAGCCAGGTCAGCCACGGCTATCGTGGATTCGGTGAAGCGGCCCGGGAATACCGCCAGCCGGAAGACCCGTTCGAAGGCGATGGCAAGCAAAGCTGCAAGGACGCAGGCGGGGCGCGCTCCGGTGCGTGCAACCAGGATGTTGCCTGCCTGAGCGAGGACGACCCCTGGAACGAACCACGCCGTTCGGTGGGTGCGTACCAGCGCAGTGGCGCATTCGCCTGCACCGGCTCGCTGGTCAACAACACGGCCAACGATCAGTCCATGTTGTTCATCACCGCGACCCATTGCATCAGTTCCGGCCAGGCGCCGAGCATCGTCGTGTACTGGAACTACGAGTGGCCGACCTGCCGCAGGCCCGGCGCTTCCGGCGGAACGGCCACCAACCCGCCCGATCCCAACATGACCAACAGCGGCGGCACCTGGCTGGCGGCCACCAGCAACCCGTTTCAGGGAAATTGCACGGCCGCGGACGAATGCTCGGACGTGACCCTGATCGAACTGGACGATCCGGCCGATCCGGACCTCGAACTGTTCTGGTCGGGCTGGGACCGCCGTCCTCCGCCGACTGCCTGCGCCCAGGGTCCGGGCAACAGCACCGACGGCCTGTGCGCCACCATCCACCACCCGGGCGTGGACGAAAAGCGCATTACCTGGGTGGCCGACAACATCCAGATCGGCAACATCGCCGGCGCCCAGAACATTCACTGGCACCCCTTCTGGCACCCCGATCCGCCGGAACTGCCCAACATGCCTGGCGGCGGCCCCATCCCGCCAGCAGTGACCGAGCCGGGCTCTTCCGGTTCGCCGCTGTATACCGCCGACCGACGTTTCATCGGCGTGCTCAGCGGTGGCCCGGCGTTTTGCGGCGCGACCGGCGCGCAGCTGTCGGACTTTTACGGCGGCCTGTGGGATGCATGGGACGGGATGGGCACAGCGACTACGCGCATGCGCGATTACCTTGATCCACTCGGGACCAATCCGGAATTCATCAATGGCCTCGGCGGCGATGCGTTCGGTATCGCGCCCGAGAACAACCAGGTCAGTCAGTGCGGATTCGACGATCTGGACATCCAGATCGAGGTGACCCAGTCCGGCGACGCCGCCGACCCGGTGACCTTGAGCACGACCGGACTGCCGGCCGGGGTCGGTGACGACTTCTCGGTCAACCCGGTGACTCCACCCGGCGACAGCCTGCTCACCCTGAGCGATTTGATCGCCGCCGGTACCGGAACGTTTGCCTTCACGCTGCAGGGTTCGAGCACGGAAGACGATGTCTCGGTAAACATGAGCGTGACTCTGAGTGACGACGCCCCGGCGTTGGCTGCAATTACCAGCCCCGCCAACGGCGCGGTTGGCGTTTCCATCGAACCGGTCTTGGCGTGGACGATTGCCGATCAGGCGTTCCAATACCAGATTGAGATAGCGAGCGATGCCGCGTTTGGCGATGTGGTGTATTCGGGCAGCTCTTTCGATACCACTTATACGGTCGGTTCGGCACTGGAGACCAACTCAACTTATTACCTCCGGGTACGCGCCAGCAACGATTGCGGCGACGGGGACTGGTCGGCGGCCGTTTCGTTTAGCACCGAAGCCTTGCCCGGCGATTGCCCGACCGGCACCCAGGTCGAGAGCCTGTTCAGCGAAGACTTTGCAGGCGGATCGCTGCCGGCTGGCTGGAGCACCGCCGGTTCAACCGGGGCGGTGACCTGGCTGCCCAGTGCGGAGCAAGCCCATTCTGGTGGTTTCTCGATGTTTGCCGAGAACATCGCCTCGGTCTCCGACCAGCGCCTGACTTCGCCGGAAGTCAGTTTGCCTGCCGGCGCCGAAGCCCTGTTTCTCAATTTCCAGAACTGGCAGCACATCGAAAGCTCCCCTGACGGCTGCTTTGATGGTGGTTTGCTGGAAATCTCCAGCGACGGCGGTTCGACCTGGGCTGCGGTCGGCAACGAGCACATTCTCGTTCGAGAATACGACGGTTTGATCAGTACGGCACACAGCAATCCGCTCGGTGCCCAACCCGGCTGGTGTGGTGATCCGCGCGCCTTCTGGGAGCGCTACGCTATCGATCTATCTGCCTGGGAGGGCGAGGACGTCCAGTTCCGATTTCGCTTCGGAACCGATTCCTCGGTTTCCCGGGTTGGTTGGTACGTGGATTCGGTCGAGGTACGTGCCTGCGTACTGGACGAAACGGATCCGGTCAGCGTGAGTGGTATGGTGCAGGGCTTGGCCGGCGGCGGTCTGGTCTTGCAGAACAACGGCGCTGACGATCTCGCCATTGCCGAAGATGGTGATTTCACCTTTGCCACGCTGTTATTCCCTGGTGACTCCTATGCCGTGACTGTCAGCTCCCAGCCGACCTCTCCGGCCCAGCTATGTGAAGTCAGCAATGGCGAGGGCGTCATCGGCGATAGTGACATCGACGATGTACTGGTCAGCTGCCAGACCTTGGCCATGCTCGACACGGATAGGACTGAAGTGGACTTCGGAGAGGTGATTGAGGGCAACCTGGCATCTGAGATCCTCGTCGTCAGCAACGCCGCACCTGAGGGCGCCATGACGTTGGAGATCGCAACGCTGAACGTACATGGAGATCCAGTCTTCGAGATTGCGGGTAGCGGTTGCCAGGTTGGAAGCGCGCTGGAACCCGGTGCAAGCTGTGAGCTGGAACTGAGCTTTGCGCCTGTGACCAGCGGCTCGTATCTTGGTGAGCTGGCGATCGTTACGGGCGACGGCCAGCAGGCGTCGATTGTGCTCGCCGGCCAGGCGGTCGAGCCAAAACCGGGCGTGCCCGAAGTGAGTCCGCAAATCGTCAACTTCGGCCCGGTGCCGACCAATCTCCAGGGAACGCAGACGGTGACGATTGCCAACCAGGCACTGGCTGATTCGGCTGCGCTGGATGTTTCCGGCACGACGCTGATCGGTAATCCGGCCGTGTTCCAGATCGATGATTCAGACTGTGATCAACCCGTGCTGCCTGGAGCATCGTGCACGATAGCGCTCACCTTTACGCCCGATAGCGAGAGTGCGCTTTCAGCTGTTCTTCGTATCAGGATTGACGACGCCAACAATAACGTGTCGCTACAAGGTCGAGGTATCGCGCCGGAATTCGACATTTTCCGCGATCGTTTCAAGGCGGAGCCTGAATCGTAGATTGCCGGTTCTGCCTGGCCTGGCCCGCGTGTCCCGAGGAAAGCCCATGAATGCCATCCAAAAGCTGATCGCCACCCTTGTTGCCCTTGGCTGGCTGTCGATTGTGGCCTCCCCGGTCAGCGCGGAAATGGATTCACGCCAGATCTGGACCGGGTCGGGAGGTGAGGTGCGGCTGGAGCTGCGCGCGGACTACCTGCCCGATTTTGGCCTGGAGATCGTTCACCGGGGCGAGCAGACCGCACAAGTGTTGACCATCGAACGAGCGTTCAGCGAACTGGACCATTTGGTGATTGAGGCGCCTTACGGTAATTTCGAGCACCTGAGCGCCGGTGCAGTCCGCCTCGATACCGACCTGGTCCTTCGCCACGGTCGGCGCGAGGTTGCCCTGGCTGGCCTGGTTCTTACCCCCGGTCTGTTCGTCAATAATCACCCATCGCTGGAAGCACGCGATGCGGCCGGCCGTCATCTGCTGACCTTTCACCACATGCATATCCTGGCTGACCCGGAGCAGGGATCGTTGAGCTTGCACAATGTGGGCTTCAGCGCCACGGCTGTACTTTCCGAGCTCCTCGATCTGCCGGCTTTGGAAGGCGTTGACCTGGGCATGGCCTGGTTCGATCTGCATTTGTCTGTCCCTTTC
>RECK01000418.1 GCA_007694055.1 Wenzhouxiangella sp.
TCGAGTCAGGAAAAGACTCGGCAAGTAGGAATCCAGCGCGCGGTTATTTCTGGACTGGCAGGCGTGACGCGACTCGTTGGTGTTGCCGCATTCATTGAAGCGGGCATTCAGCTGCGCCGGGACGCTGTCGCTGTTGCGAAGCTCATGTATCCTCGCGCGCAAGCTGACAAGCGTTAATCATTCATCATTCCTCTACTCTCGACCAGAACTCATAAGGGACAGCATTGTCGTCCAGAAAATCCTGGAGGTTGGCTGCAGCGTCGCCGGAGAATCGATCCCTGAGTGCAGTCAGAACATCGGCGTCACAGGCAAGCGCCATCTTCAGCACTCTCACTCCAGATGGGCGTATGCTCAAAGCCCATTCGTACTCGGTTATGCCGGGACCGAAAAAGGACTCGACACCAGGCCCAAGGTCATGGCCATGGACCACGATCGTCCCGTCATCTTTCAGACTGGCGCCTAACTGTCGATTGCCATCTTCGTCGCTGGTTTCCCGGAGGTTGACGTATGTGAGCATTAGAAAACTATCAGTCCAGATCCGCCAGGGTCACCACCAGATCATGCCTGGATACGTCGACGTTCCAGAATGTATAGGTGTCGCCATCCTCATCGACCAGGCGAATGTCGAAGATGGGGCTCCGATAGCCGTAGAGATTGATTCTTTGGGTCTGACCAGTGCGCAGGATGTCACGGCCCAGGACATCCTCCTCCCAGCTTTTTGCGTCGCCAGGGCTAACGTAGATATACATGATGGTGTAGCCGGTTCGGTTGGTCACGTCAACATAGTAATTCTGCTGGGAATGAGCCGGCGCTGACATGCAGGCAAGCATGAACAGCGTGAGAATACCAAGTGTGATTCGGGCGTAAGAGTTCATGGCGGACCTTCCTATGGTTATTGCGAATGCTGCACGCAGACGCTGCTTTATTGCGGGGTATTGGCTGTGGGCCTGCAAGCAAATCGAATAGGCCGTATCTCGTGCCGTTGAGCGCGCTGTCGAGCAAGAGTGTCGGCTAGTAGCGGGTAGTCATTAGGATCAAAGAAGGTATAAGTGAGATAGTTCGACAGCGCAAATAACTGATCAGGTGTATCGAGGGGGCGCAGGAGTTCCCGGGCTTCCGTATCGCGGCCGAGAGTTTTCAGCAGCAGCCATTCCCAAGTCGGATCGGTTACGCGCTGAAAGAGCGCTTCGGCCTCCTCATTGCGACCTTCAGCACAGGCCTGGCGCAGTTGTACCACCAGGCTCGAGTCCGACTCTGCATCTCGCAGCGAAAACGCGCGCGCCAGTTCGGCGGCAGCTTCCACCTTGCCGGCATGCAGCAAAGCCCGGTGGCTTAAATACAACACCAGCAGCGAATCACCGTCCTCAGCCAGTGCACGCTCGACCAGGGGCAGGGCGGCTTCGGGGTCAACACGATGCAGCAGTTCGAACACATCAACGAGTTCATCTGTCGTGCCGCGACCAAGGTCGACCGCTTTGAGCAGTACCTCGCGGGCTTCGTCATACAGGCTTGTCTCAATCAGTGCCTCGCCCAGTGAGATATGTTCATATGCCTGCCCGGGCTGCAATTCCACGGCTCGTCGCAGCAAGGCCACCCGATCAGCCTTTTGGACTCGAACCCAGGCAAGTTCAGCCTGATAATTGAGGCGTTCAATCTCGCTGCCGGCATAACGAATGGCCGCCTCCATGTGCTTTTCAAAGCGCGCCCGCATCTCGGCCGGCGGCAGCGCCATCGCTCCATAAAAGGCAGCTACCGGCATGATCTGCTCCAACCAGATTGAGGCGAGTAATGCGTGTCCCTGGCTGAAGCCTGGATCGAGTTTTATCGCGCGCTCTGCTGCCGCCAGCACATTGTCCAGTTCACTCGCATCAAGGCGCTGGATGGCTTCTTCATGCAGCGCCTGGGCTTTCAGCCAGTTTTCCCAGGCCTCGACCGAGCGGGTACCGGCGGCCAGCATTGCGGCCAGTGCCTCGGGATCCATCGCGGTTTTCAGCGCACGGGCGATTTCGAACGCGATCTGCTCCTGGATCGCGATCGCGTCATCCATCGAACCGTCGAAAGTGTGTGACCAAAGGTGATGTCCGTCGCTGGCGCGAATCAGCTGGGTAGCAACCCGGATTTGGTTGCCGGCGCGACGTACCGAGCCTTCGAGGACGTGAGCGACATTCAGGGCAGCGCCGATCTCGGATGGCGATTGGGCATTGCCACGCAAGCCGAACGTGGCCGTGCGCGATGCGACCTTGAGATCAGGCGTGCGCGCCAAAGCATTCAGAATCTCCTCGGCCAGACCGTCGGCAAACCATTGTTGGTCGCTGCCGGGACTGAAATCGGCAAAGGGCAGTACGGCCAAAGATTTGTCCGTGACCACGGCGCTATCCCCAGCGAGCTCGATGGATGCTGGAACGTCTGACTTGTCACCGGTGCCTATAAACCAGCCGGCGCCGAGGCCTACGCCCAGAATGAGCAAGAATGCGGCAACCAGTACCGTTCGCTTGCCCAGCAGTGGGGGCGCGGTTTCGTCGAACGCCTGCCCATCAGCAGGCTGCGTGATCTTGACCCCGTCCGGCGTCAGTTCCAGCGCCCAGGCCAGGACCAGGGCAATCGGAAATCCGAGAATGGTCAGGGTGGTGACCATCGGAAAGAACCAGTCGGGAAGGCCTAGACCGGCGGCGAGCAGGTCGGCGACCTGAAGCAGCATGAAGGCCGTGGCGGCGTAAACCAATGCCACACGGAACACCTTGCGACGCTTGATTTCCCTCAAAAGCCTCATTGCGCCAGTCAATTCATTTATGCCTCACCGCACGCGCAGGCTTTGGCCTGTGCAAAAACACCCGGCCAGATTCTGGACTGGCCGGGTGTTTGTTGTCGCTGCTATGGATTCCGATTTTCAAACCGATCGGAAAAAATGTCTCCTTCTTCGGCGAGTTCATAGGTTGCCGATAGGGTTACGCCTGAATAAGCAGATTGCCCATAGACCATGATGAAATAGGTTCCGGCCTGCGGAGTCGCGAAGGTGCAGGTTTCATCATTACCAGGGGCGTTGGATCGACAATCAAAGGTGGTCAGGGTTGGCAACTCGCCAAAACGCACATACAAGTCTGCCGAGGTTCCGGTTTCAGAGGTTTGAATAGTCTCAGTGATCCAGTTTTCAAAATGTGAGACGCGTGCATAGATCCCAGGGAATTCGGGCCGGGCGCAACCTTCACCCCAGCTGACCACGCCGGCCAGACGGAATGCATCGCCATCGGGCACCACCAGCGGGCCACCGCTATCGCCCTGGCACGCATCGATGTTGCCCTCGCCCAGATAGCCGGCAGCCAGCATCGCTTCGGTCACGCTACCCGGAGGGAAAATCTGGTCGTAGGCCTGGTTGGCATCCTCATTCGAGACGATGGGCACGGTGGCTACTTGCAGGATGTTAGAGCCAACGCCTCCCTCCGATGTGGCGCCCCAGCCGGTAACGATTGCTTCAACGCCCGGATTTTGCAGGCCAGCCGCGGCTTGTGTTGCGGTCATGATAGGGATTGGCCGTGCGCGGGCACCGGAGAGATCCAATGCGGCCTCGAGCTCGAGCAATGCGATATCATTTTCCTCAGTGGTTGGATCGTAATCGGGATGAGGGATCGATCGCGCGACGATGATGGTCTGCCCAGGTTCCCTCCAGTCGGTTACGCCCGCCCGGATTTTCGGCACGGAAGTGTCGAAACAATGCGCGGCTGTCAGAATCCATCGCTCGTTCAGAATACTGCCCCCACACTCTTGGGCGTCATTATTATCCAGCAGTGCGACTTGCCACGGATAATCCTCGATATCGGCATCTTCGCCGCCTACGATTCGCTCTGTGCTTCGGGTGGGTCGCGGGTTTGCCCCATCGGGGCTCAGCGTGATTCGCAGATTGCGTGCGCCGTCCGGGACGGTGATGCTGAAGTAGCGTTGACCGCCTTGATTATCTGCAAGTCCCGTAACGGGCACGCCATTCTCCAGGGGCGTGGGCGTGGGGGCGGCGTCGGTCTGGAAGTCGACTTGGTCAAGCCAGCCGCGATCGTCTCCTACCGAAACCGACCCGTCTTTTGCATATTCCCAGCGCAAGGTATGCGTGCCTTCAGG
>RECK01000118.1 GCA_007694055.1 Wenzhouxiangella sp.
AAACCTGAAACCTGAAACCTGAAACCTGAAACCTGAAACCGGAAACCGGAAACCGAGAATCGCCCCGTGTAGAATGCGCTCATGGAAGAGCAAACCGAAGTTGTTCGCGAAATCGAATCTCAATGTCAGGAGCGTGGGCTGCGGCTGACGCCGACGCGCAAGCGGGTGCTCGAGATGGTGATTGCTGCTGATGGGCCGGTCAAAGCCTACGATTTGCTCGATCAGCTCAAGCGCGAGCAGCCCAATGCGGCGCCACCGACGGTGTACCGGGCTCTGGAGTTTCTGTTGCAGAATCACTTCATCCATCGGCTGGAGTCGCTGAACGCCTTTGTCAGCTGTTTTCATCCCTGCCATCAGCACCAGGGGCAGTTCCTGATCTGTGAGCGTTGCCAGTCGGTCACCGAGATCCACGATGCCTCCATTCAGAAGCTGCTTGCCGAGGCGTCTGCAAAGCATCAATTCCGCGCCCGGCGCCAGGTGCTGGAGATCTACGGTACCTGCCGCGACTGTCGCGACCAGTAAATGTCCAGGCGTGAGCGCCTCTATCATCTGCACGACATCCTGCGCCAGCGGCGCACGCCGGTTGATCGCCAGCGGCTTATGGAAGAGCTCGGCTGCAGCCAGGCGACCCTCTATCGCCTGATCGCCGAACTGCGTGACAATCTTGGTGCGCCGATCGAACAGGATGCGGATGGCCGAGGTTACTTTTACGATCGCAGCCTGGCCGGCAATTTCGAACTGCCGGGATTTTGGATCAGCCCGGAGGAATTGCAGGCCCTGCTGACCGCCCGGCACGTGCTGGGCAATGTCCAGCCGGGCCTGCTCGAAGACGAGCTCGATGGCGTACAGCAGCGCATCAATCAGCTGCTTGGACGCCAGGGGCTGGATCTGGCTACCCAGCCTGAGCGCATTCAGATTCGTCACGATGCGGGTCGGCCGGTACCTGGAGAGCTGTTCGAGAATGCGCTGAAGGCCTTGTTCCAGCGGCGCCGGGTGACCATCACTTACCATGGCCGGCGCCGCGACGATATCAGCGAGCGCGAGGTGTCGCCACAGCGCTTGATCAATTACCGGGATCGTTGGTACCTGGCGGCCTGGTGTCACCGTGCCGATGATTTTCGCAGCTTTGCCCTGGAGCGCATTCGGGCGCTTGCGCTGACCGAGCGCGATGCTGATGACCTGCCGCTGGAGGCGATCAGCCGGCACTTCGACGAGGCTTTCGGCATCTTTTCCGGGCCGGCGCGCCACCAGGCACGGCTGCTGTTCAGCCCGGAAGCCGCGCGCTGGGCGGCCGACGAAGCCTGGCACCCGCGCCAGTCATCGAAATGGCATGAGGATGGCAGCTGGGAGTTGACCGTGCCGTACGGTCATCAGCGTGAACTGCTCATGGATTTGCTCAGCTACGGGCCCGATGTCGAGGTGCTCGCTCCCGATGCCCTGCGTGATGCCATGATCGAGGCGCTGGAGCAGGCCCGCGCGCGCTACGGCTGATCCGTCATATTGTCGCCAGGCGGTCATGTGTCCGTCACGGCTCTGTCATAATCGATTGGTGCAATACGGCCAATTCAACGATGGCTGAGTAGTGATGAGCGAGCAGAGGATACTGGTAGTCGAGGACGACGAAGGGATTCGTCGCATGGTCGTTTTCAATCTGGAGCGGGCCGGGTTCGAAGGTATCGAGGCCGGCGATTGCCAGGCCGCCCGCGTTGCTGTTGCCGATCAGCGGCCCGACTTGATTCTGCTGGACTGGATGTTGCCTGATCAGTCCGGGCCCGAGTTCGCCCGCTCGCTGCGACGGGATGAACTGACCCGCGACATTCCCATCATCATGCTGACTGCCCGCAGCCTGGAAGATGACAAGGTCAGGGGGTTTGACAGCGGTGTGGACGACTACATCACCAAGCCGTTCGCCTCGCGCGAGATGATCGCGCGCATCAATGCCGTGTTGCGCCGGACCATGCCGGGCGGGGCCGACGACGAAGTCAGCGCCAATGGCCTGGTGCTGAACGTGGCCAGTCACCGGGTGCTGGCCAACGGATCACCAGTCGAACTGGGCCCCACCGAATTCCGGATGCTGAAGTTTTTCATGACCCACCAGGATCGCGTCTACTCCCGAGCGCAGTTGCTGGACCATATCTGGGGTGGCGGCGTGTACGTCGAGGAGCGCACGGTGGACGTGCATATCCTGCGCCTGCGCAAGGCGCTGGCCGGCCACGGTTATGACAAGTTCGTGCAAACCGTCCGTGGCGCCGGCTACAGATTTTCCGCTACCGGATCGAGTTGATGCGCCAGGCCTGGCTCAGTGAACTTCTGCTGCTGTCTGGCCTGGTTTTTGCGGCGCTGTTGCTGGCCGCCCTGTTCGGGTACTTCGGCTGGTTCATGTTTGCCGCCCTGGTCGGCTTCACCTTTCGTCATCTTTATCAGCTCTACCGGCTCGAACGCTGGCTGAGGGTAGGGCGGGTACGCAATCCGCCTGAATCCTGGGGTATCTGGGGTGATGTGTTCGAGCACTACTATCGGCTGCAGCGGCGCTACTACAAGCGCAAAAAGCGTCTGGCGCGGGTGATCCGCGAGTTCCGCGAGTCCACCGCTGCGATGCCGGATGGCACCCTGGTGCTCAACAGCGAATTTCGGATCATGTGGTTCAACGAGGCCGCTCGCCAGAATCTGCGGCTTTCAAGCAATCGCGACCTGGGTCAGCCCATTGGCGGCCTGTTGCGCTCGCCGCGCTTCAAGTCCTACCTGGATGCAGGCGAATTCGATCAGCCGGTCAATGTTTCGTCGCCCATCGACGACACGCGTACCCTGGCCGTTCGCCTGATTCCTTACGGTGCCGACCAGTACCTGCTGCTGGTCCGCGACGTCACCCGCATCCAGCGACTGCAAACCATGCGTCGTGATTTTGTCGCCAATGCCTCGCACGAATTACGGTCGCCCCTGACCGTGCTGTCGGGTTACCTGGAAGCGCTGGCAGATGAGAAGGTCCTGGGTGAAGAGTGGCGCGATCCGCTGGAAGACATGCAGGCCCAGTGCCAGCGCATGAATACACTGGTCAACGATCTGCTGGAGTTGTCCCGGCTTGAAACCGAGGAGGGTGACGCAACGCTGGAGGTCGCGGTGGATGTGCCAACGCTGGCCGAGCGCATCGTGCGTTCTGCCCGGGCCGAGGACCGCGATCGCCATCGTATCGAGCTGGAAGTGATCAGCAATGCCGGCCTGGCCGGTGCCGAGAGCGAGCTCTACAGCGCCTTTTCCAACCTGGTGGTCAACGCCATCCGCTACACCACGACCGGCGGGGTCATTCGCGCCCGCTGGTTCGCCCGTCCTGGCGGTGAGCTGGTGTTCGAGGTGGCCGATACCGGGATTGGTATCGACGAGAAACATCTGCCATTCATTACCCAGCGTTTCTACCGAATAGACAGTTCGCACAGTCGTCTCAAGGGTGGTACGGGCCTGGGCCTGGCCATTGTCAAACATGTGCTGCAGCGCCACAACGGGCGTCTTGAAGTGGAGTCCACCCCCGGCGAAGGCAGTGTGTTTCGCTGCGTATTTCCCCAGCAGCGGGCCCGCTACAGCGATGCGATCTCCAGTGGGAGCTCCATTCTCGCGCCGTAACAGAACCGCAATACACGCGTCACCGAGTTGACACTCGCCGGGCCTATCTTTGCGCTCGTCGAGAGACACGGCGGCAACGGACCAGTCAGGGCCGGATGCCGAAGCCTCACCAGTTTGAAAGTCAACTCAAGGAAAACAGTCATGAACAAAGCGTTGCTTCCCGTGGCCATCCTGGCCGCCCTGCCGGCGGTAGCCATGGCCGACGTGCAGATCTATGGTCGGGCGAATATTTCGATCGACCTGCTCGACGATGGTGCCGACTACTCCGAGGTTGCCATGTCCAGCAACTCCTCTCGCCTGGGCTTCCGCGCCAGCCGCGATTTCGACGGCATTACCGCCATCATGCAGATCGAGCAGGAAATCGACTACAGCAATTCAGGCTCCAACTGGGCCAGCCGCGATACCTTTGCCGGTCTTCGGGGCGGATTCGGTATGGTCCGTCTGGGCAAGTTCGATACCCCGTTCAAGCGCGCCCGCGGCCCGGCCAACCTGTTTGGTGATCAGCTCGGTGACATGCGCAACCTGACCCGCGCCGGCGCCGGTCGCTTTGACGAGCGCACCCCCAACACCATTCACTACCAGACCCCGGACTTCAACGGTTTTCAGTTCAACCTGGCCTACTCGCTGCATGAAGGTACGGACGCAAGCGCTGACGGCGATGACAATGCCTGGAGCTTCTCGGTGACCTACAAGGTTGGTGATTTCGATATCGCTGCCGCCTACGAGAACTACGACGAAAACCGCAGCCAGGGCGGTCGTGACGCGTTTCGCGTGGCCGCATCCTACAAGATCTCGGATGTCACCCTGGTCGGCTTCTACCAGACCATTGACCACGACAACGATGCCTTCGACAGCGATGTGTTCGGTATCGGTGCCTCCTGGTCGTTCAGTGAAAAAATGTCCGTCAAAGGCCATTGGCTGACCCGTTCGGCAGAAGCGTCTGACAGCGATTCTGACCTGCTCGCAGTGGGTCTGGAGTACCGCATTGGCCGCCAGCTTCGCCTGTATGGAAACTATGCCCTGGTCGCCAATGACGACAACGTTGCCCTGAACCCCTGGGCCCAGGCGCGCACCACTGGCCAGCCTGGCACCGCGGGCGAATCGGCTTCCGGTTTCTCGCTGGGGCTGCGCTTCGATTTCTGATCCTTAATCTGCTTGTAACTGCAATTGTTTAACGTTTGATTTCGGGACTTGTCCCTTGAATACTGGAGAAACAACATGATCAAGAAACTCATTATCGCCGGTGCAGTCAGCACCGTTCTGGCCGCGGGTTCGGCCTTCGCCCAGGTTGAAGTTGACCCGGGTCTGCCCGAGTACACCCCGGTTTCCGGCATTTCCGGCAACCTGTCCTCGATCGGTTCCGACACCCTGAACAACCTGATGACCCTGTGGGCCGAGGAATTTCAAGGCTTTTATCCCAACGTCAACGTTCAGATCCAGGGTGCCGGCACCTCGACCGCGCCGCCGGCCATGGCCGAAGGTACCGCCAACTTTGGCCCGATGAGCCGCATGCCGCGTGAGAGTGAACAGCAGGCTTTTGAAGAGCGTCACGGTTACCCGATGTCGGTAATCGGCGTCGGTATTGACACGATTGCCGTGTTTGTCAACCGTGACAACCCCATCGAAGGATTGACCATCGAGCAGGTCGATGCCATCTTCTCTGCAACCCGCCGCTGCGGTGGTGCTCAGGACATCACCCGCTGGGGCCAGGTCGGCCTTGAAGGTGCCTGGGCCAATCGGGACATCACCCTGTACTCACGCAATGCCGTTTCCGGTACCTACGGCTACTTCCGCCAGCACGCCATGTGTGACGGTGACTTCAAAGACTCGATCAACGAGCAGCCGGGTTCCTCTTCAGTCGTTCAGGGCGTGGCCGAGTCCATCAATGGTATCGGTTATTCCGGTATCGGTTACGAAACTTCCGGCGTGCGCGCCATTCCGGTTGGTAATCCGCCGGTAGCCCCCAGTGGTGAATCGGCTGCCGACGGCTCGTATCCCTTGGCCCGCCTTCTGTACGTGGCGGTCAACAAGCACCCCAACCGTGACCTCAATCCCCTGGAACGTGAGTTCATGCGTTTGGTGCTGTCGAGGCAGGGTCAGGAAGTAGTTGTACGTGACGGATATATTCCGCTGCCGGCCAGCGTGGCTGCTCGATTCCGCGCGGAACTGGGTATCGACTGATCCGGGTAGGGTCAAAAGCCTCTCCAAAGGCTGTCTTTGGCACCCCGCCGGACTTCGGTGGGGTGCTTTTTTAGAGGGGGGGCAGGGCTGTCACGCTTCTGAAATAAATTCTTCATAAACTCCGCGCCTGAACACTCAGGCCAATCTACGGAATCAGGGTCAAATGTCATCGACTGCCACAACCAGCGGACAGACGGTTTCAGCCCGCGAGCTTTTGCCTCAGGGCGAGGATCGAGTCAAGCTTCGTCGCAAACGCCATGCCAAGGATCTAGGAACTCGATTCATGGTGTCGGTTGCCGGTTACGGCGTCGTCTTTTCCCTGGCACTAATTTTCATCTTCCTGTTTATCGAGGTTGTGCCGCTGCTGCGCAATGCCAGCCTTGGCACGACCGTCAGCTACCAGAATCCTGGTAGCGAGGCACCTAACCTTTACATCGCAAGCGAGCGCTACCAGGAGGCCGCAGTCCGTTTTGCTGAAGACGGCAGCGTGGTCTTTTTCAACCCCACCGATGGTCGTTTGCTGCAAGATCACACTGTAAATCTGGGTGATGGCAACGTAGTTAGTTCGGCCAGCGGCGAGCCACGTACAAGGCTGGTGGCCTACGGCCTGGACAATGGACGAGCCGCCGTCGTACGTCACGAATATGACCTTACGTATCCTGACGACGTTCGGCTGGTCACCCCAAGATTGTCGCTGCCACTTGATGCCGATACTGTCGAGATCGATCCTCAAGGCAGCCCCCTGAACGTCATCGCCGTTCAGGAAGGGGGCACAGGGATCGCAGTCGGTGCAGCAACTGCCGATGGGCGCCTGCTTTTGACTCGCTACACAAGTCGGCGCTCGTTTTTGACCGGTGAGACAGAATTTGTTCGTTCCAGCTATGAACTGCCGCCGCCTCCGGCTGCACCCACGCGCATTCTGATCGACATCACCATGCGCATCCTCCTGGTCGGGGATGCGCAGGGGTTTCTGCACTACTACGACATTTCCAATCCGGCCCAGGCCCAGCTCAGGGACAGTGTTCGGGTGATGCAGGATGACGCGGCCAGCGTTACCGCGATGGAGTACCTGCTCGGTACCGTTTCGGTGATCGTGGGCGGCTCGGATGGCAGTGTGGCCCAGTACTTCCTTGTGCGCGACGAAGACAATATTGGACGCATTACCCGGATTCGTGAGTTCCGCCAGCACCCGGGCATGATCACGGCCATTTTCCCGGAGTTTGGGCGCAAGGGTTTCCTGGTCGGTGATGCAGCCGGCAATCTTGGGCTGCATTACGGTACCTCTGCGAGTACGCTCTTTATCAAGCAGGTTTCGGATCAGCCAATAGTCAACGTGGCGCTGACGCCTCGTAATGACGGCGTGCTTTGGACCGATGGCACCGGCCAAATCCACTATGCCAGCTTGTGGAACCGGCACCCGGAGTCTTCGTTTTCAGCCCTGTGGAACAAGGTCTGGTACGAAGGCCGGTCTGCACCTGACTATGTCTGGCAGTCTTCATCAGCTACCGATGAGTTCGAGCCGAAATTTTCGCTGGTGCCACTTTCTGTCGGCACCCTCAAGGCGGCTTTCTACGCCATGCTGTTTGCCATGCCGCTGGCGATCTTCGGGGCGATTTATACTGCCTACTTCATGAGCCCGAAGATGCGCGGGCTGGTCAAGCCGACCATCGAGGTTATGGAAGCGCTGCCGACGGTGATTCTCGGTTTTCTGGCCGGCCTGTGGATGGCGCCGTTTATCGAAAGCCACCTGCCTGCTGCGTTCTCGATCTTCGTTTTGTTGCCGCTTTTCATGTTGTTGACCGCCTTTGCTTGGAGCAAGGCACCCGGTGCGCTGCGTCATCTCATTCCAGCCGGTTGGGAGGCTGCGATTCTGATCCCCGTGGTGTTGTTTACGGGCTGGCTGTGCGTGACCATGAGTCCACTGGTTGAAATCTGGTTCTTTGATGGATCGATGCGGCAGTGGTTTACTGATGTCGGTATTACCTACGATCAACGCAATGCCATGGTAGTCGGCATTGCCATGGGCTTTGCTGTTATTCCAACTATCTTCTCCATCGCAGAAGATGCGGTCTTCAACGTGCCCAAGCACCTAACCCAGGGTTCGCTGGCGCTGGGCGCCACCCCTTGGCAGACTGTTGTCGGTGTCGTTATCCTCACCGCCAGCCCTGGTATTTTCTCCGCCGTCATGATCGGTTTTGGTCGCGCTGTGGGCGAGACCATGATCGTGCTGATGGCCACGGGCAACAGCCCGGTGGTCAATTTCAACATCTTTGAAGGTATGCGCACCCTGTCTGCAAACATCGCGGTGGAAATGCCGGAAGCCGCCGTCGGCGGATCGCACTATCGCCTGCTGTTCCTGGCCGCATTGGTGCTATTTGGCTTCACCTTCATTCTCAATACCATCGCCGAAGTCGTTCGCCAGCGACTGCGCGCGAAGTATTCGTCGCTGTGATGTGGGGGCTGTAGGAAATGAATCGAGGTTCTCAAACTATGAGCCGTGAACTGACTTTCGTGTTGGGAAGAGGTATAGACGGAAGAGGGAAGAGGGAAGAAACCCATTCTTTACCTTCTCCCGTCTCCCCTCTCCCCCTCTCCCCGCGAGCCGGAGGCGAGCAACCATGAAGCAATGGTTCAAGAGCGGTGATCCCTGGATTTGGCTGATCGGCGGCGCGGTCAGCATCAGCGTGATCATGGTGGTGGGTTTGCTGCTGCTGATCGGCGTGCGCGGGTTGGGCCATTTTTGGCAACCACCAATCGTACAGACGACCTTTCATGATCAGGGTCAGCAGGAGGTGGTTCTGGGCTCCATCCGGCAGGTCGAGACGGTCACGGCCCAGACGGTTCGCGAGGCCGGATTCGAAGTGCCGGAAGACCAGGATCTGGTTACCCGCTACCTGTTTCATCTCGGCAACCGCGATCTGACCGGGCGCGACTTCCAGTGGTTTATCGGCGATTTTCTTGATGAGTTCGAGTACCCGGAAAGCGCCATCATGCTGGAGCGGCGCGAGTGGGGCAATTTCTTCGGCCATCTGGTTTCCATCAAGGAAGATGGTGAAGTGGTTGCCGAAGGAGAAGCTGCTTTTTCCGAGCTTCAGTCTCGTCTGCGCCGCAGCAACGATCTCATGGGTGAGACAGTTCGTATTGAGCGATATGACATCGGCCGAATCAACCGTGCCATTGAGATGGAGCGGCTGGAGCAGCGGCGCATCGAACTCAACGACAGCTTGTCTTCTGAGGAAAGGGCGCAGCGGATAGCCCAGAGTGAGGCCGAGGTTGCTCGTTTGAACCAGGAGTACCAGGTACTGTTCGATGAGCTGCAGGAGCTTCGATCGGTCGCTCGCAGAGATGCACTGGTAGCGCGCACTTCCGATGGTCGTGAAGTGACCATTGTGCTGGCTGATGTAGTTCGTGCCACTCGCGCAAATACGATGTCAATCGGCCAGAAGGTGCAGGAGTATGGTGCCCGGTTCTGGGCCTTCATGACCGGCTACCCACGAGAGGCCAATACCGAGGGCGGCATTTTCCCGGCCATTTTCGGTACGGTCATGATGGTATTCATCATGTCCATTGTGGTGACACCCTTCGGCGTTCTGGCCGCAATTTACTTGCGCGAGTATGCCAAGCAGGGCCCGGTCACTCGAATCGTGCGTATTTCGGTCAATAACCTGGCTGGTGTACCGTCGATCGTGTTCGGTGTCTTTGGACTGGGCTTTTTTGTTTACTTTCTTGGCGGCAATATTGATGCCTTGTTCTATCCTGAACGCCTGCCGGCGCCGACATTCGGTTCTCCGGGCCTGATCTGGGCCTCGCTGACGCTGGCGCTGCTGACCCTGCCGGTGGTGATTGTCTCTACCGAAGAGGGGCTGACGCGAATTCCCAAGGCCATGCGCGAAGGCTCTTTGGCCCTGGGTGCTACCAAGGCGGAAACGCTGTGGAAGGTGATTGTGCCGGTCAGTACCCCGGCGATGATGACCGGGCTGATCCTGGCCGTGGCCAGGGCTGCCGGGGAAGTGGCGCCGCTGATGCTGGTCGGGGTGGTCAAGCTAGCACCCAACCTGCCGGTGGACGGTCAGTTCCCGTTCGTGCACCTGGAGCGGCGCATCATGCATCTGGGCTTCCATATTTACGATGTGGGCTTCCAGAGTCCCAATGCAGAGGCGGCGCGTCCGCTGGTCTACGCTACCGCGCTGGTCCTTGTCGGGCTGATCCTTATCCTGAACCTGAGCGCCATCGCCATTCGTAACCGACTGCGCGAGCGTTACAAGAGTGCGGGTGATTAAAGTCGGTATGCTTGCCGGTCCTGAGTCGAGAATGAATCTAGCGTCAAACTGTCCAATCGGAAACTGAGATGACTGAACGAACTGAAACTGCCGCGCCTTCAATGAGTGCTGGTCTCGCAAACCCCAGGGGTCGCAAGCGCCTGAATCTGCGCAGCGAAGACATTTCCATGCGGGTGAACGACCTGAACCTCTACTACGGTCAGGTGCAAGCGCTGAAAAGTATCACCATGGAGATTCCACGCAAGCGCGTGACGGCCTTTATCGGCCCCAGTGGCTGCGGCAAGTCAACCTTGTTGCGCTGCTTCAACCGCATGAACGATCTGGTCGACATCTGTCGGATCGAGGGTGAGATCAAGATCGATGACCAGGATATCTATGCCCCTTCGGTTGATGTCCCGGAACTGCGGCGCAAGGTCGGCATGGTGTTCCAGAAGCCCAACCCCTTCCCGAAGTCGATTTACGAAAACATCGCCTATGGCTTGCGTCTGCAAGGCGTGAAGAACCGGCGCAAGCTCGATGAGGTAGTGGAAAGCTCACTGCGTCGAGCGGCACTTTGGGATGAAGTCAAGGACCGGCTGGACGACAACGCTTTCGGTCTTTCCGGCGGTCAGCAGCAGCGTTTGGTTATCGCCCGTGCGATTGCCATTGAGCCGGAAGTGATTTTGCTGGATGAGCCCTGTTCGGCGCTGGATCCCATTTCCACGGCCAAGGTGGAAGAGCTGATTATCGATTTGAAAGAGTCGTATACGATCGTTATCGTTACTCACAACATGCAGCAGGCTGCACGGGTTTCCGATTTCACCGCCTACATGTACCTGGGCGAGTTGATCGAGTATGACGATACCGCCGAGCTGTTCACCAATCCTTCCAGAAAGGCAACGGAAGACTACATCACCGGCCGTTACGGCTGAAACCACGAGGGCATGGGCGGTGAATCTGCCCTGTTGGAGCTTTAGAATATGGAAAAGCATTTCGAGCAGCACATTTCACGCCAGTTCAACCAGGAACTGGAGATGTTGCGTCAGGACGTGATGGCCATGGGGGGAATGGCCGAGGAAATGGTACGAGAGGCGCTGACGGCGCTGGTCGAGGGTGATACTGCTCGTGCCCAGCAGGTCATCGATATGGATGACGAAGTCAACCAGATGGAAAAGGACATTGATGCCCAGTGCAACATGATCCTGGCCCGTCGCCAGCCGACCGCCAGTGACCTGCGCCTGGTGCTGGCCATCATCAAGACCGTCAACGACCTGGAGCGGGTAGGTGACGAGGCCGAGCGGATTGCCAAGATCGCCGTGCGCCTGGCCGATACCGACCGCCCGCGCGGCAATTACCACGAGCTGGAGACCATGGGGGTGACGGTGCGCAGCATGCTGCACGATGCCCTCGACGGCTTCGTCAGGCTGGTGCCCGAAGTGGCCATGGCCCTGGTGCGCGAGGATGAAAAGGTGGATTCCGAGTACGAGGGACTGTTGCGCCAGTACTACACCTACCTGGTCGAAGACCCCCGCAGCACGCGCCGTGTGATTGACTGCATCTGGATCGCCCGCTCGCTGGAGCGCATCGGTGACCACGCCAAGAACATCGGCGAATACATCATCTACCTGGTCGAAGGCAAGGACCTGCGCCATTCGCCCCGCGACGAGATGGAGCGGACGTTGATGCAGGATGGTGACGAAGACGGGGATTCGAAGGGATAGATTCGGTTTCCGGGTTACGGGTTACGGGTTACGGTTGGAGGTGCCCCCGACCGTAGCCCGGCCCCACGCGGCCGGGGTCCATGTTGGGGTCGCCTCCAAACGCAGCCCGGCCCAGCGCAGGTCGGAGGGTGGGTGCGGCTTGCCGTAGGCAAGAAGCGCCCACCCGGAGGCCGTTAAGCGCGTGCAGGTCGGAGGGTGGGTGCGGTTTGCCGTAGGCAAGAAGCGCCCACCCGGAGGCCGTTAAGCACGTGCGGCCGGGGTCCATGTTGGGGACGCCTCCAAACCTCGGTTCAACGTCAAAACAGCGCAAGCAGGCTGATCAGCAGATAAAACCCGGCCGCCAGCGAAACAGCAAGACTGGCCAGGGCAAAAAGCTCTCCGGCCAGCGCGCCAAAAACATTCAGGTGCTTCCTGCATGCGCTCCAGAGATCCTGTACGCCCCGGGACTGGTTCTTGCGTATGGCTTGTTGCACGATTTTTCTCCATCACGAAAGTGTGTGATGGGATTGCAACATGCAGCTTTCTCAAAACCTGAGAATTGCTTCTTGAACAGCGCTTCGGAGACGGTGTTGAAATGATCCCCGGCACGCGCGCTTGATGGCCTCCGGAACCCGGAACCCGGAAACCGGAACCCGGAAACCGGAAACCGAAAAAAACCTACGCCGCCTCCACCACCGCCTTGACCGGCCCGTTCAGCAACGCACTGCGGGTCGCTTCAACAATCAGATCGACCTCGGCCGAGGTGATGCCGAAGGTGGGGGTGTAACGCAAGGAGTTTTCGCCGCCATGGATGACGTTGATGCCGTTCATGCGCAGGTATTCCTCCACGGAGCCGGCACCGTAGGCCTTGTAGCGGCGGCTGTCGAGTTCGATGGAAAACAGCAGGCCGGTACCCTGGACCTTGGTGATGCGCCCGTCCAGTTCTTCGGCCAGGCGGCTGAACTTCTCGACAAACTCCTGGCCGCGCTCGATGATGTTGCGGCGCAGTTCCGGGGTGATGCTGCCGAGGACGGTGGTAGCCACGTCCAGGGCGCGCGGGTTGCCGGTCTTGGTATTGCCGTAGACGCCTTTCTGGTAAAGGTTGGCGGCGCGTTCGTTCATGGCCAGCACCGACATCGGATACTGACCGGCATTCAGCGCCTTTGAATAAGTTTCCATGTCGGGCGCTTCCAGGCCCTCGAAGCCGGGGTAGTCGACGATCGAAAGCACGCCCTGGGCACGCAGGCCGGCCTGGATGGAATCCATCAGCAGGACCGTGCCGTGGGCCTTGGTCAGCTCGCGCGCGGCCTGGTAGAAGGCCGGGTCGATGGCTGCACCCGGATTGCCTTCGCCCATCACCGGTTCCATGAACATGGCTTCGATGAAGACGTTGTTGTTGTCGGCCCAGGCGAACATCTCGTGCAGTTTGTCGACATTGTTCGGCTCGACCGTGAGCAAGTTATCGTCGTCGCGGAACGAGGCCAGGTGCTTGATGTAGGTTTTGCGGCTGGAGTCCGAGTAGCGTGCCGGCTTGTCAGTGCGGCCGTGGAAGCCGCCGGTCAGCGACAGGCGCTTGATCTGGAACCCGGCCTTGGCCGCACCCGGGTCGGTCATGAGCTTGGCGTTGATGTCGGCGATGCGGCCGGCCACCGTGACCGATTCCGAGCCTGAGTTCATGCACAGGAAGCGGTGGTAGGGGCAGCCGTCGGTGCGACGGTTACCGATCTCTGTCCGCAGCGCTTCGACAAAGCGCAGGTGCGAAAAGCTGGGCGTCATGATGTTGGCCATGACGTGTGGCTGGGCCATGGCCTGGATGATCTTGTCGGGGGCATGGCCAAAACCAAGCATGCCGTAGCCGCCGGAATCGTGCAGAACCGCGCCTTTGGCGGTAATGATCCAGGGGCCTCTGCCGGCCAGTGCAACATAGGGGTTGACGGCATCGTCGGCATAGAAATTGACGAAGCCGGCTTGCAACACATCCTTCTGCTCGAACTCGTCGGCCTTGATCAGGTCCGGGTAGGCAGACTGCCAGCATTGGATCACGCCCAGGGCGTCGTCCACGGCCTGCTCCAGGCGCGAGTCCAATCCGGCGAAGCGTTCGATAATGTCATCGGACAGACCGGTGGTCAGCGGCTTGCCGCCAATGGAACGCAGGGTTTGAAGCTTGTTCAGAATGGCCATTATGCGGGGTCCTGAAAGTCTTTTACGAGTAGCCGAACATTGTATCAGCCGACCATGGGTGGGGCCAGAGGGAGGCATGGCGATAAGTGAGGTTCAAGGAGCAAGGAGCGTTGTATGCCGCATGACGGTAGGTCGGGGCCACGCCCCCGACGGCCAAGGCTGGGTTTGCCACCAATATTCGGCTCTTTACTCTGCTGCTCGGCGTCTCTGCGCCTCTCATCGAACAGAGTTTAGCCTATTGTTTTATATGTGAAAAACACAAAGGCAATTCCTTGTAACCACGGAAAACACGGAAGACACGGAAACGCTATTCAGCCCATTCCGTGCTTTCCGCGTCTTCCGTGGTTCCCTTGTTTCCCTTCCAGTTAGCCTGACAAATATCGCAAAAACAACAGGTTGAAATCTGTTCGATGAGCGCCGCAAAGACGCAGAGGAAAACACGTTTTGCTCTTCTCTTTTCTCTGCGCCTCCGCGTCTCTGCGCGAGACAGCCAAGGCTTTACTCTGCTGCTCCGCGTCTCTCATCGAACAAGCTTCACTTTCTTGCCTGAGCTAATCATCGAATGACCTCACCCGGAGACTTGGAGGCACAGATTCCGCAGAGAATATATCTCTTTCCTCTGCGATCTCTGCATCTTTGCGCCTCTGCGAGATGCTTTTCTGGTTCCTTTCACGACAGCACGTCTGGTAACGAGCTCGTCGGCTCCGCGAGAGATAGTCTTTTTCCAGGTTAAGAGTGCTGGGCCAGGGCCCAGCTGACGTGTTCGCGTACGAGTTCCGAGGGGTGGTCGCTGCGGGCATTGAGGGCGACGATGACGGCGGGCGTGGTGGGTGCATTGCCCAGGGCCACGGCGATGTTTCTGAGCCAGCGTTCATGGCCGATGCGGCGGATGGCGGTGCCTTCGGTGCGGGCCAGGAAGGTGGCTTCGTCCCATCCGAACAGCTCGACCAGGTCGCCGGCATCCAGGTCCTGGCGGGGCGTGAAGTCGTCGACCCGGGAAAATTGCGCGTAGCGGTTCCAGGGGCAGACCATCTGGCAGTCGTCGCAGCCGTAGATGCGGTTGCCCATGGGCTTGCGGAACTCCTCGGGGATCGCTCCTTTCAGCTCGATGGTCAGGTAGGAAATGCAGCGCCGGGCATCGAGCTTGTAGGGTGCGATGATGGCCTGGGTGGGGCAGATGTCGATGCAGCGACGACAGGAGCCGCAATGGTCCTGCACCGGCTGGTCGGGAGGCAGTTCGAGGTCGGTGTAGATCTCGCCGAGGAAAAACCAGGAGCCGGCGTGGCGGTTGAGCAGGTTGGTGTGTTTGCCAATCCAGCCCAGCCCGGCCTTTTCGGCCAGCGGTTTTTCCAGCACCGGGGCCGAGTCGGTGAACACGCGAAAGCCATGGGGGCCAACCGCTTTTTCAATCCGTTGACCCAGCTTTTTCAAGCGCGATCTCATGACCTTGTGATAGTCGCGGCCCAGCGCATAGCGTGAGATACAGGCCTTTTCGGGCTGCTCGAGCAGTTGCTCGACCGGCGTGGCCTCGGCTGGCAGGTAGTCCATCCGCGCAACGATCACCGAGCGCGTGCCTGCGTGCAACAGGGCCGGTCGGGACCGCTTGCGGCCGTGTGCGGCCATCCAGTCCATCTCGCCGTGCAGACCTTCGGCCAGCCATCCATCCAGGCGTTCCTCGTAGTCGCCCAAGTTGGTATCGGCAATACCGACCTGATCAAAGCCCAATTCGCGACCCCATCGACGTATTTGGGCCGCTAGAGTCCGGGCTTCCGGCTTTTTCTTTGCAGCGGACGTCGGGTCAGCGGTCATTCCAGGCTCATTGGATTTCCGGCAATGCCTGGCTGCAGTGGATCGCAATTCGAATTTCCTCGAACTCGCCAAAGGCGCTGTCTTCGATCGGAGCGCTCAGGCCCAGGCGCCCAACGAAGGTTGCTTTGTGGCCATCGGGGTGAACCCGGATTCCGGGAATTTCGTCGCCCTGGCCTGCCGGTTGGGGTGCCTGGTCGTGGCTGCGGGAAATCATCGGTTGGCTGCCCGGGCGGTTGCGGCGCATGTTGTAGTGCCTGCGGTCCTTCGTTTCAGGTCTGGCGCCGGCGCTGCGAAGCCGCAGGCTGACAGACTCGGTTTCATGACCCTGCTGGCGCCACAGAAGCGCTTCGTCCAAGGCAATGGCGCGCAGCAGCCCAAGATCAATGCGACTGCCATCATCGAGCGTCCAACTCAAATTAACCTGGAAACGATGCTGTGCTCTTTCCTGGTCGGCCGGGGGCGGTTCGGCCGGGGTGCTGCAATCAGCCATCAAGGGAACGGTATGGTTGCTTCCGTAAACACGAATCCAGGCCTGCCCAGGTTGCGGGATGTTGATATTGTGCAGCTGGTCACTGAAGAGGCTGACCATGGGAGCATTCGGGTCCTCTTGCCATGCTTGCTCCAATTCGGTGGTGCTGGTTCGATCTTCATCCGGGTCTGCGGAGCCGCCGCAGGCGGTCAGAGCCAGCGTCAGTACGCCAAAGAGTGTAGTGATCGAGAATAAGCGGATAGCAGCATGGTGCATTCGGAGATCCTTGGTTTCTATACCTGATGAGCTGCATAGCTTAACGGAGATTATCGGTTTCCGAGTATTCCCGGACTTGGTCCCGGGTGCGGCCCTATAATTTCGATCCATGAATGAGTCAACCAATCTTTACCGTGCCGAACAGGTGCGCGAGCTGGACCGGCAGGCCATCGAGGTCCACGAAATAGCCGGCTATACCTTGATGAACCGGGCCGGGGAGCGGGTGTTTCGGACACTCCGGGCGCGCTGGCCCGAGGCCAGGGCGATAACGGTCTGCTGCGGCGGTGGCAACAACGGTGGCGATGGCTACGTGGTTGCCCGGCTTGCCCGCGAGGCGGGTCTGGGCGTGCAGTTGATTGCGTTGAAGGATCCGTCCGAGCTGGCGGGCGATGCGGCGCGGGCTGCGCGTGACTGGCTGCAGTCCGGCGGCCAGGTCGAAGCGCTGGCCGAGCGCTTGCGCGGTGATGTGCTGGTCGATGCGCTGCTCGGTACTGGTCTGGATCGGGCGGCGGCGGGTGACTACGCGCGCTTGATTGAGCATGTCAACGAGACTGGCCGCCCGGTGATCGCGGTCGACGTGCCTTCCGGCCTGGATGCGGATACGGGCATGCCGCTGGGTCCGTGCGTTCGGGCCGATGTGACGGTGAGTTTCATTGGCCGCAAGCGCGGGCTGCATACCGGCCAGGCCGGGCGCTGGTGTGGCGGGCTGGTCTTTGACGATCTCGGGGTACCTGGAAGCGTTTACGAGGCTGTCGCGAAGGATGCCCGTTTGCTGGAGCCGATTGATCTCCACGGCTGGCTGCCGCCACGTGCGCCGGATACACACAAGGGGGATCTGGGGCATGTGCTGGTAATCGGCGGCGATGCGGGCATGTCCGGCGCCCCGATCCTGGCCGGCCAGGCGGCGCTGCGCGCCGGCAGTGGACTGATCAGCCTGGCCACCCGGGCCGAGCATGCCAGTGTTGCCATTGCGATCCAGCCTGAGCTGATGGCCCATGGTGTTGAAGATTTGCCCGCGCTGGACAGGCGAATTGAAAAGGCCGATGTGCTTGCCCTGGGTCCCGGCCTGGGCCAGTCGGACTGGTCGAAGGCGGTCTGGCTGCGCGCACTGCAATCCGGGCTGCCCCTGGTGGTGGATGCCGACGGGCTGAATTTGCTGGCGCTCCAGGAGATTCGGGCCGAGCGCTGGGTGCTGACCCCGCACCCTGGTGAGGCGGCCCGCCTGCTTGACTGTGGCGTAGCGGATGTACAGCGTGATCGTTTTGCCGCGGTGCGCGCGCTGGCCGAGCGCTACCAGGCCACCGTCGTGCTCAAGGGGTATGGCAGCCTGGTTGCTTCGGCCAACGGTGAAGTCGCCGTCTGTCCCTTCGGCGGTCCGGCCATGGCCACGGCGGGTATGGGTGATGCGCTGACCGGCATCATCGCCAGCCTGCTTGGCCAGGGTGTGTCGGACTTCGACGCGGCCTGCTGCGGGGTGTTGCTGCATGCCCTTGCCGCTGACCGGGCCGCTGCCGGTCGGCGCCAGATCCTGGCCGGCGACCTGATCGCCAGCCTGCACCGGGTGCTTCCGGCGTGACCGAAACCCATCACCTGGCCGATGAGGCTGAAACCCTGGCATTCGGGCAGGTACTGGCCGGCCGCCTGGAGCAGGGTGGCGTGGTCTACCTGTCAGGCGACCTGGGGGCGGGCAAAACCACCCTCGTGCGCGGCATCCTGCGCGCTTTTGGATTTACAGGCCGGGTCAAAAGTCCCAGCTATGGCTTGATCGAAAGCTACGAGCTGGACGGGCTGACCGTCCATCATCTCGATCTGTATCGTCTCGGCCACGGCGAGGAAATCGAGTACCTGGGCCTGGAAGACCTGTTCCACGGCCCAACCCTGCTGCTGATCGAATGGCCCGAAAAAGGCCAGGGCTATCTGCCGGCGGCGACTACCGTCATCCATCTTGCAGATCGAGTGGACGGGGGGCGTGTTTTGAGCTTGGCGAAGCCGGGAGGGGAAAGACGGGAAGATGGAAAAGGGAAAAGGGAAAAGGGAAAGAGCTTGTAGCCCGGCCCAGCGCAGGTCGGAGGAGGGAGGCGGTTTGCCGCAGGCAAGAAGCCCCCTTGCGGAAACCGTTAGGCGCTTGCGGCCGGGGTCCATGTCGAATCCTTTGCCATTAGCCCGAGTAAAGGGGTCTATCCGAATCTCGTAACATGCTGGGGCCACCGGGAGCAGAGGTTGATTCCACTGCTCGTAGCGCATAGCCGCGGCTTGGAAAGAGGTTGGAAGGG
>RECK01000402.1 GCA_007694055.1 Wenzhouxiangella sp.
AAATCTCGTTGCTGGGGCTGCAATGCCCACTCGGCTTGCCACGCCCCCATCCAGCGCACCGATTCAAGCTGGCTTGCGCGACTGAGCTGATCAGGCTCGACCCAGACCACGTAGCTGAACGGATAAATCGGCTGGGCAATGCGAACACCCTGGTCGCGAAGCGCGCTCAGCCATTGCGAGCGCACCGGCCCCTGGAACTGAACCAGATGCCAGCCCGGCGCCGTGGCAGCCGGCGAATCCAGTCGCTGCGGAAACCGCTGTGCCGGATCAAAGGTTTCTTCCCCGAGCGTGAGCTTGAAAGGATTTTCGCTGATTCTTACTGTCACTCCCTGCGCTTGCAGTGCCTCGGCGGTCGACCGATCGACCTGTCCGAACAGCATCTCTCCGTAGTTTGCCAGCGAGTGTCCTGCAAGCAGTGCGTGGTCGCGGATGGCATGCGACTCGGCCTGGAAGATGCGAACCCAGACCTGCTCGTCTTTGGCCATCGCCTGTCCCCCGAAGACGAGGCTTGCGATCAACAGCAGCCCCATGGCGGCATTTTGTTTCGTTGAGAATGGGCGAAAAATCATTAATTAATCAACCTTTTGCAGATTCGTGGCCTTGATCGGAAGGTAACCTGGCCGGGGGGTGAAGCCGGCGATTGTAGCGCGATTGACACGAAAGATACCAACCCGCATGACTTTGGGCAGTGATGGATGTGACGGGAAAGTTATACTGTTCCAATCGTTTCGAGATCCACCATCAGGACTATCTTCCATGCCTAATCGTCTTCAATCAGCACTTTTTCTGCTGCTCATCGGCTTGTTCGGGGCTACCCAGGTGGCCGCTGATACGCGTTTGCTGCGTTTTCCTCACCTGCACGACAGCCAGGTGGTATTCAGCTACGGTGGCGACTTGTGGACGGTGTCTGACCAGGGCGGCGTGGCCAGCCGTTTGACCAGTCATCCCGGCAAGGAGTTGTTTCCGCGCTTTTCGCCGGATGGGCGCTACATTGCCTTTACCGGCCAGTACGGTGGCGATGAGCAGGTCTACCTGATTCCGGCCGGGGGCGGGGAGCCGGTCCAGTTGACCTGGTACCCGGCTACCGGTCCGCTGCCGGCCCGCTGGGGCTATGACAACCAGGTCTATGGCTGGACCCCGGACGGTGAGCGCGTTCTGTTCCGGTCACAGCGCGATGCCTGGGGCTCGAGCACGGCCACCCTGTATACCGTTTCCCGCACTGGCGGCCTGCCTGAAGCGCTGCCGGTTCCGGTATCCGGGGCAGGGACCTTCAACGACGACGGCAGCAAGTTGTTTTACTCGCCGCTGTTTCGCGATTTCCGCACCTGGAAACGCTACCAGGGCGGCTGGGCGCAAAGCCTGTGGCTGTTTGATCTCGAGGCGGGGGATGCGCGCCAGATCACCGACCATCCGCGCACCGACCGTGACCCGATGTGGATCGATGGTTTCGGGTATTTCGTTTCCGACCGCGACGGCACGCTGAACCTCTACCGCGTCGACCCGGAAAGCCTGGAGGTCACCCAGCTGACTTTCCAGGACACCTGGGACGTGCGCTGGGCCAGCGCTTCAACCGATGGCCGGATCATTTACGAGCTTGACGGTCGCCTGCGTATTTTCGATACCCGCGACAACAGCGATCGCGGCCTGAGCATTCGGGTGCCGGATGATGGTGTCAACCGCCGTGAGCGCACCATTGCCGTGGCCGACCAGATTACCGGGGCCAGGCTCAGCCCGACCGGTCAGCGCGTGTTGTTCTCGGCCCGGGGCAACCTGTTCAATGCCCCGGTCGACGAGGGCGTTACCCGGGTCATCACCCACCGCTCAAGCGCACATGACCGGGAAATGGACTGGTCACCGGATGGCCGATCGGTGGTGTTTGTCTCCGATGTCAGCGGTGAAGAGGAGCTTTACATCGCGCCCGCCGACGGCAGCGGCCAGCCGCGCCAGCTCACCGACGGTAACCAGACCCGCTTCTACCAGCCGCGTTTTTCGCCGACCGGTGATCACGTCGCCGTTTCCGACAAGGATGGCCGCATCCTGGTCATCCGCAGCGATGGTCGCGGCGGCCTGCGCGAGGCCGGACGTGATCCGGGCTGGCGCAACCGCGACTACGCCTGGTCGCCGGCCGGTGACTGGTTGGCCTTCAGCCAGACCCGGGAAAGCGGCCTGCGTGCGCTGCATCTCTACAGCGTCGCCGACAACAGCAGCCGGCAGATTTCCGAGGGCCTGTTCTCGGAGTATCGTCCAAGCTTCTCAGCCGACGGACAGCATTTGTTCTTCCTCGGTGACCGCGAGTTTGCGCCGCAGATCTCCCAGCGCGAGTGGAACTTCGCGGCCAACCGCATGACCGGAATCTTTGCCCTGGGCCTGACCCGATCGGCGCCCAACCCGTTCGCACCGCGCGATGCCGAGGAGCCGGGCCTGAACGGGGATAAGGACAACGACAACGGTAATGACAGTGATCGTCCGGAGCGTGTCGAGATCGATTTCGACGGCTTGTGGGATCGGGTCATACGTTTGCCCGTGGACAACACCAACATTTCCAGTGCCGTGGCTGTGCATGGGGGCGTGTTGTACGTTGAAAGCGATCCGTTCTTCTACGGGCGTGGGCCGGAGCGGCAGCCTCGCATCCGCATGTTTCGCTTCGAGGACCGCGAAACCGTGGAGTTTCCCGATGGCCTGCAAGCGCTCGACGTCAGCGCCGACGGTCGCCGCCTGCTGGCCCGACAGGGCAGCAACTGGCAGGTCTTCGACATTGCCCGCGAAGGTCGTGATCCGGAGTCCGTGGTCACTGCGGGACTGCGCGCGACCATCGATCCGGTGGCCGAATGGGCGACCGCCTTTGACGAGGTCTGGCGACGTTTTCGTGACCATTTCTACGTCGAGAACATGCACGGCTACGACTGGGAGGGGCTGCGCGAGCAATACCGGCCGTGGCTGGAGCATGTGGCTCACCGCAGCGATCTGAATTACCTGATGGGCGAAATGATCGCCGAACTGAATGTCAGCCACGCCTACGTCAGCGGCGGAGATGAGGGTCTGCCGGAGCGCCATCCAGTGGCGCTGCTGGGCGCTCGCTTCGAGATCGACCGCGATCTTTACCGGATCAGCAAGATTCTCCGCGGCCAGAATGACGAGCCGCGCTACCGATCGCCGCTGACCGAGGTCGGCGTGGACGTACGCGGGGGTGACTACATTCTGGCCATCAACGGCCGCGCCCTGTCCGGGTCGGAGAACATTTACCGGCGTCTGCAGCTACCTCCCGGCCAGGCCGTGACGCTGACGGTCAGCGACCGCGCCGACGGGCGCAACCCGCGCACGGCCACGGTGCGTCCGATCGACAACGAATCCGCACTGCATTACCTGGCCTGGGTACGGGACAACCACCGCCGAGTTACCGAGGCCACGGACGGCCGGGTGGGCTACCTGCACGTACCTGACATGGGTCCGGACGGTATCCGCGAATTCATCAAGTGGTTCTACGGCCAGCTGCGCAAGGACGGATTGGTTATCGACGTGCGCTCCAACGGTGGTGGCAATGTCTCGCAGATGCTGATCGAACGGCTTGCGCGCCGTCCCATGTCGCTGGGCTACTCGCGCACCATGCCTTACGTGAGCACTTATCCGAGCCAGGCCTTCAACGGCCACCTGGCAGCACTACTGGACGAAAACTCGGCCTCTGACGGGGATATCTTCCCGTGGCAGTTCCGTAACGCCGGGCTGGGCCCCCTGATCGGCAAGCGGTCCTGGGGCGGCGTGGTTGGCATCACCAACCATGGCCCCCTGATTGACGGCGGGGCCGTCAATGTGCCCGAGTTCGGCTTTGCCAGCGTCGACGGTGAGTTCGTGGTCGAGGGCGAGGGCGTAGTGCCGGACATCGAGGTGGCCAACGATCCGGCCAGCGTGATTGCCGGCCGTGACCCGCAGCTGGAGCGGGCTATCGAGGAGGTGATGGGCAAGATCGAGGCCGATCCGCCGCGCTTCCCGGAACGCCCCGAGGCCCCGGTCAAGCTCGACTGAAGCCTTGCCATTCGTCGCCATCAGGCGCCGGCCCGTGCCGCGGGCTGGCGTCATGTCGGTGGCAATCCCGTAATAGAAG
>RECK01000293.1 GCA_007694055.1 Wenzhouxiangella sp.
ATGGTCGTCGATCGATCAGAAATTGATCTGACCGGTCAGGGTGATGGTCCGGGGCGCGCCGTAGAAGGCATTCATCACCCCCTCCAGTCCAAGCGTTGAAGCCGACCCGTCCGGCGTGGCGAACACGTAGCCCGACACCTTGTATTTCTCGTTGGTCAGGTTGCGCCCGTGCAAACCAACTTCGTAACGGTTGTCGGCCCGTCGCCAGACCAGGCTCAGGTCGTAAAGCGAGTAGGAGGGCTGATCAAGAAACGCCGAAGGGATCTCGAACTGGTTGGTCTTGGAGCGATAAGACCAGGCGCCAATGACCGAGATATCGCCATCCTGGCCAAACCACTGCACGGGCAGGTTGTAGCGCAGGTTGGCGTGTGCGGTCCATTTCGGGGTGTTCTGGATCACACGCTGATCGGCAACATCCTCCAGCGCAGTTTCACCCGTAGCCGGATTGGCCACCGCCGTGATGAACTCATCGTAGCCGGCATCCACGTAACCAATTGCCGTGGCCAGGCTCAGCATGTCACCCGAGGCCATCAGGCTCTGCCCCAGGATGGCATTCATCTCGAACTCGAAGCCCTTGACCGTGGCTGCACCGGCGTTGGTGGTGACGCCTGCGAAAGTGTCGGCAATGCCGTCGCCGGTGGTATCGGCACCGATCGAACCGGGCACCTGGATATCGGTGTAGTCGCTGTAGAAGAAGGCCAGGCTGGTATTGATGCGGCCATCCAGCCAACGTGATTTCAGACCGACCTCGTAAGAATCAACCGTTTCCGGCCCGAAACGCATGAACTCGAATACATCTTCTTCGGTCGGCGGATTGCCATCACGACCCGGCGCCAGGGTGGTCAAGCCGCGCGGGTCGAAGCCACCGCCCTTGAAGCCCTGCGAATAGGAGACGTAGAGGTTCTGATCCGGGGTGGGTTTCCAGGCCAGGCTGACCCTGGGGGTGAACTGGGTGAAGGTTTCGGATCCGTCAAAGTCGGACGTGGTGGCAAGAATGATCGGGTCGCCACCAAAGAACTCCGACTCACCGAGCATGTTCTGGCGCAGTACCCGTGAAGACCGCTTGTCGCTGGTATAGCGACCACCCAGCGACAGCTCCAGGTCGGTATCCATGCCGAACCAGGCGCCCAGATCGAAGCTGACATCGGCAAACAGTGACCAGGTATCGGTATCGACATCGCCCTTGGTGAAAGCGTTGAGCCCGGGCGCACCGATCAGGGTGCCGGTCTCGAACAGGCGCACATCGAAAGGTCCGAATGCATTGGCATTGAGGTAGTAGAAACCAGCCACGCCGGCCACCCGGTCAGAGGTGTAGTTGAGCTGGAATTCCTGGCTGAACTGGTCGCTGTCGTAAATGGTGGCAACATCCAGGTCGACCGCCGGCAGGGCATCAAAGTCGATCTGCTGGATATTTTCGTTTTCACGGTAGGCGGTAATACTCTTGAACTGCCAGTTCGAGTTGATGTTGAACTCGCCCAGCAGGCTCACACCCCAGGCCTCGGTAAAGTTCTTGCCGGTCTGGCCGCCACGCGAGTCGAAGACATTGTCAAGCACCGGGGCACCGGAAAACAGGCCCGGAATCAAGCGATGTCCGCCTACCGGGTTGGAGTCATCCTTGAAATAATCTCCGCCCAGACGGATGAAGCTGCCGTCGGTCGGTGTCCATTCAACGCTGGCGCGGGCCGCGAGCACGTCCTTGTTGTAGTTGTCCTTGCCGGTGGTCAGGTTGGTCCCGAACCCGTCCCGATTCAGGGTGGCAATGGCCGCACCTATGGCTGCCGTATCGCCGATCGGCGTTTCACCGGACACGATCAGATCACGCTGCGAAAAGCTGCCCAGGTTGCCGCGGATCCTCACCGCCGGTTCCTGACCGAGTCGGCGGGTCACGTACTTCACCGCACCACCGATGGTGTTGCGACCGTACAGCGTGCCCTGCGGACCACGCAGGACCTCGATGCGCTCGACATCATAGATATCGAGGACCGCGCCCTGCGGGCGATTGAGGTAGACATCATCGATGTAGATACCGACGCCGGCCTCGAAACCGGCAACCGGGTCCTGCTGGCCGACGCCGCGAATGAACGCGGTCAGGGTATTGCTGGTGCCGCGTGATACTTCCAGGGTGGTGTTGGGCACGACCTGCTTGAGATAGGTAATGTCCTGGGCGCCGACATCACCCAGCGCCTGCCCGGACAAGGTCGTCATCGCAATCGGCACATCCAGCTCCGACTCCTCGCGCCGACGCGCTGTGACCGTGATGACATCGACCGGCACGTTGGTCAGATCAGATTCGGCACCCTCCTCTTCGACTGCGCCGGTCTGGGCGGCCAGGCCGCCGGACAAGGCCAGGGCAATGGCCAGACTCAAGGCGGAAAATCGTGCAGTTTTCATATGCGCTCCGTTTGAATATTTGTTGTGGATGCGAGGCCGTCCCTCTGGCGGTCCTCCACCTGGGCCACAAGAGTGAATCAGACCCGGGCCGAAGTAACTTGTACCTTGGTACAGTTCCCCGGCCAGGGTGGCCGCGGCGACCATGGAAGCCGGTTTTCCACGCACCCCGGTCATTACAGATGCTCAGTCTTATCGGCCTGCTCGGCGCCCTGGCCCTGCTGATCTTCCTCACCATGCGCGGCATGAGCCTGTTCGTGGCCACGCCGCTGTGTGCGCTGATCGTTGCCCTGACTGCCGGCGTGCCGCTGCTGCCGCCGCTGGCCGGAGAGGATGGCGTCAACCTGGTCACCCAGTACATGAGCGGCTTCACCGGGTTCATCGCCTCCTGGTTTTTTGTATTCCTGCTGGGCTCGTTGTTCGGCAAGCTGATGGAATCCTCAGGCGGCGCCGACAGCGTGTCGCGCTGGATCATCACCCGGCTGGGCACCGACCGCGCGGCCCTTGCCGTGGTCCTGGCCTGTGCCGTACTGACCTATGGCGGGGTCAGCCTGTTCGTGGTGGCTTTCTCGGTCTACCCGATGGCCCTGGCCCTGTTCCGCGGCGCCAATCTGCCGCGCCGCTTCATTCCGGCCACCCTGGCCTTCGGCTCGGTCACCTTCACCATGACCTCGGCCGGCTCGCCGGAAATCCAGAACTGGATTCCGGTCGAACACCTCGGCACCAGCCCGCTGGCCGCCTGGCAGGCCAGCCTGGTGGTGGCCATCTTCATGGCTGTCACCGGCTACCTGTGGTTGCGCTGGATGCTGCGCCGCGCGGTCGAGCGGGGTGAAGAATTCGAAGCACGCGCCGACGACCCCCAGGGCACACGCGAAGACCTGCCCCACCCGGCCCTGGCCCTGATTCCGCTGGGGCTGGTCCTGGGCATATCCTTCACCACCCATGACAGCCTGGGCACTTCAGCCCTGATTGTTGCCCTGCTGGCCGGCTGTATCGGTGCGGCCCTGATCAACGTGCGTCATTTGCATCAACCCGGTGAAGCACTGACCGAAGGCGGCACCGGTGCCCTGATCGCCATCGGCAATACCGCCGCGGTAGTCGGCTTCGGAACCGTGGCCAGGGTCTCGCCTGCCTTCGACGCCGCCGTGGTCTGGGTCACCGGCCTGCCCGGCTCGGGCCTGGTATCGGCCGCCATCGCGGTCTCGGCAATCGCTGCCATGACCGGCTCGGCATCGGGCGGCCAGGCCATCGCCCTGCCCATTCTCGGGCCGCACTACATGGACCAGGGCGTGGACCCCGACCAGCTCCACCGCGTGGTCGCGATATCTTCAGGCGCCCTCGACTCCCTGCCCCACAACGGCTACGTCGTCACCACCATCCGCGCCATCTGCAAGGAAACCCACGCCGCCGCCTACGCCCCCATGGGCGCACTCACCGTCATCGTCCCCCTGGCCGGCCTGATCCTGTGCCTGGGCCTGTTCTGGGTAGGCCTGTAGAGATCTTCGTGCCCGGGTAAACAGGTGCTTCTGGCTCCGAGGCCAGCCCAAAGGAGGGAATGCCCGTTCGATTCAACGCAGTGGCGAGGCCTTCAGCGAATCCTCCCGCTGGAGACCCTCGCGGCATTTTCCGCAATTGCAAGATGGTGAAGAAGAGATTGGAAGGGGTGGAAGATGCACCGGGTGGTATCCGGCCGCTCAGGGCCTGGCCGGG
>RECK01000349.1 GCA_007694055.1 Wenzhouxiangella sp.
GGTGCCTCCACCACCCTTCCAATCTCTTTTTCACCAGCTTGCAGCAAGCAAAAAGAGCGCGCAGACCTGGATAGCCAAAACCCTGTTCAAATCAAAGCACAAAGCCTTGTGCGGCTGCCGCCACTTTTCTGCACAAGGAAAGCCCATGCCCGGCTCTGCCTACTCACTGCTTTTCGGGCAATCAGGGGTTTGCGGGATCCGGATATAAGCCGAAAAAATGGAGGGGGGTGGTTATGCTTCGCTTGCGTCGTCCGGTTCCCAGACTCTAACCTTGCGAATGCGGTTGTCTGCGATGTCGACGATAGTGAAGATCAGGTCACCGATGCGCAGGCTGGTACGGCCGTCAGGCAGTGATTCCAGTTGTTCCAGGATCAGTCCGTTGACCGTCTTGGCGCCGGCGGTGGGCAAGTCCCACTTCAGGCGTCGGTTGAGCATGCGCAGGGTCGTGCTGCCATCGACGAGCCACGATCCGTTTTCCTGCTTGCGCAGCAGGCGCTGGCGTCCGGCGCCTTCTGATGTGTACTCGCCGACGATTTCTTCCAGGATATCGTCCAGCGTTACCAGGCCCTGGATATCGCCGTACTCGTCGACCACCATGCCCATCCGCCGCTCGCGGCCCTGAAATTCCAGTAACTGCTGGGTCAGTGGCGTGCCTTCGGGGATGAAATAGGGCCGGCGTGTCGCCTTGAGCAGGGCTTCCGGGTCAAGGCGGTTCTGGGCCAGCTTGGTCAGCACCGTGCGGATGTGCAGCAGGCCGACGATATTCTCCAGCGAACCACGCCATACCGGCATGCGGGTGTAAATCGACTGGGTCAGGGTCTGCAGAATGTCCTCCCAGTCATTATCCATATCAATGCCGACAATGTCCTGGCGCGGCACCATGACATCGTCCACGGTGCCGTGCTCGAGATCGAGAATATTGATCAGCATTTGCTGGTGGTCCAGCGAGATATGCCGGCCACCTTCCTGGACCAGGGTGCGTAACTCGTCGCGATTCAGTGCGTCGGCCTGGACGGAAGCCTTGCTGATTCCGACAGCACGCAGCAGGGTGTTGGCCAGCAGGTTGATCAGCCAGACTACGGGGTAGAGCAGTTTGAGCAGGGGGGTCAGCACGTAGCTGGCCGGGTAAGCTATGCGTTGCGGGTGAAGTGCGGCGACCGTCTTCGGGGCCAGCTCGGCGAAAATCAGGATTACGCCGGTCAGGATCAGGGTCGAAACCCAGATTCCAGCCTCGCCGAGCAGGCGTAGCGCGATAACGGTTGCAATCGAGGCGGCCAGGATATTGACCAGGTTGTTGCCGAGCAGGATCAGGCCGAACATGCGATCGGGCTGGGCCAGCAGGTTCTGGGCCAGCCGGGCACCACGATGCCCGGACTGGGCCTGGTGACGAAGACGGTAACGGTTGAGCGCAACCAGGCCGGTCTCGGAACTGGAGAAGAACGCCGACAGGATGATCAGAACGGCCAGCAGGATGAACAGGGTGGCCAGGGATAGTTCGGTCATGTCGACAGCATTAGCGAAACCAGGCTGTCGGCAGGCCCGCTCCAGCTGCGGTCTAGAATCATCTCCAGAACCAGCCGGCTGCCGAAATAGGCCAGCGCGAGTACCACCATGGCCGTCAGTGCCCAGTTGACCGCCCGTCGCCCGCGCCAGCCGAACCACCAGCGACCGCCCAGCAACAGTCCGAACAGCAGCCATGACAGGATGGAAAGCACGGTCTTGTGGGCCAGATGCTGGGCCATCAGGTCATCGAGGTAGACCAGTCCGGTCAGCAGGCTCATCGACAGGACCAGCCAGCCCCCCAGGATCAGCCTGAACATCAGTGTCTCCACCGTGGACAGCGGCGGCAGCAGCTCCAGCTGGCGCAGCGGCCGCGGATGTCGCAGCATGTAATCCTGGGAGGCGACCAGAATGGCGTTGATCGCGGCGATGCTGAGCAGGCTGTAGGCCAGCAGCGAACTGAATACGTGCACCTCCAGCATGGGCGAAAGGCGACCCAGGATCATGGGCGAGGGTTGGGCCAGCCACTGCAGCCACACCATCAGGGCAGCGCCAGGGAACGCGATAATGCCCGCTTCGAGGCTGCGCATCCTCACGCTGCCGAGTAAAAGTACCGCGACGATCATCCAGGCAGCCAGGCTCAGGCTGTTGAGGAAATTCACATCCCAGCCCAGGGGGGTGGCCATATTCAGCCATAGCGTGACGGCATGACTCAGCACGGCTGCGATGCCCAGAACCGCGCCGAGATAGCGCAGCCCGGCGCGGGCATGGAAAAAGCCCAGGGCGAGACAGGCGCCAGCTGCCAGGTAGGCCAGGCCGGTCATCAGCGACAAAATAGAGAGCGCTTGCACTTGGAACGCGGTAGCTCGAATGGTAGATGGTTCAGAGGCCAGTATAATGACTGATCGTCCCATACCCAAGATTAGAAGCCGCCAAACATGTTTGACCAACTCAGTAAACGTCTGACCGGCTCGCTGGATCGCCTGCGCGGGCGCGGCAAACTGACCGAAGACAACGTCCGTGAGGCCATGCGCGAGGTTCGCATTGCCTTGCTGGAAGCCGATGTGGCGCTCCCGGTTGTCAAGGACTTCATCGCCCAAACCACGCAGCGCGCAGTCGGACAGGAGGTTATCGGCAGTCTCAAGCCGGGGCAGGCGCTGGTCAAGGTGGTCCACGAAGAGCTCAAGCGGGTTCTGGGTGACACCCAGTCGGAACTGAAGCTTGATCTGGCCCCGCCTGTCGTCATCCTGCTGGCCGGCCTGCAAGGCGCGGGCAAGACCACGACGGCCGGCAAGCTGGCCCGGCTGCTCAAGGAGCGCCATCGCAAGAAAGTGCTGCTGGCCAGCTGTGACATTTACCGGCCGGCGGCGATTGATCAGCTCGAAACCCTGGCCGGCCAGGTCGATGCCGGTTTCTTCAGGGCCAAAAGCACTGACGATGCGGTTCAGATTGCCAAAGAGTCCGTCGAACAGGCCCGGCGCAGCTTCGCCGACGTCTTGATCCTGGATACGGCCGGACGCCTGGCGGTGGACGAAGCGATGATGGATGAGATCCGTCGCGTTCATGCTGCGACCAGCCCGGCCGAGGTGCTGTTCGTGGTCGACAGCATGACCGGTCAGGATGCAGCCAACACGGCCCGCGCCTTCCATGAAGCTTTGCCGCTGTCAGGCGTGGTCCTGACCAAGACCGACGGTGATGCCCGCGGTGGAGCGGCGCTGTCTGTTCGCCAGATAACCGGGGCCCCGATCAAGTTCCTGGGAACGGGCGAGAAGCTTGATGGGCTGGAGCCCTTTCATCCGGACCGCCTGGCCTCACGCATTCTCGGTATGGGTGACGTGCTCAGCCTGGTCGAGGAAGTCGAGCGCAAGGTCGATCAGAAGCACGCCCGGAGACTGGCCGCCAAGGTTGGCAAGGGTTCAAGGCGTTTCGGCATGGACGACCTGCGTGATCAGCTCCTGCAGATGGAAAACCTGGGTGGGCTGGGCTCACTGATGGACAAGTTGCCGGGCATGAACAGGCTGCCCGAGGCGGCCCGGGCCCAGATGGACGATCGCCAGACCCGGCGCATGATCGCCATCATCAACTCCATGACCCCGAACGAACGCCGAATTCCGGACCTGATCAAGGGTTCACGCAAGCGCCGCATCGCGGTCGGTTCCGGTACCCAGATCCAGGACGTCAATCGCTTGCTCAAGCAGCACAAGCAGATGCAAAAAATGATGAAGAAGGTTGGCAACAAGGGTGCCATGGCCAAACTGATGAAGCGGCTTCCCGGTGGTGGGGGCTTTCCCGGCGGCATGTGATTATCAAGGGTCTATCGGAATCTCGCAACAGACAGGGGACCACCGGGAGCGGAGGTTGACTCCACTGCTCGTAGCGCATGGTGCGACTTCGGGAAAAGAGGTTGGAAGGGTGGAGGCAAGGTGCCGAGTGGCCCTGCCTGGGGCCGGGTCCGAGGTGAGCGGCGTGGTTCAAGGCTGCAAGCGCACAGGAGTTCGGGTGCCACCGAGACTACCTTGCAGCCAAGGGCTTGATCTGTACGGGCAATCGAGCCTTGCAGGCGCATAGCGCACTGAAAGGTCTGTACCTGGATC
>RECK01000202.1 GCA_007694055.1 Wenzhouxiangella sp.
TGGGAGCACGAGGGTACGTTTTGCGCGGCGTTGACTGTGCCGTTGGATGGGTAGGTTGGGAAGGCTCAGGGTTCAGGGTTCAGGGTTCAGGCTGGTGTGGGGGTATGGGCTTGGAAGACGCAGAAAGTACCGCTGAAAGATATTCGTGTTGCGGAGACACGGAAACGTGACTACTTTTCGAGGAAAAAATCATGAGTGATCTGTCGACATATGTTTCCAGGCGACGAGCCAAGGACGCTGGGTTTGATGAAGGCTTCGATGAGGGTTACAAGGCATTCAAGATCGGTGCGCTTTTGAAGCAAGCCAGAGAAGAGTCTGGCCTCACCCAAGCGGAACTGGCCGAGAGATTGGATACAAAGAAATCTGCGATTTCCCGCATTGAAAACCATGCAGAGGATATTCGCTTATCCACGCTTGAAAAGTTTGCTTCTGTTCTTGGCCGTTCGATTGAAGTGACCATCCGTTGAGTCAGTCAACAACTGAATCCGGGCTTCGAGAAATGCGCGGTATGGTTCGCAAGAAAGACTTGTTTGAGCTTGCCGGGCAGATCGAGTTTGCCGAGGGTCATGATTACAAGGCATCACGGTCGCTGAGGTGTGAGCCTGAGTGAGGCAATGCTTTGGTAAGCCGGAGTTTTTCCTGGTCGCCTTCAGCGTGTGAGGTTTAAGGCGCTGTCAGGTTGGAGGCATTGCTGCAAGTTGCTGCTCTATCAGGTCTGGCAGTTGTCGCCAGGGGACCATGTCGATGGTCTGGCGGCGTTGGCGTTGTTGCCCGCCGTAGACAATGGCGGCGCTTCTTGCCGTTTCTTCCGGTAGCAGTTCGATGAGTCGCTTTAGTGGTCGGGTCATGCTGCCGGTCACTGTCTGGCCGGACTTGCATTCGACAAGATCGATGTTTCCGGCCATTTCGACCAGGAGATCCACTTCCAGGCCGGATTGGTCACGGTAGTAATACAGCCCGCGCGGCTCGTTGGCATGGTGACGCCGCTTGTAGAATTCCGCCAGCACCCAGCTTTCGAAGATGGCGCCTTTGAGTGGGTGCGTGCGCAGTTGCTGCGGTGTTCTTATGTCCAGTAGCCAGCACAGCAGGCCGCTGTCGACAAACACCAGCTTTGGGCTGCGGGTCAGGCGCTTGCGGACGTTGCCAGACCAGGCCGGCAGAATGAAGGCCAGGAAGCTGGCATGCAGTATCGAGGTCCATGCCTTGGCGGTGGGTTGCGATACGCCGCAATCGCTGGCCAGGGCCGAGTAGTTCAGGGTCTGTCCACTGCGGCCGGCGCAAAGGGACAGAAAGCGCTGAAAGGTCATCAGGTCGGTGATGCCCGACAGCGAACGCACATCGCGCTCGACGTAGGTGGCCACGTAAGCTGAAAGCCAGTCGGCCGGTTCCAGTCCTTGCTCGAAGATGCGCGGGTAGCCGCCACGAATCAGGACTTGCTCGAGCACATCGGTCCGGGTGTTCTCGAATCGCTCTGTTTCATTGAGCGTCAGCGGCAACAGGTTCAGTATGGCGGAGCGGCCGGCCAGCGATTGACTGACTGAATTCGAGATGGCGAAGTTCTGCGAGCCAGTCAGGATCCACTGCCCGGGAGTCGGCTCTTCGTCGATTCTCACCTGCAGCCAGGATGCCAGTTCGGGTGCGTTCTGGATTTCATCCAGAATCGCCCCTCCTTCCAGGTCTTGAAGAAAACCGCGCGGATCCTCCAGCGCATACCTGCGTGTATCCGGCTGCTCGAGGTTGGCATAGTGGTAGTCGGGGAACAGATTCCGGCACAGGGTTGATTTGCCACTCTGGCGCGGCCCGGTCAGCGTAACGGCAGGAAAGTTGGTCGCTGCTTTCAGTAGATGCGGTGCCAGGTCGCGCTCAATCATTGGCCCATTCTAGCGCCCGGTTCTGACAAATTCAAAGTCAGAGTTTGAATTTGTCAGGTATTCGTGGCTTCGTCTTCTTCGTGGGCTTCCGGGTGCATTTCCAGGGCTGCCGGTGAGGTGGCGAATTGGGGGACGAAATCGCCCTGGTCGTCCATGGGGATGGCTTCGCTGACGCTCATCCGGTAGCGGGCGAATATGCCGGGGAGCAGGGCGGCTATGGCGATAAAGGGCAGCAGGGCGGTCGGGTCGGTCCACTGCATCAGGATGCCTGCCAGTATCGGGCCGACAATGGCGCCAGCGCCCCACAGCAGTTGCAGCGAGGAGGCGACTTCCAGGACCTGGTCGGATTCGATGTGGTCGTTGGTGTGCGCGGCCGAGAGCGCGTAGATGGAAAAGCCCACGGCACCGTACAGGAAACCGCCGAGCAGCAGCCAGCCGGTTTCCAGGCGAGACAGAACCAGGGCCAGCGTGGCCGCCAGCGCGGCCAGCACGCAGACCCACATCAACACGGTGCGGCGATCGAAGCGGTCTGACAAGCGACCCACCGGCCACAGCATCAGTACACCGCCGAGTATGGTCAGGCCCATGAATCCGGCGACGCCACCGGCTTGCAGGCCAATGCCGACTGCCATCACCGGGGCCAGGCCCCAGAACGCGCCGGTGCCGAGCCCGGCGAATACGCAGCCGACGACACCCAGCGGAGAAATCGCGTAAAGATTGCGCAGGCCCAGGTGCTGGGCTTCGACCAGATCCGGTTCCTGGACCCGGGTCAGGGCTACCGGCACCAGGCCAAGCGACAGCAGTACCGAGCCAATGGCAAACAAGTGCAGGGTGGCGATATCACCGGCCATCAGCAGTACCTGGCCAATGCCCAGGCCAATCAGGGTGGTGGTCATGTAGGCTGAAAAGACATGGCCCCGATGTTCGTTGGCGGTCTGCTCGTTCAGCCAGCTTTCGATGACAATGTAGAGTCCCACGATGCAAATGCCGGACAGGATTCGCAGCAGAAACCAGGCCGACGGATACACCAGCATGCCGTGAAGCAGGGTGACCACGGACGCCACCGACGCCAGCGCTGCAAACATGCGAATGTGACCAACCCGACGGATGATGCGGGGCACGATAAACGTCCCGGCAACGAATCCGGCAAAGTAGGCGCTGGTGACCAGGCCAAGAGTGGCGCTGGAAAAGCCCTCCATCTCGCCGCGAACACCCAGCAAGGTACCGAGCAGCCCGTTGCCGGCAAGAATCACGGCAATGCCCAGAAGCAGCGTGGCAATGGCGACGATATGGTGCATGGGGTGGGGTTGGGCCGGGTGAGCCCTGAGTATAAGGGAGGGGCGTGCTGGATGAGGCGGTGGCGTTATAATACCGATATGAAATCGATACATATTCGAGACATTCCGCCGGAAACGCTTAGTCGGCTCAAGCGACTGGCTGCTGCCAATCATCGTTCGCTTCAGGGGGAGCTTCGGCATATTCTTCAGCGTGCTGCCAGCCTTGCACCTGGGTCGGTGGAGCGGCCGCTGCAGTTACACAAGGTGACTACGTCAGGTCAATCAACTTGGTCGCGTGACGAGATTTATGCAGATTCCGGTCGGTGAGCTGCTGTTTGTTGATACCAACATTCTGCTTGGTGCAACCGACCAGGGTCGGAGCACGCATCATTCCTGCAGTCGGGTAATCAATGGCTCAGGTGAACGCGGCTGGCGGTTGGTCACCAGTGACCAGGTTTTCCGAGAGTACGCCGTGGTTGCCACGCGTCCGGTTGAACAAAACGGTCTGGGATTGAGCACGCCACAGGCGTTGTCGAATCTGCATGAGATTGGGCGATTTCTGAGTCTTCTCGACCAGGAACTCGGTCAGTGGTCGCGCCTGGAGCGGTTGATCAAGGCAGGAAACCTTGCCGGTAAGCGCATTCACGATGCCAACATCGTTGCGACCATGGAGGGGCATGGTGTGACTCACCTGGCAACCGACAACCCCACCGACTTTGACGGTATTGGCTCAATAAATGCGTGGGCCAGCGACAGTTTGGCAAAAGACCTCGACCCCTAGCCCGGCCCAACGCGGCCAGGGTCCATGTTGAAACCATCTGCGAAACCCGGCTGCGCCCCCTCCCAGAAAACTCAAATGCGGTGGTCGGGGCCACGCCCCCGACGGTCGACGT
>RECK01000061.1 GCA_007694055.1 Wenzhouxiangella sp.
TGGCACCCGAACTCCTGTGCGCTTGCAGCCTTGAACCACGCCGCTCACCTCGGGCCCGGCACCGGGCAGGGCCACTCGGCACCTGGCCTCTACCCATCCAACCTCTTTTCCCGAAGTCGCACCATGCGCTACGAGCAGTGGCGTCCACCTCCGCTTCCGGTGGTCCCCTGTCTGTTGCGAGATTCGGATAGACCCTTTTTTTGCTTCTCCTGCACTTTTAGTGGGTTGGCAGGGGCTCTGATGGCCAGGACCGAAGCCTCTGGGCCAGGTGTGGCTGTCGGAGCTCCTCCAAACGAAGTATGTCCCTAACTTTGCCTCTTCAGCGCAGAATGGCGACACCATCCTCAGCGCCCGGCTCAGTCGCCACCACCACGCGGTTGCGTCCCTCTCTCTTGGCCACATACAGAGCCTGGTCGGCACGGGCCATCATGGTTGCAACCGTATCCTTGCCAGTTTGCCAGCGACTCAGGCCGAGGCTGGCCTTGAGATGAACCGTGCCATCAGCGGTAACGAGCGGGGTCGTTTCTATCCGCTGACGAATGGTTTCGGCCAGCGCCCTGGCACCGGTGACATCCAGTCCGGGCAAAGCCACGACGAACTCTTCGCCACCGTAGCGAGCTACCGGGTCGTTGGCGCGAACGATCGAGCTGATCAAACGCCCAAGATGGCGAAGGCAATCGTCGCCGATGGCATGTCCCAGGGAGTCGTTGATCCGTTTGAAATGATCAAGGTCGAGAAACAAGAGCGTCAGCGGCCCTCCGGTCTGGTCGGCAGCGGCACTCAACTCTTGCAGGCGCCGATCCAGGGCGCGACGATTAAGCAGGCCAGTCAAGGGGTCGAGATTGGCCTTGCTTTCTGCCAGGTCACGCTCACGGCGCAAGCGGTAGCCCTCTTCGGCCAGTCCCAGGCTGAGTACCGCTACCTGCAGCACCATGCCGATACTCACCAGGGGCAACAGATCCACCTGCGAGTGCAACCAGCCTTGCAGAATGGCGATCCAAAGGCAGAGGGTCAGCAGACTGGGTGTCCAGGCCAGCAAAACGAACAGCCCAGACTTCATCCCGTCGCGCAGTGCCTTGAGTGCCTCGATAAAGACAACCGGGATGGCAAGCAGGACGAGAACATTGCCAGCAAGGGCAGCGGCTGGAGGCGGGTTCTGTGGCTGAATCCAGTTGCTAATGACCACGAGCAGTTGGGCCCAGACCAGGACCTGCAGCAGGCGTCGTGCGCGCGGCCGACGCTGCTCAAGTTGCAGGAAGCGATTGATGAAAAGCAGGCTGAAAACGAGGGACAGGCCGGCGGCGCTGCGCTCGAAGGCCGAACCCACAGTACTGAGTGACTGGCCGCCGGGCAGAAGCAGGTATATCTCGCCGCTCATGCTGATGACGTAGGCCGCGCTGAATGCGGAGAACAGGGCCAGGTAACCGTAGGAACGGTCATCGAAGCCGCGCTGGAATCCAAGCGACAGCAGCGCCATGATCAGCAGCGCGCTGGCACAAGCGACGAAGATAGCCTTGAGTCGTGCCGACTTCTTCAGATAACTGTCCAGCCCCGCAAGCTTTGGCGCGGTGCGGCGTTGCGAAACATCGCTGAAATGCAGCAGCAGGCTGCCACCGGCATCAAGCTCCGGCGGCAGCAGCACCGGCAGATCCGTGTGCACACCCCATGCCGGGCCAGGTGCCTTGATGCGCTGGCGCCAGACCAGTTCCTCATGGGTGGGCAACAGCAGGCCGATGCGGGCAGTATGCGCTTGTTGAAAGTACAGTACACGGCCGCCTGTGCTCTCTTCGGTCACCGGCGGCAAGGTCAACAACCACCAGCCACCTTCGCGACTCTCGTCCAGGTATTCCCTTTCGGCCGAAGCTTCGGTGCCCGTCGGCAAGTCAGGAATTTGATCGGCAGCCTGGTCGGCCACAAAGCGCAAAATCAGACGCTCCTCGACCGCAGCTGCCGAGCTCGCGGTCAGGCCGAGCAGCAGCAGGACCATGACCCAGATCATTTCGCGCAGCCGGCGCGAAAACTGACCAAAATTGCCGCCAGGCTCGCCCCCACGAGTCGCCTCGCGCAGCAGGGCACCTTGGGAATCGATATGGAGTGGTCGGATCATTGGCTGAAGATTAACCCCGCAACTGTCACGAAAACCACACGCCGTCGGTTTTCTTTCTCAAACCGAGCGACAAGTGCGGGCTGCCCGGGCGGTGCTTCGAACATCGGCGGACACGCTACCTTCTGGTTATCGGAGCCTGGATGCTAGTGGCCACTAGCCTGGCCCGTCCCTCAACGCCTGTCCCGGTGCCTGGTTTAGAGCACTGACGTTGCGACCGCTGGAATGAGTCGGTCCCGGAAGCGCTTCCCAGGCGCCAGCTACGGGGTGCTGGCCACCCGAAGCCGGTAGGGAACCAGCATGGCGTACAGGTTGGCCTTTTCGCGGGCCCTCAAGGCAAGCTCCGCTTCAATGTCTTCTCGGCCCTGGTTCAGCACATGCTGAATCAGTTGGGCGGCCAGCTGGCTGTCCTCGTCATTCGTATCGGCAGCGTCAATCTGGAATCTGACCACGTTGGTGATCGGGTTGACATGAACCGACACGAAGGGGAGTTCGTCTGGCTGAAGCTCCGCGACCAGATCGCGTGTTTTAAGCAGATGCCAACCGAAGATCATGGCCACGGCCAGGCTGGCCAGCAAAATCAGTTTGCGCATGCCCGTGCCTCCCGGGAATGGTTCCAATGCGTAATCATGGAGAAAGAGGTCTTGTATCTACTGCAACCAGAGCAAAAGATACGATACTCAAGCCCGCTCGGCCAATCAAGGCCTGTGCTGGGTTCGGGCACGTAGGCCGCGCCTTATTCGAAGCTTCGAGTAAAGCTGCCGGGGAACGCCCCGGCAGCCAGCCGACTCAGGCCTTCTGGCGTGAGCGTATCCCGACACGCGCGGGAACAAGCATCATCAGTATCAGCACCAACAGCGCCAGCGGGCTCAGGAACGGCACCGCCAACGGTGAAATGATGGCGCCTCGAACGGTCACGGCTTGCGGGCTGCCCTGGGCATTGCTGGCGATCAGGATCTCGTCCTCGAAATCGCCCGTCGTGCCGCTGTTTATCTCGATTTCCAGCACGCAGCTTTCACCGGGGTTCAAAGTCCGCGGCAAGGGGCTGCAGCTGTTGGAATTGATACTGAAGGGGCTGCCCGGTGAGGTGATGCCGCTGATGATCAGTGGATTGGCACCCGGGTTGCTGATGGTCAAGAAGCGGGTGTCGGTTACCCCGAGAATAACCAAGCCGAAGTTGATATCAGTCAGACTGAGGCCGATGCCGACATCACTGCAGTTGACCTGCACATCCTCGACCGGACCACCGGACACCGTACCTTGACTATTGCTGACTTCGCACCACTGCCCATCGGGCTGGGTTTCGACCGTAACCAGGTAGTCGCTGCCATCGGCCACGGCATCGGCAAACTGGAAGCTGCTTGAACCGGCGCCAAGCGGCAGGCTCTCACTGCCATTCAAGTTCAGAACCAGGCCCGATGCGGTCAGGCCGACAACGCTGCCGCCGATTTCGAAAGTGTCGGTACTGCACACCACCGAGATGTTGTCGACATCACCGGTAATACCCGGCGAAGACCCGTTGGAAACTGAACAGGTCTGGGCAAGGTCGGTTGGCTGGGTCTCTACCGACACACTCCAGGCCGTGCCGTGATCGAGTTCGGCCAGGAAAGTGAATGCACCGCTGGCCGCAATCGACAAGGTTTCCACGTCGTCCAGCGACAGCACCAGACCACTGCCCTCAAGGCCGCTGACGGTGCCACCAATGGTGTAGGTGTTGATCAGGAAGCTGGCCTCAACGGAGCAGTCTTCGATGATGTTCTCAGCCAGCCACTGATCGGCGCCGGTGCTGACCGGGGTGCAGGTATCACCGGTGACCGAATCCAGCGACCAGCCGGTCTCAGGAGTGATGGTAAAAGTGGCGTCCGACCCATGGTCAACCGACTGGCTGGGCGGGGTGATCGTGCC
>RECK01000285.1 GCA_007694055.1 Wenzhouxiangella sp.
CGAGCGTGAATTTGCCGGCCACCGGTGGGGGCGGCCTGTTCATACGTGATGGTGTTGCAACGCCAACGGTGCAAATTGATTTTGCGGCCGCGATGGCAGATGTGCCGGTTGTCATCGTCATGCCGTCCAACCAGGGTGCCGATCCGCGCTCGCTGAGAGTCCGCAACATCACCACCAGCGGCTTCGAGGTCGCGGCGGTCTCCGCACCCGATGCCGATGGGTCAGGTCCGCCGATGAGTGTCCACTACTTCGCGATGCTGCCGGGCAGTTACCGGCTTCCCGTTTCCGGCGGCGGTACCGGGCCGCTGGTCAAGGTCGGCAGCTGGGAAACCAGCACCATTCAGTACAATCCGGCGGCGTTCCCGAACAATGTCAATGCACAAGACAACGACGGCAACGATATCGGAGGATGCGCTGCGCCGGGCCAGCAGCCGGCCCCTGGCTTCGACGCCATCACTTTCCCGTTGGGCGAAAACTTCGCATCGTCTCCGGTGCTGCTTGCGTCGGTACAGACCTGGAACAACGAAGGCGCAAATCTCAATGGAGGCTTGACGGGCCCGTCTGCGCCCTTCATGAACGTGGCCTTGCAGGATATTGACACCACGGGCTTCGATGGCGCCATCGAATTGTCGGAAGTCCGGCGCAACGTGCCGTGCGGCGGGTTGGCTAGCGACGAGACCATTGGTTACGTTGCGATCGAAGATGGCGTCGATGTCATTCTGGAAGTCTACGGGGGTGGTGACGAAATCATGCTGGTAACCGGGATCGGCACCGCCCATCGTGGTGAATTTGGCGAGCCCCCGACCTGGGATACCAACCATTGCGCAGCCAACGACCTGAGCACAACCCATACCTTTGTCGAGACCAATCTGCGTGGTTTTGCAGCGCTGCGCTCGCGTGCCGAGGACGATGGCGGATGGTTGCGCCGCTGCGCCCTGAGTTCGCCGGCTGCCGGTGAGGTACGGATCGAACTTCGCATTGATGAAGATACCAACTTCGATAGCGAACGACGGCAGACGCCGGTGCCGGGAACGGCGGCCGAAATTCGCCATGAGCCGGTTTCATTTGCCATATTCGGTGGTGATTTTGTGACTACGCCGGTGTCTCTGGCCTGGATGCGGGTTAAGCCGCTGGAGCCAGATCAACTGCAAGTGGCCTGGGCGACCGCTACCGAGGTAGGTCATGTTGGTTTCGAATTACAGGGACGGTCGACCGGCGGAAGCTGGCGACGTTTGGGTGACCTGGTTCCGGGCCGCGGTCTGGGTGAGCTGGGGGCGGATGATTACGAAGTGTTGGTTCAGGATGCGTCGACCATCAATGAGGTTCGTCTGGTTGATATCGACCAGCTTGGCCATCGTCGCTTTCACCCGATAGTGGCTGTTGGTTCAGATATGGGCCGGCGTCCGGATGTGGTGCTGACCGACTGGGATGCGATTCGCGCGGCCAACCTGCTCACAGCACCCGCTATCAATCGTGCGGCCGGCAACCAGCAGGCCGTGGCGCGAGTGGCGCAGAAAGGCATTCAGCGGCTGGATCATGCGGCGCTGCTGGCGACAGGGATCGACTTTACCGGGGTCCCGGCTGAAGCAATGGCCATCACCACTGCGGGTGAACCGGTCGCTCGCTATATTGGCGGTGGCGAGATTTGGAACGCCAACAGCTATATCGAGTGGCTTGGGCAGGCATCGGAATCCATATATTCGGCCAGCCGTGCGTATTTGATCATCGTCGACCCGGCAGCGGCCCGGCCAGTTCCAGCCGGCACGGTGCCGACCCGGGGCGATTCACCGCGCGTCGAGCGCCACATTAAACGCTTTGAGCGCAAGCGACGTTACAGCATCTCAGCTCCGTCCGAGGATCCCTGGTATGACGCCCGACTGGCCACGAGCGGCAATCCGGTGACGGTCAATCGGAGCTTCGAGTTGCCCGCGCGGGTGGCAGGGTCGGTCAGCATGGAAGTTGAGGTATGGGGAGGGCTGGACTTTCCAGGAACTGATCCGGACCATCATGTCGAGGTGCTTTTGAACGGCGTTTTGGTGGCCAGCCGTCGCTTTGATGGACTGGTCGTTGAACTGATCCAGTTCGAAGTCGATGAAGACTTGCTGGTTGACAATAACGTTTTGACCATTCGATTGCCCGGCGATACCGGCTATGCGTCCGATGTGGTCCAGTTCGTGGGTTTCAGCGTGGATTATCCAAGGATGAGCGCTTTTTCTGGCGACCACGGTGAAGGTGGCCCGCCGCTGGCGCTCGACGGCTTGTTCCACAGCCGGTTTCAGGCGACCGTCTCGGAACCCGATGCCCTCGGGTTCACGGTCGCCGGTGTCTCCAGTCCGGCAGTAATCTGGTTTGATGAGGGTCATGGTCTCAGACGGATCGTATATCAAGGTCAGGACGTGCGTTTGCCCGAGTCGGCCACGGCATGGCTCGGTTCGTATATTGACGCCATAGCGCAACCCGCAGTAGAACCTGCCGTGGAACCTGCGGTGCCGGTCGATGCTGACTATCTGATCATTGCGCATCCGCAGTTTGCCGACCATCTCGACGGGCTGATCTCGCTACAGCAGTCGAGGGGATTGAGTGTCGCCTTGGCACGGACCGATCAGATCTATGCGGGCTTCGGCGCTCATGAGCCGTATCCGCAGGCGATTGCCGATTTCATATCGGTACAGGGCAACGCGCGATTCGTGCTGCTGGTTGGCGGTGATCATGTCGACTACCGCGGTTACATGGGCAATGAGGCGCAGAGCTTCCTGCCGACGTTCTATCGTCAAGCGGATGCAATTGTCCGTCATGCGCCGGATGAGCTTCGTTTCGTTGATCGCAATGGAGACGGGCAGCCTGATGCATCAATCGGCCGGCTGCCAGTGCGCACCGTTGACGAACTGCAGCGCCTGGTTGCGGCCATTGTCGAGCGCGATGCAGCCGGACCGGCCAGCAGCGTCATGGTGGCCAGTGGTGGCAGTGCGAAGTCCTGGGAGCGCTTTGGCCATGATGCACGTGTGCTGGCCTCGATCGGTTTGCCCGGTTGGTCCTACTCGTTTGCGGCCGTAGACGAACTGGGCACCGCAGAGGCACGATCGGTACTGCGACAGGGACTGGAGGGTGAGGCGCAGTGGCTCAGCTATATCGGCCACTCTGCACCCGGTTTGTGGGGTTTCGAGCCCTTGCTCCGGCAGAGCGATCTTGCCGGCATTGATCGAACCGGTCCACCGGCCGTGGTCACCCAATGGGGCTGCTGGAACAACTGGTTTGTCTCGCCGACCCAGGATGCGATACTCCATGGTTTGATGCTTGGCGAACAGGTCAAGGCCGCGACGGTACTGGGCTCGGTGTCTCTGGCAGAAGATGCCAGCCACTTTGCGCTGGCGACCCGTTTTTACAGCCTGCGTGCCTTCGGTGGCCTGGACGGACAGTCCGGGTCGATCAATACCTTTGGAGAGGCATTGCTGGAGGCCCAGCGTGATGTGATGCTGAATGACCCGGCGCATCGCGGCGCGGCGTACAGCGTAGTGTTGTTCGGCGATCCAGCTCAGCCCTTGCGGTGACGGAGGCAGAAAGTCGTGAGCTTGTGCCAACAGGCTGAGTGCGGCTTCGGTCGCCGCGTCGGCCAGGCCGATCGTTGGGGAAGCGGATTGCTGAAACTCAGAAGCGCTCCCGTCGTACCACTTCGCAGTTGGAGATGGTGACGATGCCGATCTGCCGGTCGACCACGCCGAAGACGGCATCGACCACGGCTTCGGCCCGCTCCTCGGCGACGATGCACCAGACCAGGTCCATGTTCGAGGCAATGCTGACCTCGCCTTCGCCTGACCATGAGCCGGTACGGCCATAGCCTCCTTTGACCGGAAGAATCGAATAGCCTCGGACTCCGGCCTGCTCCAGGGCCCGCCGCACGCGCTGCAGGGCCGGGGTTTCGATCATGATTTCGATGCGCTTGGCGCGATGGGTGTTCATGGTCAGCCTCCAGTCAGCCAGCGGGCCATCAGCAAATACAGCGTGATCCCGA
>RECK01000419.1 GCA_007694055.1 Wenzhouxiangella sp.
TCGAGTCTCCCCCTGGGCACCATCTCTCTACAGCTCTCCCCTACCCCTCCTCAAGCAGATCCCCACCCTGATAGCCAGGATTGTTGACCCGCGTCGTCACCTTGTGGGCCCGCATCAGCTCATCCGGCGGCGGTTTGATCAACTGCTCGGCGTCCTCCTTGTCCCCTGAAAGCCAGCAATCCCAGTCCGCAGGGTCAAGCATCACCGGAGAGCGATGGTGGCCGATATCAGTCATCAGCTGGTTGGGCCCGGTGGTCACGATAGTGAATGAGTCCAGGCTGTCTCCATCGGCCAGCGGCGTGCGATCCCATAGTCCGGCCATGACCAGAAAGGGCTGATCGACGGGCAGCACGCGCCAGGGCTGCTTGGGCTTGCTGTGCTGGTCCCACTCGAAGAACCAGGAAAACGGCACCAGGCAGCGCTGATCACGTTTCCATGCGGTGCGGAAAGTCGGCTTGCCGGCCACTGTCTCGGAAAACGACTGGTCAGGCTCGGAACGGCAATTCGCGGTCGAGAACTTTGGCAACTCACCCTTGAGCCAGCGCGGGATCAGCGGCCAGACCAGGCCTGAGGGTCGACGCTCACCGCCATCGAAGCGAATCACGGGAACCCGGGACCAGTGCACCCCATCGCTGCCGCGCCAGGACGGCGACAGGTTGAGAACCCGAATCCCACCGGCAGGCGCTGTATCGGCCAGGCTGAAATACTCCCACAGCCGGGCCCAGTCGTAATCCAGTCCACCACGTCCGCACATGACTTCGATTTTAGCTGATAGAATTCCGTCTCCGTGCCGAGGTGGCGGAATTGGTAGACGCGCCAGGTTTAGGTCCTGGTGTCTTAACGGCGTGGAGGTTCGAGTCCTCTCCTCGGCACCAAATTCAAGGTTCAAGGTTCAAGGATCAAGGTTCAAAACGGGCTCAGACCGGGTGTTCCTGAAACCTGAAACCTGAAACCTTTCCTTTTCAAACCACCCCCGGCACCAGCCACCACGATCGCTTCTTGTAGTCCGCCCATTCCGGGTAGCGGCTCATGCTGGCTTCCTTGTGGACCATGTTGACGGCGAACACCCCGATCCAGACCCAGGCCAGGACCAGGACCGGCAGCCAGTGCCAGACCATCAGGGCGAAGCTGCCGTAGATCATCATCTCGCCGAGGTAGTTGGGATGGCGGATGTAGCGATGCAGGCCGTCGCTGATCAGACCGCGCTTGAGGCGCAGGGTGTAGTACTTCTGCGCATCGGCGGCAATCATGATCACGGAACCGACCAGGCCCAGGCTGATGCACAGGGCAAACCAGGCCGGTTCCGGCAACGGGTAGGTAGGGTCGGCATGGCCGGATATCAGCAGCCAGCCGAACACCCAGTACCAGCCCAGCACGCCGAGGAAGGCGTTGATTCCGCCCACGATCGTGATGCGCTTCTGCCAGCCGGGATCGGGGAAGCACAAGTCCTTGATCAGCCAGACCACGCCATAGCTGCCGTGCAGGGCCAGGTAAACCCAGGCCGCGACGCTGTCATTGCCGTAGAACCAGATCAGGAAGCCTAGAAAGAAGAATGTCCCTGCTTTCTGGAAGTTGATCACCCAGGCGAACTTCCACGGCCGCGGACCGCCAAAGGCATCCTCGACCAGCCAGGTGGTCAGGCGACGCAAAAACGCCGCCCAGGCGGGCGGCGCTTTCGTTGTTGCTTCAGGCCGGTTTGACACGGCAATCAGGCCGGATCAGGACCAGCCGCCGGGCAGCAGAGGCATCAGTCCTCGACCAGCAAACCACGGCGTTCCAGCAGCGGCTCGATGCCGGGCACGCGGCCGGCGAAGTCCTGGTAGAGCTCCATGGCATCCTTGCTGCCGCCTCTGGACAGGATGGTGTCACGGAAGTGCTGTCCGGTCTCGCGGTCCAGGCCGCCGTTTTCGCGAATCCACAGGACGCTGTCGGCATCAAGCACTTCACTCCAGAAGTAGGAGTAGTAGCCGGCCGAGTAGCCGCCCATGCTGTGCGAGAAGTAAGGCGTGCGATAGCGTGGCGGCACCGGATCGTAGTCCATGCCGGAATCGGCCAACACCTGCGCTTCGAAGTCCATGATGGCTTCGGCTGCCGGTGTCTCACCGGGTCCAAGCTGGTGCAGGGCCATGTCGATCATGGAAGCGGCCAGGTACTCGGTGGTGCGGAAGCCTTCGTTGAACTGTGCCGCCTCCATCACCCGGTCCAGCAACTCTTGCGGAATGGGCTCGCCGGTTTCGTAGTGCACGGCATAGTTGGCCAGCACTTCCGGCCACGATGCCCACATTTCATAGACCTGGGACGGATACTCGACGAAATCGCGCGGCACGCTGGTGGCGGCAAAGCTCGGGTAATGAACATCGGAGAACAGGCCGTGGATCACGTGACCGAACTCGTGGAACAAGGTGGTGACCTCGTCCCAGGTCATCAGGGTGGGCTCACCCTCCGGCGGCTTGGAGATGTTGAGATGATTGCCGGTTACCGGATGTCCACCCAACAGACCGGAATTGATCCGGTAGGAGTTCATCCAGGCGCCTCCCCGCTTGCTCGAGCGGGAATACAGGTCGGTCAGCATCAGTCCAAGTGGGGTGCCATCTTCCTCGAAGGCTTCCCAGACCTGGACATCGGGGTGGTAGGTCGGCAAGTCGTCGCGCTCGACGAAGGTCACGCCGAACAGCTTCTCGGCCGAGTAGAACACGCCGTTGACCAGCACGTTGTTGAGCTCGAAATACGGGCGCACTTCGGAATCGTCAAAATCGTAGCGACGCTCACGCAGCTTTTCGGTGTAGTAGGCCCAGTCCCAGGAAGCCAGCTCGAACGGCTCATCTTCCAGTTCGTTGATCAGCTCCTGCAGGTCGGCCCCTTCCTGGCGAGCATTGGCCACCGCCACCGGCCCGACCCGGTCGTGCAGGTCATTGACCGTTTCCACGCTGCCGGCTGTCTGCACTTCGAGCACGTAATGCGCATGGGTCTCGTAGCCCAGCAGCTGGGCCCGTCGCGCACGCAGCTCGACGATGCGTGCAACCGTTGCCGTGGTGTCGTGTTCGTTGCCGCGACTGCCGCGGTTCAGGGAGGCCGTGTGAACCCGCTCGCGCGCGTCCCGATTGCTCAACGAGGCCAGCGGCGGCTGGCCACTGGTGTTGAGCAGGGTAATGACGTAATGACCTTCATCCAGACCACGTTCGGCCGCTTCCCTGGCCGCCGACTGAACGCGTGCATCAGACAGTCCGTCCAGGTAATCCCGGCTGTCGAAAACCACCGCCGAATCATTCACCTCGGCCAGTACTTTCTGACTGAACTCGGTACCCAGGCGCGCCAGCTCACCGTTGATTTCGCGCAGGGTTTCCTGCTCTTCCTCGGTCAGACGGGCACCGGCTCGCACGAACTGGCGATGATGATGCTCGAGCAGTCGCAGCGACTCTGCATCCAGATCCAGCTCGTCACGCTGCAGGTACAGTGCCTCGATGCGCGCAAACAGCGCACCGTTCAGGGAAATCGTGTCCTGATGAGCAGCCAGCTTCGGCGCCATCTCTCGCTGAACCGCTTGCAGGTTCTCATTGGTATGGGCGCCGGCAATATTGCTGAACACGCGCATAACGTTGCTCAGGGTCTGACCGGAGCGCTCCAGCTCGACAATCGTGTTTTCAAACGTGGCCGGGGCCGGGTTGATCGCGATACCCTCGATTTCGGCCAGGTGCTCGGCCATGCCCTGCTCCAGCGCCGGGGCAAAGTGCTCATCACGAATAAGGTCAAACGGCGGCATGCCGTAAGGAAGCGGACTCTCGGCCAACAGCGGATTGGGCGCACCGGCATCAGCAGGCATTTCCACGGCCGCTTCGGGAATTTCAGCCTGCTCGGGACCAGCCGGCGGCGCCGTAGGCTCAGGCTCTGAGCAGGCGGACAGGGCAAGGGCAGCGGCGACTGCCGCCAGGGTAACTACAGATCTTTTCATCAGCACACCTGATCAACAAGGGTAAAGACCTTCAATGGTATCACCGGAAACCA
>RECK01000450.1 GCA_007694055.1 Wenzhouxiangella sp.
GGCAGCTGACTCCCTGCCGCTTACGGATCTTGACTTGTGCAGTCTGCTGCTGATCTCTCGGCGAGTCGGATGCGTGCAAAAATTTCGACAGGCTTGATTCGGAGCGCGCAGGGACCTGCCGAGACTGGGGCATCTGTCATTGCCTCGCCCGGTATAACCTGATTTCGGCATCACGCGCGTAGGCCAGTCTCGGTTTCTCTGCCCCTTGGCGGAGCCTGCGATCGTTCGTCCACATGGTGATGTCCATAGCAAGGGCTACGTCGGCCAGCAGGTGGGCGTCGACGCATCCGAGGCCCTTGTCCATGAGGCGGTTCGACTCGATGGGCGAAGCCAGGACAGGATTGGCTTGGTGGGGTAGGCTTGTTTTGGTGCCAATTTATCCACGGAGCCGATATTGAGGCATTACTGCCGCAGGCGGTCAAGGGTGTGGTTTCGGAGGCGCTTACTGTCTTCGAATCCCCCTCGAATTTGTTAAATCTCGAATCTCCCTGTCATGTGTGCCTGCATCGCACAGGCCGACCGGCCGAGCGTACCGGCTTGCATCACTGAAACGCATGAAACCGGTTTAGGCACCGTTCGATCCGTGCGCGGCCTGGTGGCGCTTGTGCCGGTTAGGCCCACGCCGGCAAACCGGGGCGACAGGGGCTGCTCGATTGGCTCCGACAGGGCGGAAGCGGACGGAGTTCGGCGTGCTGGTGGCTTTGGTAATTGTGCGGGGCTGGCCTGTAGCGGATCTTGATGCCGCTGGAAATCAGGAAAAAGCGCGGTTATGCTCCCTGTGCGCCAACAAGCAACTGGTCCTGATTGCCGAGACCCGGGCGCGCATTTGCAACGCCCAGGCGCGACACCATCAACCCGTTGATCCGCCTTGCGTAGCGATGCAAGGTGCTGGGGCCAGGCCGACCCGTCGGCATACGAGGGGCAGCGCGCGATACCTCGCTGATCTTTTCTGCCTGGCGGGCACAGCAAATGAAACGCTGAGTGGTCGTGTCGCGACCCCCTGGGCGGGCTTGGGCCGGGCTTGCGCTGGGGTTCAGCATGGCCGGCCATGTACTTTGACGGGAATGCAAAAATGATCTGCGGCGTTCGAAGTCGGTTTGTTTGGTTATTGATTGTCTGGGCGGCGATCTTGCTGCTGGCCGGTTGCAGTATGTTGACCGATTCAGCCACGCGGCTAGCCTATGACATCGAGGCTGCCTCGAAGCAGCTGAAAAGAGATGGAGATCGGGTCACGCTGCGCCATGAGATGCCTTCAAGGCGAGGGGAGTGCGAAGGCCCATACTCGGTTCAACTGGACAAGGTGGGGGCCATTGTCTTCTGGTGCAGGGATGCCGCCGGCACAGTGCTATCTAGCCCCGGCACCAGCTACCACCGGCGCTTCGTCCAGACGCCGGAAACCTACTATCTGCACAAGCCTGCAGGCGAAACGCTGGTCATCGAGCTGGAAAGACGCGACCGGCAAGTGCTCATTATCAGTGTTCAATGACCGGGCCTTGACGCTCGCCCGGTGGCATTGCGCGTCAGGGCAACTCTGAATAACGCTGCGCGGGAATCGCTCCACCAGCCGTCGATCCGCGCTGTAAAGCGGCACGTTGAGATAGTCGGCCAGGGTGACGAATTCATAATCATGGGCCGAGCAGCCTGAATCAGCAGCCAGCCGCGAAATATGCTCAAGGATCCGGCCAGGAAAGGACTCGGCAACCAGGAAACCAGCGTGCGGATATTTTTGGGTCTATCCGAATCTCGCAACAGACAGGGGCCACCGGGAGCGGAGGTGGACTCCACTGCTCGTAGCGCATAGTCGCGACTTTGGGAAAAGAGGTTGGAAGGGTAGAGGCCAGGTGCCGAGTGGCCCTGCCCGGTGCCTCCTCGACCCTTCCAATCTCTTTTTCATCAGCGCGCATGAAGCAAAACGTGCGAGCAGCCCCGGACAGCCAAAACCCCGTTCAAACCAAAGCACAAAGCCTTGTGCAGCTGCTGCCAGCTTTCTACACAAGGAAAAGCCCATGCCCGGCTCTGGCTACTCAGTACTCTTCGGGCAATCAGGGTTTGCGGGATCCGGATATAACCCAAAAAATTGCGGGGTAAGATGCAATTTGGGAAAACGCGAGGAATGACCAATGTCCGATTCAGCCATCGTTGCCGCCTTGTCGCCCAAGGGCGTGGATGTGGAAGAGGGAAAGACCTACTACTGGTGCCGCTGCGGGCGCTCGAAAGACCAGCCGTTCTGCGATGGCTCGCACAAGGGCACGGACTTCAGCCCGCTGAAATGGACGGCAGAAAAGGACGACAAGGTCTACTTCTGCCGCTGCAAGGCTACCGGAGATGCCCCGTTGTGCGACGGCACCCACTCCAAGTTGGACGTTGACGTCGGTGATGAGCTGCCGGAGTCTGCCTCTGCGCAGGCGTCCGAAGACGACGACTCAGACGATCGGGCTCCTGAAGCGGAGCCCACGGCCGAGGAGCCGACCGTCGCCCGCATCCACGCCTTGGCCCGCCATGGTCTGGAAAAATCCGGGCCGCATGGCGAGGTCGCTGCGATGGGGGTGCCACGCAAGGATTTGCCGCACTGGGATGATCTCCAGATTCTGACCGGGCAGCTGGCGCGCCGGCCGCTGGAAGAAGACGCCGCAGTTGATACGCGCCTGGTCATCGGCCCCAGGGCAAAGCGGCCACTGGAGCTCGAGATCCCGCTGCTGGTCACCGACATGAGTTTTGGCGCCTTGTCTTACGAAGCGCGCATGGCCCTGGCCAGGGGCGCTGAGCAGGCCGGTACCGGCATCTGCTCTGGCGAAGGAGGGTCCATGGATGAAGAGCGCAAGGCCAGCTCACGCTACCTGATCGAGCTGGCCTCGGCCCAGTTCGGCTGGCGCTGGGAACTGCTGGACGAGGTCCGGGCCTTTCACTTCAAGGCCGGTCAGGCGGCCAAGACCGGCATCGGCGGACACCTGCCAGGGGCCAAGGTCAACGACAAGATTGCCCAAACCCGCGGTATTGAACCGGGCCAGGACGCGGTGTCACCCGCGGCATTCAAGAGCCTGGTCAAGGCCAAGCATTTCGGCAAGTTTGCCGACGCGGTGCGTGAACGCTCCGGTGGCATTCCGGTTGGCTTCAAGCTGTCGGCCAATCATATCGAGGACGACATTGACTTTGCGCTCAAGGCCGGGGCTGATTACCTGATCCTCGACGGTCGCGGTGGCGGCACCGGGGGCGCCCCCTTGATCCTGCGCGATCATATCAGCGTGCCGACCATCCCGGCCCTGGCCCGGGCGCGCCGGCACCTGGACAAGCGCTGCGGTCGTGACGTCACCCTGATCGTCACCGGCGGTTTGCGCATGCCCGAGGATTTTGTCAAGGCCCTGGCCCTGGGCGCCGACGGTATCGCCCTGGGTAACTCGGCTATCCAGGCGATCGGCTGCGTTGGCGCGCGCATCTGTCACACCAACCGCTGCCCAACCGGCGTAGCCACCCAGGATCCGGAGCTGCGCAAGCGACTGAAGGTTGATGAGGGTGCCGAGCGCCTGGCCCGATTCTTTGGCGCTTCGGTCGATTTGATGAAGGTGCTGGCGCGGGCCTGCGGGCATGACCAGATCGGAAAGTTCACGCCCGCCGATCTGACTACATGGAAGCGCGACATGACGCTGCTCAGCGGGGTGGCCTATGGCGGAGTGATGGGCCCGACCTGAATGCGTTGGACAGTTCGGTGCCCTGTTCGAAGCCTGTTCGTACTGGTCGTGTCGGTGCCGAAGAAGGCACCGACACCGGGTCTAGCGTAATCCCCTGATCAGGATCTTGCCGCCACCTTTCAGGCTGGGGTCCGCCTGGCGACTGCGACTTTCATCGCGCGTTCAGCAGGCTGACCTGTTCGAGCGTCAGTCCAGATTGGCCAGGGTCACGACCAGATCGTGGCGTGACACGTCGACGTTCCAGAAAGTGTAGGTATCGCCGTCTTCGTCGACCAGGCGAATATCGAAAATGGGGCTTCGATAGC
>RECK01000420.1 GCA_007694055.1 Wenzhouxiangella sp.
AGGAACGAGGCCAGGGCCAGCAGGATCAGGGTCAGGGTCAGGGGGCGGGTGAAGAAGACGCTGAAGCCGTCCATCATGATGGCGCGGCGGAAGTTGGTCTCGGCAATGCTGCCCAGGACCAGGCCCAGGATGACCGGGGCCAGCGGGTAGCCGTAGCGGCGCAGGATCCAGCCCAGCAGGCCGAAGCCCAGGCAGGCAAAGACATCGAACAGCGAGTTCCTGACCGCATAGGAACCGATCAGTGCCATCATGGTGATGAGTACGTAGAGCAGTTCCTTCGGGATGTGGGCGACCATCACCCACAGCCGGCCTCCGGCCATGCCGACGATCAGCAGCACGAACTGGGCAATGAGCATGGCCGCGAAGATGGCGTAGATCATTTCCGGGTTGCGGATGAACAGCTGCGGGCCCGGGGTCAGGTCGTGAATCATCATCGCCCCGATCAGCACCGCTGTGGTTGCGCTGCCGGGTATCCCCAGGGCCAGCAGCGGCACCATGGCCCCACCCACCGAGCCGGAATCGGCCGCCTCCGATGCGGTCACCCCCTCCGGGCTGCCCTGGCCAAACTGCTCGGGATGGCGGCTGAAGCGCTTGGCCAGTCCGTAGCTGATGAACGAGCCGATGGTCGCACCAGCACCGGGAAACACCCCGACCAGGGTGCCGATGGCACCCGAGCGCAAGGTTACCCACTTCAGTTTCCAGTAATGGGCGAATCGCGGCCAGCGATCGGTGACCTTGCCCAGCTTTTCCAGCCGCATCTCGCCTTTTTCGATGCCGCGAAAGACCTCGCTCAAGGCGAAGATGCCGATCAGGGCCGGGATCAGCATGAAGCCGTCGGACAGCGCGGTCTTGTCGAAGGTGAAACGCTCGGCACCCGAGATCGGATCGGTGCCGACAGTGGCGATCAGCAGGCCGACCATCATGGCGATAAAGGCCTTGCCCCACTTGTCGCCGGCCAGGGTGGCGATCGTGGCCATGCCGAACAGGGCAAAGGCGAAGTATTCAGAAGGGTGGAAACGCACCGCCGCGGCCGCCAGTGGCACCGAAAAAAGGATCAGGATCAGGGTGCCGAACATGCCGCCGACCGAGGAGGCAACGATGGATGTGCCCAGGGCCAGGGCCGGCTTGCCCTGGCGGGTCAGGGCAAAGCCGTCGATGGCCGTGACCACCGCCGAAGGGGTCCCGGGCGCGTTGACCATGATGCCGGTAATGGAGCCGCCGTAGCTGGAGCCGATGTAGATGCCGACCAGCAGGATCAGGGCCAGGGTCGGCGACATGCCGTAAGTGAACGGTACCATCAGGGCCACGCCCATGGACGGCGACAGCCCCGGCATGGCACCGATCAGGATGCCGAGGACAATGCCGGCGACAATGGTCAGCAGCGGCGCGAGTGCGACAACCGTCCCCAGCCCCCCCAGCAACGACTCAAACATCGAAAATTACCAGAACCCGCGCGGCAGATCGACGTGCAGCAGGCGCTGGAACACGAACTCCGAAAACAGCAGCCAGGCCACGGTCAGCGCGGCAATCACCCGCTTGCGTCGATAGCCGAGGAACCAGATCAGGGTCGGCATGTAGATCAGCGAGGCCAGCAGGTAGCCGATGACCGGAATCAGCAGCAGGTAGGCCAGGAAAAGACCGACCGTGGCCAGCGTGCGGGCGGTTTGCAGCTTTTCGGGTTCGGGCGGGAGCAGCTTCAGACAGGTCCAGACCTGCCAGGCGGCCAGCGGCAACAGGAAGGCTATCCACAGTCGGGGTACGCCGCTGGCGCCGATCGGGTCGACCGGGTTGGCGCTGGGCAGGGCCAGGCTCATCAGCAGGAGGATAAGCGCGCTGGATGACAGTGCTACCAGCAAGGCCAGCTCGCCGGCACGCGGCCGTCCGGTGCGTCGCGGCAGCACCAGGGCCAGGCCGACCACCAGGGCTGCCGCCGTGCCGATGGCACCAAACAGGCCGGTTCCCTGGCTGAGGCGGCGAATTCCGCCGGGCTGGTGATCTTCGGGCAGCAGCTCCAGCTGGGCGAGATACTGGCGAAACTCCTCGCGATCGCGATCCACGATGCGCTGAAAATCAGCGCTGGAGCGGTAACGCAGGTTGACCGCCTCATGCTGCCAGGAACTGACCCAGCGTGGGTCATGCAGCACCTCACGGATCAGCGCGCTGTACCAGCCGCGGATCTCGTCGGGTACCCCCTTGCGGAAGGCGAAGCCGCGCCAGATCAGCTCATCTTCCAGCCCCTCGATGCCCAGCTCGGCGAAGGTGGGCGCATCCGGAAAGGCACGCAGACGCTCGTCGGCGGCGACCACGACCACGCGCAGCCGGTCCGAGGTCAAGGCATCGCGCGGATTGCCCAGGTAAGCCGTGCCCAGGCCCCCAAGCAGGGCGGCGACAGCCTCACCGCCGCTGCCGTAGGGAATCCAGCGCATGTCGATGCCGGCTATTTCGGCCATCTTGACCCCGGAGACATGCTTGACGCCGCCGATATCCACCCCCAGCCAGCGCTGGTCGCGATTCTGGCTGGCTGCGAGAAGCTCGGTCCAGTCGCCTGGCCCCTCTTCGCTGTTGGTGATCAGCACGTGGGGGTTGTCCATGATGTAGGAGTGCCAGTCGATGCGATCGATCAGGTCTTCGCGACCGCTGGCCACCATCTTGGAAATGTTGGAGCGGGTCACGGCCAGCAAGCGATGGCCGTCGGCCGGCTCGCGCAGCGCTTCCTCGAAGGCCACGATGCCACCGCCGCCCGGGCGGTTGATGACGGCAAAGGGATGGTCGGCCACTTCCTGGGCCAGGCGGGCAAAGCGGCGGGCGGTGACATCGATCAGTCCGCCCGGACTGGTATAGACGATCAGGCGAATGGGCTGGCTGGGAAAACCGTCGACTTCGGGCAGGGGCGAGGTTTGCGGCTCATTGGCCAGGACGCTCGTGCTCAGGCCGCCCAGCAAGGCAAAGGCGACCAGAAACGCCAGCAGTAAAGCGGTCAGAGGCAGGGCCCGAGGCATGGTGGCTACGCTGCGGTAGGTCCTGATGCAAATCAATCTGACACGGTAGCAGCGAATTGTTACCGATTTGTTTCAGTTTGCCGGCTGGTCTTGCGGCCGGAAAAAGGGTAATCCGGACTCTTGGTGTTTCGCAGCGGGCGGTATCGGGCCTTGCGCCCAGATACCGCCCGGTGTCTACTCGAGGCCTCTTTCAATCAGCAAGGCGTTTGCTGCGGATCAGCCCCCGCCTTGTCGCTCCAGCATGTTCGGCTGCAGGATTTCTATCCAGTAGCCGTCGGGGTCGCGGATAAAGGCCAGGCCCTTCATCTTGCCGTCGTCGGGGCGCTTGACGAACTCCACGCCGAGCTTCTCGAAGCGCTCGGCCGCCGCGTAGACGTCCGGAACGGCAACGCCGATGTGGCCGAACCCCTGGGGCTCGCTGTTGCCGTCGTGGTAGCTCAGGTCCGGATCATCTTCGCTGCCCCAGTTGTGGGTCAGCTCCAGCATGGCTTCGCGGCTGAAGGTCCAGGTCGTGCGCCGGGCGTTGTCTTCGGGCACCCCGGCGGCCTGTTCGTCGCTCAGGTAGGCCATGAAGTAAAGGCTGAATTTCATTTCCGGGAAATCCATGCGCCTGACCAGGCGCATGCCCATGACGCGGCTGTAGAAGTCCAGGCTGCGCTGCGGATCCTTGATCCGCAGCATGGTCTGGTTGAACACGTAATCACGCGTGGCCGGATCTGCCTGCTCGCACAAACCCGGCCCCTGGTCGAAGTGACGGCTCATGTCGCCTCCTTGGGATTTGAACAACTGCCGGCAATCCTAACAAACCCGACGTGGAGCCCGGGTCGGACGGCAGCCCGGCTGGCTCCCCGGGTCCTTGCAATCACTGCCAGGGATTGCAGTCATAGCCGGCGATTCGGAACTCGCCGCGGTTGCCCTCGAGTACGCCCGTTCCCAGGCCCAGCGGCCTGAAATCGTAGCCGAGCAGGATGTTGTTGCAATCCAG
>RECK01000423.1 GCA_007694055.1 Wenzhouxiangella sp.
CAATGCTGATGACGCCGCCGGCGACCTGAAGACTGCCGCTGGTCATGGTCACGCCCGAGAGGGTCAGATTCTGGCTGCCGCCGTCGACATTGCCGGCAATGCTGCCGCCGGCAATATTGATGGTGCCGGCCGTGACCGACATATCCCCAGTGAAGTCCCAGTTGGTCGCGTTCAGCGCGTTGCTGGTTAGATTGCCCTCTATGCTGCCGTTCTCGAGGGTCAGCGCACCATTGCTGACCGTCACCGAGCCGAGCACCGATGAACCGCTTAAGCTGCTGGTGTTTTGTACCTGGATTGGACCCGAAACAAGGCTATCGATCAGGGTCAAGGCGCCGTTGCTGGAGCTGAGGCCGCCACCGATACTGCTGTTGTTGATCGAAAGATTGCCGGCTGTGGTAATGGCCCCGGTGACATCGGCGTTTGTCGTGCTGATATTGCTGAACCCGGTTGCGCTGAAACCACCTGCGACCCGCAGGCTGCGGACGGAAAAATCCTGGGATGCCGCGGTTAGAACCGTGCCAGCCGAAGCGACCAGTTCTGTGTCTGCCGGATTGCCGGAAACCGACTCGATGATCAAGCCCTGGTGGCCCCAGCTTGCGATCAGCGCAGGTGTCGTGTGACTGCCGGGGCAGAGCCTGAGGCTATGGGGGGCGCCACCGGTCGTGCCGAGCAGGTTGTAGGCGGTGGCAAAGTCGCTGTGCGTTGCGCCCGGGCAAGTGCCCACCGTAAAGACAGCCGCATGCAGCGGTGCGCTGACGACAAGTAACAGGACCAGGGCAAGCAAGCGGGTCAGGTGCATGATCAGTCTCCGCTGATGATCTGCGCGCGCGCCGTGCGCCGAACCGGGATGGTGCCGGGCAACACGGCTTCGGCTCGCAGGTTGAAAACCGCTTGGGTATTCGGGCCTTCGCGGACTTCGACACGTTCGCAGCTCAGGGTGGTCTGCAGGCCGGCGATGGGCTGGCTGCCGCCGGCCGGGCAGGCGCCGGAGCCCAGGATGCCGGGGATTTCGCTTTCCAGCCGGGCAAGGGCAGCGTACCAGGCCTGGTCGGCCTGGCCGGCGCGGGCCTGGCCGGTGTGCTGGGTGACCGAGGTCAGGGTGACGATGGCGGCGGCCAGCACCACCACCGTGATCAGGAAGATGGCCACGAACAGCGCTGCGCCGCGCTGGCGGGAGAGGTTGATGAGCGGCGATGCTTTCATGGCGTGTTCAACACCTGGGCCTGAACCAGCAGGAATACCCGCTCGCCTTCGTTTTCCAGGTCCAGCCGCAGGCTGACCAGGCCGCGCCGGGTGGCGGTGCCGGGGGTGTAGCTGAACTGGCAATCGGCGACCTGGTCCACGACCAGTTCACCGCCGTTGGTCGGCAAGCTGGGCGTGCCCTCGCCAAGACCATAGCCGACGTGACGCCGGAGCTGGCGCGAAGCCGGGTCACAGATGTAGCTGACCACGCTGTCGGTGACGAAAAAGCGCTGCTGCGGCGAATGGGTGGCAAAGGCCGGGCCGGATGCGCCCCGGTCATAGCTGATGCTGTTGCTTCCAGCGGCCGTGATCGCGGCAAGGTTTTGCCCCGCGTAGGCATTGAAGCCGGGCTGGCCAGTGTTGTAAACCGACAGGCAGTGACCGGCCGCAGTGCCGCAGTCAAAGCCCGGCGCGCGGGTGACCACCAGGCCGGCATCCATCAGCCCACCGAGCACGTCGAAAGAATCGCTGCTGCGCGCCGGCACGAAGATATCGCTGCCGCCGCCGGGTTCAGGCAGACGACGATAGCGTCCGCCGGTGACCGTGCCAATGAACTCGATGTGGCGGGTTCCGTGCACGCGCACGCTGTTGGGCAGGGCGCCGCGCAGTTCGCGCGATATCCGGTTCAGGGCCAGGTCGGCGGCATCGACCAGGTCGGCCCGGCGTTCGATATCGCGCGCGGCCTGGAACGGGGTAACGATGAACACGATCAGCACGGCCGACAGGATGCCCAGCAAGACGATCACCATGACCATCTCGATCAGGGTGAAACCACGTTGTCGGCGATCAGGCCTCGCGCACGTAGCCACTGCCGGCCTCCACGAGGATGGTCGGACCATCGGTCACGACAATGGCCGTGCCGCCTGCCGTGCGCCCCATGCCGTCAAAGCGCACCGTGCCGATGCCTGTGCCGATCTGGCCGCTGCCGGTAAAGGCGCCGCCGCGGGTCGGGTGGGGCAGGGTGCCGCTGCCGCAGTCTCCGCCCGCCGCCCAGGCCACGCTGAAGCCGCTGGCCTGGATGGTCACATCCACCGCACAACCCGAGGCGATGGCCACGCGCTGGGCGTGGCGCAGGGCAATGGTCAGCTCGCGGGCAAAACTCTGGCGCTCGAAGCCCTCGATATTCAGGCGTGGCGCGGCAAAGGCTGCCAGGATGCCGACCAGGACCAGGATCAGGACCAGTTCGGTCAGCGTGAAACCCCGTTGTTGGATTGAATGGCGCATCAATAATCGCCCCGCGCACTGACCAGGCTGAAGCCACCGCGCCCGCTGGCGTGAGTGACCTGGACCTGGATCTCGGCAGGATTGCCGCCGCTGACGCTGACCTGGACCTGGTAGTCGGCAAGAGCTGTGATGGCGTTGCCGAACTGGTCACGCGGGGCCTCGGTGAGGCCGGCATAGCACTGGATGCCTGACCATTCACCGCGCCCCCCGGCGCAGTCACCGCTGAAGGAGCGCAGCAGGATCTCGTCCATGTAGGCCGAGGCAATGGCCCGCGCCTGGGCCTGAATCATCGGATCGGCGCTGCCCGCCGTGGGGGTGATAAAACTGACCAGCAAAGCCGAACCCAGGCCGAGCACCACCAATGCCACGATGAATTCGATCAGCGTGAAACCCCGGGTTCTGGCGAGCAGCTTTTTCATTTCCTCGATTTCGATCCACGGCTCGGCTTGTTCATGCTCAATGGTATTGCAGTTTTCATGCCGTCTGCGACCAGAAGCCTTGAAATTTGACAGAACCCCTGGCTTTTGCTTCACCTGGACAGGTAGCTGCCTGCAAAGCCGGCGTGCTCCTGTTCAAGGAGGCGCGAATATTGCATGATGTTAATCACGTTATGTGCCAGGAGGATTTGCCGCCATGCCAGTCCACAGAACAAGCCCTGTCTCCTGTCGGAGCCTTGCTGGTTTCACCCTGATCGAGTTGGTGATCGTGATCGTTCTGCTGGGTATCCTGGCTGCGGTGGCGGTGCCAAGATTTCTGGATCTTCGCGCGGAAGCCAACGTGGCCAAGATGGAAGCAGTTGCCGGGGCAATCGAGAGCGCGATGACCATAGGCTTCGCTGCCTGCCAGACCAATTCCGCCTGCAATCCGAGTGCTGCAGCCGGGCAGGCGGGCACCTTCATCAATGTCGGCCTGGTGCAGAACGTGAGCTTTCACTACGGCTACCCGAATTCGTCGGCTGCGGGCATTGATCGCTTGCTGGTGCTGGACGGCTACGTCGTAACGCCGGCCAGCGGCTCCAGTCCGAGGCAGTTCAGGCTTGCGGGCCAGGGAACCGGCAACCTGAACAATAACTGCCGGGTGCGCTATACGCGTGCGGCCGGTCCTGGCGATAGACCAACGGTGGACAGGTTTCTAAGCGATTGCTGAAGAATCAGGGTTCAGAATTTTTATCAGGTCGTTTTCCAACGCCGTTTTATGGCGCCAGGCCGAACTTGCAACTGACTCTGTCGCGTGGGCCCGGCCGGAGCGGGGTTGCCTGAACCGGCTGCTCATGGTGATGCGCTTTTCTGCAAGCTGGTGGAAAAAGATTTTGGAAGGGTGGAGGAGGCACCGGGTGGTATCCGGCCGCTCCGGGCCTGGCCGGATTATCGGCCGGGGTGGCTGACTGGCTCTCGGTGGCCCGGGTCCGGTAAGACTACCTTCTTGCTGGCTGCTCGTTCAGTGGCTCTGATCTGGCGCCTGGTGGCGCGGATGGCTTGGGGGAAGGTTTGTGCCGGACTCCGCAACCCGGCCA
>RECK01000180.1 GCA_007694055.1 Wenzhouxiangella sp.
CAGGGGCTTGCGGGATCCGGATATAACCGAAAAACAAAGGGAACCACCGAAGACACCGAATGCACCGAAAAACCTTCTTCAAGTAGGCCTTCGGTGTTTTCCGTGCCTGCGATGGTTTCCATGGTGTTCATTCGCCACCCCGAAATACACCGTATCGGTTCGTTCTTGCGATGGATGCAAAGTCCGGGTGACGAGCTTCGAAACCATTACTCTTCGGTGATTTCGGTGCTGTCGGCGGTTACCGTGTTTTTCCCCTGCAGAGCCTGGATGACGCTGCAGGCGACCAGGTCGCCGGTGACGTTGAGCATGGTACGCGACATGTCGAGTATGCGATCGACGCCGATGATCAGGGCAACACCGGCCGCCGGAATACCGATCGAACCCAGCAGCATGGCCAGGATAACGATACCGATTCCCGGCGTGCCCGGTGAGCCGATCGAGGCGCCGATCGCCAGCACGGCCACCAACAGCAGGCTACCCAGACCGACGTCAACCTGGAACACCTGGGCCAGGAAAATGGTGGCAACAACCTGGTACAACGCAGTTCCGGCCATGTTGATGGTCGTTCCCAGCGGCACGATAAACCGTGCCAGCGACGGATCCACGCCGAGCCTGTCCTCGGCGGCCTTCAGCGTCATCGGCATGACCGCTGCCGATGACGAGGTCGAAAAAGCCAGCAGCTGCACATCGCGGACCTGGCCGAGAAAGACCAGCGGTGACTGACCGGCCCAGATCCGGCAAATGACCAGGTAGACACCCATCATCAGAGACAGTCCCAGGATGACGGTGAAGACGTAAAAACCCATTCCCAGCAGCGCATCCAGACCCAAAGTCGTGGTGATCTGGGCCAGCAGACCGAACACGGCCAGCGGCACCAGGAACATGGCCCAGCGCACCACCACCATGGTCACCTCCTGGACGCTGGCAAGCAGATCCAGCAACGGACGGGAGCGGCCCGGGTTCATGGTCACCAGCGCGACCCCGACCAGCAGGGCCAGCAGCACCACCTGCATCATGTTCTGCTCCAGGCCAGCCTTGAGCGGGTTGGTCGGAATGATCTGGACCAGCTGATGCGGCAGGGTTTCCAGGCTGGGGGGCTGCGGGCTTTCAGCTGCCGGAACAACCTCGACCTGCGCGGTCAAAGCGCCCGCATCGACCCGCTCTCCGGGCTTGAGAGTCAAGGCAACACCAAATCCGATGATCACCGCAATCACCGTGGTCAGGAGAAAAAAACCGACCACCTTGAAGCCGATTCGACGCAGGTAGTCCAGATTTTCCCCGGCCGCCATGCCAAGCACGATGGAGGCGAACACCAGCGGGATGACGATCATCTGGATCAGGGCAAGAAACAGGTAGCCCGGGAGGGCCAGCCAGGCGGTAATGATCTGCGAGCGTTCCGGCTCGACCAGGCCTGCGGCCGGACCCAGGGCCACGCCGAGCGCGATCCCCAGGACCATGGCCACCAACACCTGCAGCCACAGCCGCGCCTTGACGAAGCCGCGCAGCTGGCCGGTGAGCTCGCGCAATCCGCGACGACGAATGCCCGGAAATATCTGTCCCATCATGCTGCCCTGAGTGCTTTCGGTTCCAGGGACAGCCTACAGCAAGACCAGGTAGGCCACGCCGCGACGGCGGATTTCCAGGCTCAGTTCGCGATCAGCCGGGACCGGGAACTGGCCGCGCATTTCACCCAGATGCCGCACCGCCTGGCGATTCACTGCCACGATCACGTCCCCGGCCCTGAGGCCGGCCTCCCAGGCATGGGTGTTGCGTCGAACATCTTCGACCAGCACGCCCAGGGCGCGTGAACGATCAGGAATGCGCACCAACAGCACGCCGTCCAGACGCTCGTCGAGACGCTGACCGGAAATGCGCGCATCAAGATCTTCTTCGATCCGGACCCGGACCTCACCGGGTTGACCATCACGCAGGTAGCTCACCGTCACCTGGGTACCGACGGCCAGCAGACCCTCGATATTGCGCAGGCCCTGGCTGTTGGCGACCGGCCGACCGTCTATGGCCGTGACCACATCTCCGGCCCGCAGCCCGGCCTCGGCCAGGGCGGACCCGGGACGCACACGAGTGATGACTACCCCGCCATTGGACTCGATATCCAGCGCCTCGCGCAATTCACCACTTAGATCCTGGACTTCGATGCCCAGGCTTCCGCGCCGGACTTCGCCAAACTCGACCAGCTGGGCCATGACGTGACGGGCGGTGCTGGCCGGGATCGCAAAACCGATACCGACGTTGCCGCCCGACGGCGTGAAGATGGCCGTATTGATGCCGACCAGGCGACCTGCCAGGTCGACCAGGGCCCCGCCAGAGTTGCCGGGATTGATCGAGGCATCGGTCTGGATGAAGTTCTGGTACTCCAGGCCGCGCAGCCCCGACCGGCCCAGGGCAGAAACAATGCCCGAGGTCACGGTCTGACCCAGGCCGAACGGATTGCCAACGGCGACCACGAAATCGCCAACCCGCAGCCGGTCGGAGTCAAACAAGGGCAGTTCATCAAGCGTTTCGGCACGGATCCGGATCACGGCCAGGTCGGTGTCGCGATCGGCACCGACCAGTTCAGCCGAGTATTCACGCCCGTCCTGCAAGGTCACGGCAATATCGTCGGCACCGTCGATGACGTGGTTGTTGGTAAGGATCAGACCCTCGCTGCCATGCACAATCACACCCGAGCCCAGCGACTGCTGAACGCGCTCGCGTGGGACCGTCGGCATGTCGAAGAACCGGCGAAAAAATGGGTCATCGAAAAACGGACTGGTACGGACCTGGACTCGCGTTCGGGTATGGACGTTGACCACCGCCGGCGTGACCTGCTCGAGTACCGGTGCCAGGGACGGCAAAGGCTGACCGTCGACTTCGGCCGGCAGTGCCGCTGTGGCCAAACCGAAGCCAAGCCAGGTGATGGCGGCGAGTGTGTAATGCCAGACTGGACTACCAGACATGTCGATTCAGACCTCCAGAATGATGAGCGCGCTTTGACCACTTTGGAGGTGGGGTTGTTTCAGAACTGGCTCAAGCCGATTCACCAAATAGTCACCGGAAGGGATTAGCGTTGGCTTGCAATTGCCGTGGAAGCATGGTCATATAGGCATATCGACAGCAGGATTTCCCAACATGTTGGGCTACAGCAATCGATGGAGCACTAGATGTTGAGTCTGGATCAACAAGTGTTGCGAACCGACGTTACCGGCATGCCGCTGGAATGGATCGGCTACCAGGATGCGGTCAAGTTGATTGTACTCGGCCAGGTCAGCTATGCCCTCGGGCGAATACTGTATCGACTGCACGGTGGAATCAATGCCGAAACCGGCTGCCGAACAGAGATTCCAATCAACGCCATCGTTGCCACGAACGGCTCGCACCCCAACGCCCACCAGTTCTACGATCGCTATACGCCCCCGCTATCCAACCGGGCCCTGTTCCGCCGCGACGAGAACATCTGCCTGTATTGCGGCAATCGCTTCCACGTCCGCGACCTGTCACGCGATCATGTCAAGCCGCTGGCCCAGGGCGGGGTCGATACCTGGGAAAATGTCGTGACTTCATGCAAGCGCTGTAACAACCACAAGGGCGCCCGCACCCCGGAACAGGCCGGCATGCAGTTGCTGGCCATCCCCTTTGCACCCACTCACGCCGAATACGTGTACCTGCAGGGTCGCAAGATACTGGCCGACCAGATGGAATTTCTGCTGGCCCACTTTCCCCGCCATTCGATTCTGCGCCAGCGACTGACATCGACCCGTGTCAGCGCCTGAATCAGCCAGCCAGGCTGCGGCCACTCCGAAACAGCCTGCCTACCTGGTCGATGCCAGTGTTTACGTGTTCCGGGCCTGGTTTTCCATGCCTGACAGCTTCACCGATCACGCCGGCCGACCCACCAACGCTGTCTATGGATTTGCGCGTTTCCTCTGTGAGCTGGTCGAGCAGACCCGGGCTGACG
>RECK01000424.1 GCA_007694055.1 Wenzhouxiangella sp.
GCCGGCATCGCCTTCCGCCGCCTCGAACTCATCGACCCGGCCAGCCGGGTTTGATCTGGCTAACAGTACGGTTTTGTCGAAACTACTAGATCTGACTAACCGCGAAGACGCAAAGGGTGCGAAGACAAGAAGATTGGAACCACTCCCCGATCGCGAACGCTAAAGCTTTTCCGTCAAGCTCAAGACAACGATGCGCCTCTGAATATCGCTTGAATGGCTGTCAGAATGCTCGCCGCTCAACAGTATCTTGTCGCCATTGGAGCTAAGGCCCATGGCCCACATGTTCTTCCACTCCAAGTCGCCGACACCAAGCTGATCAATCAAGCTGCTGACAGAAACAATCCCGGTGTTCTGTGTCCAGATGAACGCTCTCTGTCTCTGAACGAAGCGTGGATCGACAAATGCATAGGATCCGACGATCAGATTTCCATCGTCCGTGGTCGCTGCAGGTCGATACCGGGAAGTGTTGAATTCGTAGTCGAGCCGACCGAGAAAGGCAAATTCACCGGTTGGCATCCAGTACCAGGCCTCGGAAAACCGTTCATGCCAGGGAGCAAATCCACCTAGACCGCTCCCAACTATCACGCTGCAATCGTGATTACAGGCGTTGGCACGCCCCAAACGCTCTCCGGCTTGATCGGTCAGAATCTCCGGCTCAGCACCGACTTTCCAAATGACACCGAGTCCATTGTCATGACCCGTGGAAACCTCCCAAGCATCTCCGGCAACGATGCTTCCATCGTTGGATACGGCGACAGGCGTTCCACCACGTACTTCCTCACTGGAAGGCAAGGGACGCTGACCATTGGTTTCGTCCCAGATCCAGGTGGTCCGAAAGTTATCACTGGCGAATTGGTCGCCGTTCCCGACGATCTTGCTAAAGTCTTTGGAGACGCCGAGAGGGTAAGAGTTATGAAACGTGACGCCGTCCAGTTTTTGCCAACTCTGATTTTCTGTCCAAAGCGACGGAACCCATCTGGACCGAATCCCCCAAGGAACCGGCGCAGAACCAAGCACCTTGTCTGCTTGCGCAGAAATAAAATGTCCGACTTCTTGGTTGTCGAGGTCAATCTGCCATTGACTCCGCTGGGGATGCCAAAAGGCTGTGTAATAAGGTAGACCCGACAGGGTGTCACTGCGTCGTCTGGCCAGGATCGTGCCGTCATCAGCAATACTGCTAGCGAATAGCACCTCATTATCCGGGCTTGGAATCTCTGTCCAGCTCACGTCGTAAAGATCGGTCAGCTTCGGAGCCACCCACGGACAGGCGGGGCGCTTGAGCAAAGTCAGGCGGTTCAGTTCAAAGGTGCCGCTGCCGAAGGCCTCCAGATGGGAGTCGAAACTGGCCGTTCCGAGCTCGCAACCCAGGCTCATTTCTATCGAACCCCAATCGATAAGCTCCACATCGTCAGGATCGAAATCTTCACCGAAACGGGCGCCCTGCGCGCTGTGAACGACGGGGAATACGATCCTGTCATCCTCAAAGCGGCCCACGCCAACGAGCCAGTATTGATCGCCGTGCTCGTCATAACCATACCAGGTCACCAGCGCATCGTCCCTGGAAAGCCAGTGCAGGGAGAAGCCCTGGCCATCGAAGACAGGGTCGAACCACGAACCGCTCTGCCCAGCATAGTCGCGAACCGGCTGGCCAGTCACACCATGCAGGGGAGCACAGCCTGCGGCCATGGTCTGCGAAAGCCGTCGAATGGCCAGGGTTTGAGCTTGGCCGAAAGCCGAGTAGGAAAACTCGCCCCACTCACAATCCTGGAACGACATGCTGGCCTCGCCAACCACCTCAATTTGCAGATCGTCCGCATCGTATTCCGGCCCGAACTTCGGACCACGGGTAATGTAAATCTCACCGAATTCGATGACATCGCCGTCGTCTGTAGCAACGATGTTGCCCACACCCTGAACCCAGCGCTGCTTGCCATGCTCATCGTAGGTGAACCAGTACAACAAAGCGTGGTTGTCTGACAAAACCTCCAGCACCCAACCCTCCCCGCTGCGCGTCGGATCAAACCACATGGCGCTGTGGCCCGACTCAACGACGCCCGGCGCCGCGTTGGCCGGGGGCACGCAAATTGCCAGCCCAAGCAGCATGGCCGCTAGACCGAAGGCTAGGACTCGTGGAAATCCTTTGGCAACACTGGGCATGATTTCCATGGCGGCTGACTCCTGATTTAGCGAACAGGCCCTTTCAGACCGGCACATGACGCGCACTGATTGCGCGTACCGTGGGGAATGGAGACCACCCCGTTCACATTTACCGTCTAGCCGGCAACGCCATTGCCCCACCGTACCGCCGATTAGCCGAATTGGCCCGTATCGGTTCCCCAGACTATATCAGCTTTGCCTTGGAAACCCCAGCTGCTGAATTTGCAAACACATACCCAATGGCCGCTGCTGCCGAAACCCGGGCAGGTGCAGTTAACCCGGCAATCAATTAAGGTTACCAGATTACCTATGCCACTCAGCCGTAGTTGCCAGCGTCGAGACGGCCAGCCGGGTTTGATGCGAAGCCTGGAACCAGGAACATCAAAAACCAGGGAACCACCGAAAGCACCGAAACTTGAAAAGATCCTATTCGGTGATTTCGGTGTCTTCGGTGGTTCCAAAGGTTTTTTCAGAGCCTCAAACGAAGGTGCAATCCGGCGGTTTACAGGCGGGGCAGGAAACGGTAGATGGCGTCGAGGCAGGCGCGGCCGAGGAGTTGGCTGCGGCCGGGGCTCCAGCCGGTTTCGGGCAGCGGCGTGATCGCTGAGTCCTTGAACGGCATCTCCAGGGTCATGGCCAGGCAGTCGAAGGTTTCAGCAACGAAATCGGTGCATTTTTTCAGATCGGCACTGCCGGGGGCATCGACCTCGTAGCCATGCTGGGTCTGGAAATCCGGGCTGATTTCGGCCAGCAGGGTCTTGAAACCGTCGAGCTGGGCCTGCTTGTCGGCACTCCAGCTGGCAATACCCTCGGCGCCGGCGATGAAGTTGTAGGGCAAGCCCTCATCTCCGTGTACGTCCAGGGAAAAGTCCACGCCGGTCTGCTTCATCTTCTCGACCACGTAGTACACCTCCGGCGAATTGTCCGGGCAGGGCTTGATCCATTCGCGGTTGAGATTGCGGCCGCGCGCATTGCAGCGCAGGTGACCCCTTACACCACCGTCGATACACATGTTGGGCACCAGGTACACCACGGCCTGCTCCAGCAGCTGGCGCGATACCGGGTCTTCTTCGTCCAGCAAGCGCTCGAGAAAACCTTCCACCCACCACTCGGCCATGGTTTCGCCGGGATGCTGACGTGCCGTGATCCACAGTTTCTTGCGACCGGGCACTTCCTCACCAATCACCAGCAGCGTGTGGGCATGACCGTCGGGGGTCAGGCACAGGGTTTCTGCACGCACCAGGGGCGAGACCAGGGCATCGGCGACCAGGGCCTGGTGACGGGCCAGCGGATACGGGGCAAAGTAGGCGTAGTAAATGACATCGGCTTCGGGACGGTGGCGGATCACCAGGCGCTTGCCGTCGAATTCGGTCGGCACACGGAACCAGTGGATCTGGTCGACTGACGCCACGGCCTGGTAGCCCTCGAAGCCGTCGGGATAGGACACCTCACCGGCATTTTCGATCGCCATCACGCAATCGGTATCGCGGGCGTCGCAAAGCTGGAAGTAAAACCACTGCAGGTGCTCATCACCGGCGTCGTGGCGGATTTTCAGAGCGATGTCTTCGGCCCGCTCGGCGCGAACCACCTCGATATTGCCACCGTCGAAGTGGCTGCAGATCTGAATACTCATGGCTGTATCTTTGGTCAATCAGTCAGCTTCCTATGGTAGCGCAGCGATTGAATCCGGGCACGGGGCAGACGTTGAACACCGAATTGGGAAGAGGGAAGAGGGGGAGAGGCCAGGTGCCGAGTGGCCGCTGGCAGGTTTGGGTTCATGCCCATACGCCTG
>RECK01000427.1 GCA_007694055.1 Wenzhouxiangella sp.
TGACCGAGCTGTTGACCTCGCGCGGGGTCAAGGTGACCTTTGCCATCCATCCCGTGGCCGGTCGCATGCCAGGCCACATGAACGTGCTGCTGGCGGAAGCCGGCGTGCCCTACGACCTGATCTACGATCTCGAGGACATCAATGCCCAGTTCCCGACCACGGACGTCGCCCTGGTGCTCGGCGCCAACGACGTGGTCAATCCGGCCGCACGCAAGGATACCTCCAGCCCGATCTACGGCATGCCCATCCTCGACGTGGATCGCGCGCGCAACTGCATCGTGGTCAAGCGCGGCAAGGGCACCGGGTTCTCGGGCATCGAAAACCTGCTGTTTTTCGAGGACAACACCCGTATGCTCTACGGCGACGCCCAGAAGGTCGCCCAATCTCTCATCGCGGGGATCAAGTCGTTGGGATAGGGAAAAGAAAGGTTTCAGGTTTCAGGTTTCAGGAAAGACGAAACCCGAACCAGAATCCTTGGGCCTTGAACCTTGATCCTTGAGGCCAAATTACCCATTGACAAGTGTGTTACTGTTGTATAACACTAAGGACCCTAACCTGGACCAGGAGAAATCGATATGCTCCGCAAGTTTCTGATTGTTTTTCTTGCCCTGCCGCTGCTTTACGGCTGTGGCCGGGATGACGAAGCCCAGCCGGAGGTAACGACTACCCCGGCAGCACCCGAGAGTGCCATTGCGGCAGCCTCCGCCCTGTTCGAGCGCATTGATGCCGATTCGGCTTTTGTCTACGCCAATCTGCAGCCGATGCCGGATGATGTTTCCGCGATGGTCTGGGCCAGCCTGGAATCCGCCCAGGTCGATCAGGACGAAAGCTACACGATGTTCATCGAGGATCTGGCCGAACGCTCTCCGCTGCTGGCCGCACTCATGCGCGACCTGATGACCCTGCGCTCGGCCGATGATGCCAGGGCCCGGGGTATCGACTACAGCGGGCTCTGGGCCATGCATGCAGTGTCCGTTTACCCGGTTGCCCACTCGTCGCTGGTCGATGCCGATGCCTTCGACAGCTGGATGGCCAGGCTGGCTGAGGAAGCCGGGACCGAGTGGCCGGAGCGCACCATCGATGACCAGCGCCTGATCTGGAGCGATCTGGGCCAGTTTGGCGTCGCCGTTCATCATGATGGCGAGGTGCTGACCGTCGGGCTGATTCCCGACGATGACCGCCTGCTGCGCCGCATTGTCAACCTCGACCAGCCCGCCGATGCATTCCCGGCCCGGGACCTGCAGGCTTTCAACCAGGCCAACGGTTTCACCCCCTTTGGCAGTGGCTACTTTGACTTCGCCCGCCTGTTCGGCCAGATCCTCGACGCCGATGATGAGCAAACCGCCCCCGTTCGCGACGCCTTGAATCTGCATGAGGCAGCCGCGGATGCGGCCTGTGATCGTGAAATGGCAGCGCTGTTCAACCAGGTATCTCGATTCATTGCCGGTATTCCGCGCCTGGATACCCGGGAAATGACCTTGCTGATGCGCCTGGAAACCCATGCCGACCTGGGCGCACGCCTGGTACCCATTGCCGATACGCCGGTTGGACTGGATGTGTCCAGTCCGCGCATGTTGTCGGCCGGCCTGGCGCTGAACCTGATCGCCGCGCGTGATTTTGGCCGTGAGCTCACCGCAAGCTGGGTAAGCGAACCGCCCCAGTGCGCCGTGTTCGAGGCCATTGGTGAAAACGCTGCTGACTGGCAGCTGGCCCTGAACCGGCCCATTCCGCCGTTCATCACCAGCATGCACGGACTGCGTGTAGACCTGGAGCGGCTGCGCATGAGCGGCCTGGGCACCGGCGTCGAAGAAGCTTCGGGCACCGTGGCCCTGTTCATGCGCAACCCGCAGATGCTGCTGGGCATGGCCCAGATGTTCTCGCCTGAACTGGCCGGCCTGGAGCTGGAACCGGGTGGCGAACCCAAGCCGCTGCCGGCCGAAATGACCGATCAGCTGGGTGACATCCCGGCCTGGATCGCGCTCGGACAACAGGGTCTGGGACTGGCTTTTGGCGCGGGTCAGAACGAACATTTGCAATCCCGGCTTGCACCGGGCGATGCGGATGATGCCATTCTGGCCTACAGCATCAACGTACCGGCCTACCTGGCCATGATGAAGGAGATGGCCGAGGCGTCTGCCGATGGCGAATCCGGCCTCAATATCGATTTTTTCGGCACGATGGGTGAAAACCAGGAAGAAAGTCGGATGTCGGTTCACCTGCGCGAGCACGGAATCGATATCATCAGCACCAGTATCTTCCGCCAATGATCTGATCCATGTGCTCCATTCTCGGTTTGTTCGATATCCCCGCAGGTCAGCGCGGCCTGCGGGGATTGGCTCTTGAGGCCTCACGTCGTCAGCGCCACCGCGGTCCGGACTGGAGCGGCATTTATGTCCACGACCAGGCCATCATCGCCCATGAGCGCCTGGCCATCGTCGGTATCGACTCCGGCGCCCAGCCCCTGATCAGCGCCGACGGGCACCATGTGCTCGGCGTCAACGGCGAAATCTACAACCATCGCGAGCTGCGCCGGGAGTGCAGCGATTACGATTTCCAGACCAGCTCTGACTGCGAGGTCATCCTGGCGCTGTACCGGCGTCACGGCAAGCAGTTCCTCAACCGGCTCAACGGCATTTACGCTTTCGTGCTGTGGGACGAAGCCGAGCAGCGCTACCTGGTCGCTCGGGATCCGATCGGGGTGATGCCGCTGTACTACGGCCGCGACGACGACGGTATCCTGTGGGTATCCTCGGAGATGAAGGCCATCGAGCCGCGCTGCCGCCAGGTCCAGGCCTTTCCGCCCGGCCACCTGCTCGACTCCGCCAGCGGCGAACTCGAGCGCTGGTACGAGCCGGACTGGCGCGACTTCTCCCGGGCCACCGAACCCGGTGAGCCGAAACACCTGCGCCAGGCACTGGAAGCGGCCGTGCACCGCCAGATGATGTGCGATGTGCCCTACGGTGTGCTGTTGTCCGGCGGCCTGGACTCGTCGCTGGTGGCCGCCATCGCCCAGCGTTATTCAGACCGGCGCATTGAATCCGACGATACCGAGGCGGCCTGGTGGCCGCGCCTGCATTCTTTCGCCATCGGCCTGGAAGGGTCGCCTGACCTGGCCGCGGCCCGGATTGCTGCACGCGCCATCGGTACCCAGCACCACGAATTCTGCTACAGCATCCAGGAAGGAATCGACGCCCTGGAGGACGTGATCCGCCATATCGAAACTTTCGATGTCACCACCATCCGCGCCTCGACGCCGATGTTCCTGCTGGCCCGGCGAATCAAGGCCATGGGCATCAAGATGGTCATGTCCGGCGAGGGTGCCGACGAGATTTTCGGCGGCTACCTGTACTTCCACAAGGCCCCGAATCCGCAGGCATTTCACGAGGAAACGGTACGCAAGATCGACAAGCTGCACCTGTATGACTGCCTGCGTGCAAACAAGTCCATGGCCGCCTGGGGTGTGGAGGCGCGGGTGCCCTTTCTTGACCTGGAATTCCTGGACGTGGCCATGCGCATGGACCCGGCCGCCAAGATGGCCGGCGCCGGACGGCCGGAAAAGGCCATCCTGCGCGAAGCTGGCGAAGGCCTGCTGCCCGACGAGATCCTGTGGCGACAGAAGGAACAGTTCTCCGACGGGGTCGGCTACGGCTGGATCGACGCCCTCAAGGAACACGCCGAAGCCCAGGTCAGCGACCGCGAGTTGCTGGAGGCCGAACAGCGCTTTCCATACAACCCGCCCATCACCAAGGAACAGTACCTGTACCGGCGCATCTTTGAACGCCACTTCCCGTCACCGGCTGCTGCGGCCACCGTGCCCGGCGGACCCTCCATTGCCTGCTCCACCCCGGAAGCCCTGGCCTGGGACGAGGGCTTTGCCAGCATGGCCGACCCATCCGGCCGGGCCATGCGCGGGGTCCACCAGGACAGTTACTGACCCG
>RECK01000127.1 GCA_007694055.1 Wenzhouxiangella sp.
CTCAGCCTCTTGACCAATTGGAGTGCCGGGTTGCCAGGCCAGAGGTCGGGGAACTCCTCCAACGACACAAAGCCCATCGCCTCGTAAAACTTCTGTGTCAATGCGTAGTTGGGGTCTGGGCGAGAGGGCCCTTGAGTCTTGACCTGAAGAAAGCTGACGCCGCGCTCGAGCAAGTAGATCTCGGCAAACTCGACCATCGTTCGGCCGACGCCGCGCCGATGATACTGGCTCAAGACGGCCATGAGGTGAATTTCAGCCGCCTGAGAAAAGTGCTGACGCAACGTGATGATGCCGATCGGTTGACCGCGTGTGCAGGCGAACCACGTCGGGTACTCAGCCGACTGCTTGACATACTCGACGATGGCATCCTCGATGCCAAACCAATCCGGCAGCGAGCGAAGGATGCGGTCGGAGGTGGCTTGATCACCGTCCGCAAACTGCCGCATAGTCAATGGCGCGTCGGCGAACGTAGCTTCAGTCATGATCGTGCTCCTCCCAAGCATGAAGCTGCATGTGCGCAGCATCGCGATCCACCGTGTCTCAAGACGAAGCCGCAAGCGACAGGCTTTCATTGTAGCTCATGAGCACATCGCTGCAGAGGCCCGATTTTCTGCAAGATGAACGCGACTCGCTGGTTCGCACCCGCCGCGAAAGCTCCAGGGGTGGCGTGAGGAGTACGGCATTCAACCGTACGGGCAGCACGTGGACGGTCTGATGATGTCGTCGGCGCGCGACCTGTTCGATCAGACCGCTCACGATGAACATACAGCCAACCCAGAAGTTGACAATCGCGCGCCACTGATTGGAAATTGAGTTTCAGGCGGTGTGGTGACGGGGGTTGAGGAGATGACGGGTTCCACCAGAATCCGCTAACATGCCCTGACTACTCAACTCTTGGGAACGCTCGGCGGATGAATGATAGATGCGTGAACTGGCACGCCTTGGGTGCCGACGAAGTAATCGGCAAACTTGGCAGTTCAGAGCATGGGCTGTCGGGAGACAAGGCATCGGCGCGACTCGAAGAGTACGGCGCCAACGCCCTGCCCCGGGCCCCGCGACGGCCGGCTTGGCTACGCTTCCTTGCCCAGTTTCATAATGTCCTCATCTATGTCCTGATAGCTGCCGGCGTGGCGGCATCGCTGCTCGATCACTGGGTCGACGCCGCGGTGATTCTGGCGGTGGTGCTGGTCAATGCTGCCATCGGCTTCATCCAGGAAGGCAAGGCCGAGAAGGCCATGGAGGCGATCAGCCAGATGCTGGCGCTCAAGGCGCGTGTGCGCCGCGACGGGCAATGGCGAAGCATCCCGGCAGAAGAACTCGTGCCCGGTGATGTCGTGGAGGTTCGGGCCGGTGACCGCGTGCCGGCCGACATTCGCCTGCTGGAAACTCACGGCCTTCGCGTCGATCAGGCCGCACTGACCGGGGAATCGGTGCCGGTCGGCAAGCACGCCGAGGCCGACGAGGAAGACACTGACCTCGCCGACCGCCGCGCGATAATCTATTCCGGTTCGATGACCACCAACGGGCAGGCCACCGGCGTGGTTACCGTCACCGGTGAGAAGACCGAACTGGGTCGCATCAGCGACATGTTGAAGCATGTCGAGCAACTCACCACGCCTCTGCTGCAGCGCATCAACGTGTTCGGTCGTTGGCTGACGGTCATCATCCTGGCTTTAACCGCACTGGTGGTCGCTTTGGGCGCCATAATCCATGACCTGCCACTGTCCGAAGGCCTGCTGGCCGGTATCGCCCTGGCCGTGGCGGCAATTCCTGAAGGGTTGCCGGCCATCATCACCATTACTCTGGCAGTCGGCGTGCGCAAGATGGCCGACCGCAAGGCGATCATCCGCCACCTGCCCGCGGTGGAGACGCTGGGGTCGGTCAACACCATCTGCAGCGACAAGACCGGCACGCTGACCCGCAACGAACTCAAGGCACGACACATCGTCCTGTCCGACACCGATTTCCTTCCCGAGCAGGAGTGCGGCGAGAGACAGGCCATCGAAGCATTGTTGCGCGCTGCCGTGCTCTGCAACGATTTCGAACCTGAAGGCGACGGCGGGGATCCGCTCGAGCGGGCCCTGGTCGAACTGGCCGTAGCTGGCGATATGGATATCGAAGCGCTCCGGAACGAACACAAGCGTGTGGGCATGATTCCGTTTTCCTCCGATCACAAGTTCATGGCGGTCCACACGCCCGGTCTGATCAGTGTGAAGGGCGCGCCCGAGGCCATTCTGGAGTTGTGCGACCGGCAGTGCGCGGACGATGATCACACGGACCTTGATCACGAATACTGGCAACGGCAACTGGAAAGACTCACCGGCGAGGGGTTGCGGGTGCTGGCGATTGCCGAACGGGAGGTTCCGGAAGACTTCGGCAAACTCAAGCCCGACGACCGTCTTGAACAGCTTTGCCTGCTTGGGCTGGTGGGATTCGCCGATCCGCCGCGCGACGAGGTGCCGGCCGCCATTCGCGAATGCCAGGACGCCGGTATCCGGATCAAGATGATCACGGGTGACCACGCCGCAACCGCGGTGGCCATTGCCCGTGAACTGGGCATTGGTGACGACGGCACAAACGCGCTGAGCGGTCGCGAGATCGATCGGATGGACGACGACGAACTGGCCGACAAGGTGGTCGAAATCGATGTATTCGCCCGTACCACGCCGGAACACAAACTGAGGCTGGTCAAGGCGCTGCAGGTCCGGCGCGAGGTCGTGGCCATGACCGGTGACGGCGCGAACGATGCACCGGCCCTCAAGCGGGCCGATATCGGGGTGGCAATGGGGATCAAGGGAACCGAGGCGTCGCGCCAAGCCGCCGAGATGGTGCTCGCCGATGACAACTTCGCCACCATCAAGGCCGGCGTCGAGGAGGGGCGTGGCGTCTACGACAATATCCGCAAGTCGATCCTGTTCCTGCTGCCGACCAACACCGCCCAGTCGCTGGTGATCATACTGGCGGTTCTGGCCGGGCTGGCATTGCCGATCACGCCGGTACAGATTCTCTGGGTGAACATGGCCACGGCGATCACGCTGGCGCTGGCACTGGCTTTTGAGCCGCTGGAAGCCAACGTCATGCGCCGCCCGCCACGCCCCATCAGCCAGGGGCTGGTGACAAGTTTTGTGGCCGTGCGCGTCATTTGGGTCGGCTTGTTGCTGACCACGGGTGCCTTCTCGCTCTATGGTCTGGTGCTACAGGCCACCGACAACGAGGCCCTGGCCCGCACCATGGCAGTCAACGTTCTGGTCGGTGGCCAGATCTCCTACCTGTTCAACTGCCGACGCTGGCAGGAATCCAGCCTGGCCTTGAAGTACTTGTTCGCCAATCCCTGGGCGTGGATCACCGCTGGTTTGCTGATCATTATGCAACTCGGATTCACCTACCTGCCGCTTGCCCAGCGCATCTTAGGGACTGCACCGCTGCCGGGTGACTACTGGGTGATGGTCGTCGCTTTCGCGATCTTGGTCTTCATTCTGGTGGAACTGGAAAAGCTGCTGACCCGTTCGTTGGGGCTGGACTGGGCCTCACCCGCCGGTAGCCGCTGACCGATCATCGGCGCAGACCAGTCGATCTCGACCGGCCTGCTTGGCTTGATTTGGTCACCGATCGGCACGCTCGATCTGAGCATCGGTAATGAGCGTTGCCGCTTTGAACACGGTGGACGCCGCAAGTCCGTCGGCTTGCATGCGGGTTACAATGACCGGCCAAATCCAGGGACCGGGTTTATGGCAAGGCCTGAGACGTGTCGAATCAATCAGTGTTTCCTTCAAGTGAGAAGCTGATGGCCACCTTGTTCAAATCGCCAGGGGTGCTGCTATTGCTGGCACTTGTGGTGGTCGGCCTCGTCCTTGTCATCTGGCAGCCCGTCCCGGCGGCACAGTTGCTGGCATGGGGGGAACGCTTTGCCGGCAACCCTGTCGCC
>RECK01000429.1 GCA_007694055.1 Wenzhouxiangella sp.
CTTCGTGCCCCCTGACTCAAAACGGCGTGATTCGGATCATGTCCCAGCCGAGCTACCCCAACCCTCTCACACCGGCACTGATAGCGGAACGATTGGCCGAGGCCACCGCGACTGCCTGGCACGAATTCTGGCCGGACGATATCAGCCTGCTTGACAGGGAGATCCTGAACTGGGACGCAGTGCTGGGATCACGCCAGATCACGGATTGCTTCCTGCTTGCAATGGCAGTCCAGCACCAGGGCCGGTTCGCCAGCTTCGACCAAAGGGTCAACCTCAGGGCGGTTCGATCAGCGGAACCGCAACACTTTGTCATTATCGGGTGAGAAGCGCCGTGTTTGCCCGGACGAGAACCTCCGTGTTACTGTGGAAAACCCACGAACGATCGAGGGACTGGTGATGCTTCGATGGCTTCCTGCAAGTTTGATGTTCGGCTTGGTGCTGCCGGCGTGGGCTGGGGATTTCGAATCCGACGAGGCCGCTGAAGTGGCCGAGGCCTTCGGCGACTTGTTTCCCGCAAGCCTGGCAGCGTGTCCTGAAGGTTTGCCCGATCACTGCGTCTGCGGGGAGTTCTCGAACCTGACCGACTTGCCCATGCGCTATAGCCGCGTGCTGTCGTGTCCGCACCCGGTGCTGGAGGACGTTCGCAACATCAAGACCTTCACCGCCGACGGCGCGCTCATCGACGACATCATGATGAAGAGCGGCTGGCTGCACGGTGCCGCGATCTCCTGGCACCCGAACGGCACGCTCGAAGGCATTGCCAACTACGACGAAGGCCAACAGATCGGCTTCGCGCGCGCCTGGCACGACAACGGCGCGGTTTTCGCCGAACAGCAATTTCGCGACGGCCAGCCGCACGGCCTGGAGATCCGATACTCCACGACCGGCGAAGTGGAGCGCGTCATCATCTGGGATCACGGGCAGATCGATGCCGACGAAACGCTCCGACTCAGCCGCAAGCTTGGTATCGAATCGCCCTAGCGATCAGGACCTGGTCAGCCAGCTTCCGATCGGCCGAGCCAGGAAGTCTTCAAGGGCGATGCCATCGCCGCCGACCAGCAGGCAGCGGTCGGGGGCGAAAGCCTGGCGAAACGCCGTCATGCCGGACAGGGCGTCGGACCGAGTCGTGCTCTTGACTTCGATGGCGACCAGCTCACCACCCGGAAGCGAGCGGCTTCCCACTGCTGGAGCAGCCAGTCGCGGCCACGCAGCGCGGGCTCATCCGCGCTGACGAAACGCACCGGTTCGCCCATCGCCGCGGTCACCTGCTGCACCAGGGTAGTCTTGCCCACCTGGCGCGCGCCGGTAATCATCTGGATGAAGCGGCGCGGCTCGGCCAGTCGCCGGGCCAACCCCGGCGCTTGCGGTCTCTGGTACGCGGATTTTGGTTCAGTCAATATATTGAGTAAATTTACTCAATGCTTTGAGTAAGTCAAGTTTCCTGCTGTTTCGATAAGCCCCAGCGCGCCGCGATTTTCGTTTGGTAGATGATGCTGATTGCCTGCAGGGCCTTCATGGTGGCAGCGATTGTCCGCATCGTCGGCAACAGCAGACTAAAACCGTCTTGAACGCTCCCGCAGATCAGGATGTTTCCCGGGCCACCACCGCGGGCAGGATGTGATGGCGGCTGAGTGGAGCGATGTTGAGATCACCGGGTGAAGCCGGTTCCACCCACTGAAGCTCGGCAATCTCGGCTGATGCCGCCGGCGTGCCGGTGATGGACACCAACCAGGTCTCGGTGCGGATGCGCCAGCCGACCTCATGCACCGCCTCATCCTCGAACTGCCCCACGCAGACCGCACTGTCCTCAACCACCCTGACCCCCAACTCCTCGTCCAGCTCGCGTTTGAGCGTATCCAGGGCCGACTCCCCCGCCTCCGGCTTGCCACCGGGCTGGATGAAGATCGCCGAGCCGTGCTTGCGCACCAGAAGCATCCGGCCGGATGCATCGAGGATGACGGCGGAGATGGTGCGGATCAGCTTTTCATCGGGCACGTCATCGAGCCCCTCGCCGGAAAGGTCGGTCCATGTTAAACGTCGGCGAACGGCGCCACTGGACTTGATTTTGATCTGTCACCTATCGCAATATCGGAGCCGGCATCCGCACGGGCGGTGGCGCCCCGTCGCCAAGGGTGGCAGCTAAAACGTTGGTGATGGGGCTAATCTGAATGGCAGAAGCGGAACACCGGATACCAGAAATTGACGATGCTTTCGGCTCCAGTGTGGAGCCGAACAATCAATTGAGCGTTAGATGGACAAATGCTCGTCTAATCCGGAGCTTCAAAAAGGCAAGCCCATGATTGAAGGAACAAAGCCAGCTCCCGGCCGTTCGAACTCCGGGATTAAACGAGCCGCTCGTCTAATCAACCGGACAGCCATTTGTCCATCTAATTACTAGTTAGACATACAAATGAAGAAAGGATGGGATCTCGCGAAATTGGCGGCTCACGTTCAGGGCCTGGATAGCGGAGAGGAGGATCTGCTAGCGTTTGCAGCGTCCTTCGGCCGCTACAATCAGATCTACGAATACCACCTACACACTGCGAAGAACGCGATGAAGGGGATAGTGCATGAAGGTGACGAGTCAGCACAAGAAAACATTAGATATGTTTTAGGTGACGCTCAAAATCAAGAGCGATACAACGTCGCAAAAATTGTAAACGAGGCTAATCTTCTCGGTGCCATTCATGCAGTACGGGCCAGCCTAGATATACTCTCGCAACTCGTAAACGGCCTACTTTTGATGAGCAGATTCCCTATTGGGGAATGTTCAATATACAAGGTTACAAAAGCTCTTGACGAGGGCCCTTTTAAAACTCAACTACAACAGCTTCAAAATGAGCCTTGGTATCTGTATGTGAGTGATTTTGTCAATACGATTAAACATCGTCGCCTTATGACGCATAGATTTTCTGTTCACTTCGACCGCCCAGGTTGTGCTATCTACGTAGATGGATTTGACTATAAGGGCCGAAGCCACCCACGGTTTTCAGACACAGACATCCTTAAGGGCACAATTGAGCTCTATGCGTCAATTATTGATTGCGGTAAGGGTCTTAATGCGCAGGTTATGTAGCGGACATACCGTTACCAGGAGCGGCACAATGTGTAACAAAGGGTTCAACCGGACCCCGGAAAGCTCCGCGGCGGCAAAGCCCGGAGACCTTGGTGGCGGGCCGGTTAACCCGAACGTTGCGTCTTCTATTGACAACTCGCTATGGGCGACCGAGGCTCCGCACGCGTGAAGGCTAGCGAGTTGACAGTACAGAGCTGACGATGGACGGAAAGGCTATCCTGAGTCCAAGCACCCTGACCTTCAGCGTTTTCCTCTGCTCTTTCTTCCTCGCCGGAATCCCTTTCTGGCAAATCCCCTACTCCCAGGTCACGGTGCCGAATTCCTTCTTCGGGTTTGGTGTTGTCGTGGTTTTTTCCGGAGCAGCGGTGCTGGCTTATCGCCTCGGCGTCGCCAGGGCTTTGCTGGTGGCCGCGTCGGTGTTTCCGGCCATTCTGATGGCGCGGGTGCTGGTCGAGGGATTCATGGATCCGACGCGGCACAATCTTTGGCCGCTGGCGCTGGTCATTGCCATGGTGCTCGGCCTGGTCGTTGCCGGGTCGGGGGCGGCTGCCGGGTGGTTGGCGGGTCGGCTGTTTCGGGCAGCTGAATGATGGCGGGATGCTGGATGATTGACCTCGGCCCTTGAGCAGCTCTACGATTCCGATCAACCACCAAGGTCTGGGCTGGACCTGAGAAGGACTCTTTGGGATGATGAGCAGACTGGTCATGCAACGATTCAAGGGAGTGCGATAGCTCATGGATGTTGGCAGCACTGGCGGCTGGGCCGCAGGTTGGGGAACGCTTTCACTGATCAATGCCGGGCTTGCTCAAGGCAAGGGCCGCTCTGGTTTAGGGTGGTGGCTGCTATC
>RECK01000373.1 GCA_007694055.1 Wenzhouxiangella sp.
CCGCTGTCGACCAGTCTGTATTCTCGCCGGACGAGCATGGTCGGGTTGACGGCTCCAGAGTCTCGCCTTCTGATCGACAAGGCAGGCAAATGCACTTCATTCGTTTTGGCGAACAGTCTCTAGCAAGCTACGACGGCCATCTTGAAGGCCTGCCGGCCACCAGCCCGCGAGTCACCGGCCGGCCAATCGATGTCAACAGCCGTGCCGCCACCGACTATGTGAACTTCCTGCGCAACCGCCATCAGGATTACCTGTCCGACATATCGCGCCACCTGTCGCGTCGTGCTGAGCCGAGCTTTCAGTACCTCAATGTTCTGAATGCAGTTGCCATGCCGCTCACGCCGCAAGAGGCGAATTTGATTCGTGGGTTGCCGTTCGTCGTCGATGTCGCGGTCGAGCGCATTGAAACGCTGGATACCGATGCCGGCCCGCAACTGATCGGCGCACCCGAATTCTGGGACGGCGTCACAAGCACCGGCCTGGGCAACAAAGGCGAGGGCGTGATCATCGGGATCATCGATTCCGGTTTCAATCACAGCCATCCGTCCTTTGCCGAAGTGGCCTCTGATGGCCATGTGCACACCAACCCTCTGGGTGATGGGGTGTTCCTCGGCGTCTGCGCCGGCGCCGACGGTGTTGAAATCTGCAACAACAAGCTGATTGGTTCCTACAATTTCCATCCCGATACATCTGCCGGGTCTGAAGATACCGACAGCCACGGTACCCATGTAGCGTCAACCGCGGGCGGCAACCCGGTGGAGGCCAGCTTCCAGGGTCTGACCGTGCCGATCAGCGGGGTTGCCCCGCGCGCCAACCTGGTCAATTACAAGGTTTGTGAGCCTACCTGCCCCCAAACATCTTCGGTCGCTGCCGTGAACCAGGCCATCATCGATAGGGTGGATGTTCTCAACTACTCGATTTCGGGCAGCGACAATCCCTGGAACAACATCGTCGACCTGGCGTTTCTGGACGCCAATGCCGCCGGCATCTTCGTCGCCGCTTCGGCCGGCAATGATGGTCCCGGCGCTTCCACTGTGGCCAAGACAGGCCCCTGGAACTCGGCGGTCGGGAACAGTACCCATGGGCGAATCTTTGCCCAAACGGTCAGCCTGGCCGGTCTTGCCGACGTCGCCGGCGTGCCTGGCACCGGACCGGAGCTGCAGAATGTCTTCTCCGGACAGCTTCGTTACGCTGGCGATGTCGAAGCAACCAACTTCGAAGGCTGCAACGCATTTCCGCCCAATGCCTTTGACGGAGAGGCAGCGTTGATCAGTCGTGGAAATTGTACTTTTGCCACCAAGGTCGACAACGCCGTTGCTGCCGGGGCAGAGTTTGTCGTTGTCTTCAACAGTCAGGGTGGGCCCCCGACCTCGATGGGTGGCCTGGAGAGCACCGCGGTCCCATCGTTGATGATTACCGACAGTGACGGCGCTGTTTTCATTGCACAACTCGCCAGCGGCACAGCGTTGCTGACGGTCAGCCCGGAAGTCAGCCGTTTTGAGGACGCAACCCAGTTTGCCGACATCATGGCTACGGGCAGTTCGCGTGGGCCTAGCCAGTTCAACCTGCTCGCGCCTACCGTGACCGCCCCCGGCACCAGCATCCTGGCCGCAGCCACGGATGATCGGGGACAGTTCATAGCCATTGGCGGCACGTCCATGGCGTCGCCGCACATGGCGGGTTCAGCCGCGCTGCTGATCGGCCAGGATCAAGGCCTGACCCCGACGGAAGTGCGCTCGGCCCTGACTCTGTCGGCCAATCCGAACCACCGCAAGGAAGATGGCGTCACCCCGGCTGATCCCTTTGATATGGGTTCAGGTCGACTCGACGTGGCCGCTGCTGCCAACATCGGTTTTGTCATGGACGAAACGTTTGCCAATTTCGTTGCTGCCAATCCGGCCGAAGGAGGTGACCCGAGCACGCTGAACCTGTCTTCGATCAAGAGCCTTCGCTGTGCCGGGACTTGCAGTTACCAGCGGACGGTCCGCAGTGTTCTGGACGTATCCGCCCGGTATGTGGTCACCTATGGCGGTACGTTGGGTTCGGATATTTCCGTCACACCTGGGACATTCATCTTGCCGGCAGGGGAGTCGTTGACCCTCGATATCGACATCGATGTGGCTGACGCGCCCCGTGATGTCTGGCTGTTCGGCGAAATCAATATTCTTCCTGCCGACGATGATCCGATCAGCCCGGCGCGACTGCCGGTGGCCGTGACCGCCGACGACGAGATTGCGGTCGTGTCGGTCTCCCCGACGAGTCTGTCCTCCACTCAGGAAACGGACGATACGACGACCGCCAGCGTGGAGATTGCAAGCTCGGGCGAGTTGCCGCTGGAATGGAGTCTGGTCGAGCTTGGGCCGCGCGATATCGTGGAAGAGTTCGTCGGACCCGGCGTGCTCTGGAATAACCCGCAGGCTGGAGCAAGCGGCCGGATCAACAACTACGCCAACGCAGTCGAGACGGGCATTTATCAGACTGACTTCTTTCAGTTGTTGACCCGTTCGCGCATCGAAACGATCTCCAGCGCAGGATTCACGCTGGGCAATCCCGGGGTAACCGAGCTGGTGTGGATGGTTTTCGCCAACGATGAAGGTGTTCCGGCAGGTCACCCTGAAACCGATCCTGATTCGGCCATCTGGTCGTTTACTGCATCGCCCAATGACTCCGGTGTGAGTTTCGCGAATGCCGACATGTTCCTGGATCTGGAAGCAGCCGGTGCGCCGGAACTGGTTCTGGAGCCCGGTTTTTACTGGCTTGTGGCCTATCCGAAGGTGCAAACGTATTCGCTGGGCCCGAACAACCTCTATGCCTGGTTCCACGGCGCCTCCGGCGCAGGTCGGCAAATCGGTCCCGGGGGCCTGAGTGGCTTTCCGGACGCCTGGGGCCCGGTGCCGGAGGGCCGCGCGTTCAACTTGACCGGCTCGGTGCAATGCGCTGCCGAAAACATCGAATGGCTTACCGCAAGTCCCACTTCGGGGACGGTGGCTCCGGGCGAGTCTCAAACAGTGACGGTCACTTTCGAAAGCGCTGGGCTGGCGGAAGACACCTACCTGGGCAGCCTGTGCGTGACTTCCAACGCAAGAGACGGTGCGTTTTCTCTGCTGCCGGTGGCGTTGACGGTGGAGAATCTGCCGGATGGTTCGATCGATACAGCGTTGTTTGGGTCCAGTCTGGTTTTCGGCGACAGTGATCAGGAAACAGTGGCCTTGACCAACCAGGGCAAGGGTGAGTTGACGTTCAACGTGGTCGGTGCTTCCGAGTCTCTAGGGGTCAGTGGGAACAGGGCCAGCGAGCTGCTTTACGACCAGACGGCTTCGCAGACTACGTTTGGAGCTAACGCCACCTACGATCTTGACGGACCCGCTACGTTTGCTGTGCAAGCTGCCGATGACTTTACCGTGCCTCCTGGAGAGGTCTGGTCGGTGGATCGTGTGGTTGCTAATGGCTTCTACCTAACGTTTTCTACTTTCAATCCGGCAGACTCTGTCCGCATCTTTCTCTATGAAGATGACGCCGGAGAGCCGGGCATTGAGCTCGCTTCGTTTTTCAGCTTGACCCCGTCTGCAGACATTGAAGGGCAGCTTACGCTCAACTTGCCGTCTGCAGTAAGCTTGAGCGCCGGCACCTATTGGTTGAGCGTTCAGCCAGAGATGGACTTTTTCGATGATGGGTTGTGGTTTTGGCTGATAAACGAGGACCAAACTGGTAGCCGGTTTCACTGGCGTAATCCCGGTGGCTTCTATGCTGATGGTGCCTGCACTGATTGGCGTCCCAGTGATGAGTGCGGTTTCGATAATCCGGATTTGAGTTTCCAGATCTTCGGTTCTTCCTCGACCTGCGACCTGGTCGACGAGGTGCCATGGCTGTCGGTCTCTCCGG
>RECK01000096.1 GCA_007694055.1 Wenzhouxiangella sp.
TGAATGGCGATGCTGCTGCTGCCGCCGCCGGCATGATCCGCGCTCGTGAGCTGGCCGGGGAGGGCTGGCGCTCGGCGGATCGCAGGCGGATGCGGGAGTTTGAGGGGAGTGAAGGGTGAAGGGAGAAGGGAGAAGGGGAGAAGATCAGGTTGTAGGGGTTGTTACAATATTGCATTGAATTTCTTGCGTGATGACTCATGCCTCTGCCCCGCCTGCCACTGCTGGCTGCCTTGTTTTTTGTTTCCGGGTTTGCTGCCCTGGTGTACCAGGTGCTATGGGTGCGTCAGCTGGGCTTGTTGCTTGGGTCGACAGCCCAGGCCGCCGCCCTGGCCATTGCGATCTTCTTTGCCGGTATCGCCCTGGGAGGCTGGTTCTGGGGTCGGCGCGCCAAGCGATTTCGCAGTTGCCTGGCGGCCTTTGGCTGGCTGGAGATCGGTGTGGCCGCGACCGCGCTGGGTCATTTCATCCTGCTTGACGCCTACGGTCTGATTTACCCGGTTCTGTTTGGCCTGGTCGAAGGTCTGCCCGGCGGTGACCTGCTGCTCAAGCTCGGCCTGGCTGCCTTGGTGCTGCTGCCGCCGGCCATCTTGATGGGCGGGACCTTGCCGGTGCTTGGCCATGAGCTGATTAGACGGCCACGGGACCTGGGGCGCCTGGGCAGCCTGCTCTATGCGGTCAATACCGCCGGCGCGGCCGCCGGGGCCCTGGCGGCGGGCTTCATGCTGCCGCTGTGGCTGGGTTTTTCCGGGGCTTACCTCATGGCTGTCGGCCTGGACTTGCTGGTCGGTTTGATCGCGCTGTGGCTGGCCAGGAATCAGGTGCTGCCTGCCGCCGCCCCGGCTTCGACCGTCATTGAAAAGCCGTCACCGACGGATGACAGCGCATCAGTCGGGGTCTGGACCCTGGCCTTTGTTTCCGGCTTCGTGGCCCTGGGCGTAGAGGTGCTGTGGACGCGCCTGTTTGCCCAGGTGTTGCAGAATTCGATTTATACCTACTCGCTGGTGCTGGTGGTTTTCCTGCTGGCCCTGACTTTGGGTGCGGTGCTGGCCAACCGGCTGTGCCGACTGCGGACGGTCGATACGCGCTGGATCATGACCCTGCTGCTGATCAGTGCCGGCGTGCTCGTGGCGCTCACGCCGTTTGTCTTCCATGCACTCACCGGTGGCCTGGACTACGTTGCTGCCGGTAGACCGTTCCACGAGTATCTGCTTCGCGTTGCCGCGGTTGCCCTGGCGGTGATGCTGGTGCCCGGCCTGGCCCTGGGCACGATACTGCCCTACCTGCTGCGCGGCCTTGAACAAAGCCGTGCTTCGACGGGCGAACTGCTCGGCCGACTGATCGCAGTCAACACCACCGGTGCCATCGCCGGCGCCCTGGTCAGCGGGTTTGTGTTGCTGCCCCTGCTGGGCGCGACCCGAACGCTGCTGGTACTGGCGGCGGTCTACCTGACGGTGGCCGCGGCCTTGTTGGCAAGCTCCGGCGCTGGCAGACTGCGCCTGGCCGGTGCGGCGATCAGCGTATTGATTGCCGGGATGCTGGCTTTTCTGCCGCTCGGAAACCTGCAGCCGCTGCGGCTGAACGCTGCCGCCAACGAAAGGCTGGTGGCCATGGTCGAGGGCGCCCATGCCACTGTCGCCGTGATTGAACGCGACCGACACCAGCTCATTCGGGTCAACAACCACTATACGCTCGGGGGAACGGGGGCACTTGAGTCGGAACGAAACCAGGCCCTGATTCCGATGTTGATTCATCCTGATCCGCGCGAGGTGTTCTTCCTTGGCATGGGAACGGGAATAACCGCCGGTGCCGCACTGTTGTTCCCGGTTGAGCGCGTCGAGGTCTGCGAAATCCTGCCCGAAGTCGTCAGCCTGGCCCGGGCGCATTTCAGGCCCTGGACCGAAGGCTTGTTCGACGACCCCCGGGTGACTATCCACGCCGAGGACGGGCGCAATTGTCTGCGTCGTTCCCGCCAGCGCTATGATCTGATCATCAGTGACCTGTTCACCCCGTGGGAGGCCGGTACCGGCAATCTGTATACGCTGGAACACTTCCGCACCGCCAGCACGCGCCTGAAGCCGGGCGGGTTGTTCGTGCAGTGGCTGCCAACCTACCAGGTGTCGGAACGCGAGTTCGCCATCATTGCACGCACCATGGACGAGGTGTTCGACCAGGTCGTGCTGTGGCGCGGCGATTTATTCCCGGCCCAGTCCATCGTTGCCCTGGTCGGGCAGAACGAGGCCAGGCCGCTGGATCCGGCCGTGCCGGTGCGTCACGGTCGCGAGCTGGCCGGCAACCCGAGCCTGCCGGCGGACTTGCTCGAAGCGGTTGCCTTGCGTTTCTATGCCGGCAACATCACCGCATCGGGTCTGTTTGCCGAGGCTGCCATCAATACCGATAACCGGGCCCTGATCGAGTACCTGGCACCGCGCACCCAGCGCGAGGTTCAGGCCGGTCGGGCGCGATGGCTGACCGGTGACCAGCTGGGTTTGCTGTACGAGCGCCTGCTGCGCAATCCCGGCCTGGCCAACGACCCCTACCTTGCCCGGCTGACCGACGCGCAGCTGGGCTACGTCGTCGCCGGCCGCAGCTACTTCCACCACGGCGTCTATCGCCTGGCCGGTGAGACTGAAAGAGCGGCACTGTTTCTCGAAGACTTCCTGGCCCGCACCCCGTTTGAAGTGCCGCCGCCGGAGATGGAGCCGCCGCAAACCCTGTCCGGCTGGGAAGAATCCCGCGCCGATCATGGTCGCGCACGCTCACCGCAACAGTAATGTTATATTATTGCGCTCGCGGCATCCGGCAGGATCGGTGTGGCCGTGCCCGTGATTCATCAAGCCCCGTAAACGGATAACCCTGTCCGAGGAGAACTGGAAAATGAAGAAAGCATTGCTTGTGGCAATTGCCGCCGTGGTCATGTCCACGGCCGCGATCGCTGACCAGCCTACGCTGGAACAGCTGATGCGCAAGATTGAAGCGCTGGAAGAGCGTGATCGCGAGCGCCAGGCGCAGATCGACCGCCTTGAAGAACAGCTGGCCGCCCGGCGCGACGAGGTCGTTGTCGAGCGCGAGCCTGAAGTGCGCGAGGAAAGAGCGGTAGTCGAACGGCGTGGCCCGCAGCGTGACCCGCTTGACCCGGCCCCGGCACGGACCCGCGCCCTGCAACTCGGCGGCGATGCTGCCGTCACTGCGGGAACGGCATTCAACCCGGCCATCTCGGTGATTCTCGATGGTACCTACGGTTATTTCAGCAGCGACCTGGATGAGCCACCGGGCTTTGATTTCGGCCACAGCCATGGTCACGGCCACGGTCACGGCGGCGGTCACGGCCACGGCGTGGCAGAAGGGTTCAACCTGCGCGAGGCCGAGCTGACCTTTACCGGCTCCATCGACCCCTACTTCGACATGATGGTCATGGCCTCGATCACCTCGTCGGACATCGAGCTGGAAGAGGCGTACATCACCACCAGTTCGCTGCCGGCGGGTTTGCAGGTCAAGGCCGGCAAGTTCTTGAGCGACGTTGGCTACATCAACAAGCAGCATATCCATGACTGGTTTTTTGTCGACCAGCCCTGGATGCGGGAACTAATGTTCGGCGATGAAGGCTTGAACGAGATTGGCGTGCAGCTGTCCTGGCTGGCCCCGCTGCCGACCTACACCCGCTTCGGCTTCGAGGTGCTGGAAGGCACCAGCCCGGGCGTGGCAAATTTTGTCGGTGACGGTCGCCACGAGATGGTGACGGTATTGCCGGGCGACAACAACCAGCCGATTCGCAACCGCTGGCGTGCCAACAAGGATCTCAACGACAAGAACGGCCCGCGCCTGTTTACCGGTTTCGTCAAGTGGGCGCCGGACCTGGGCTTTGATCACGCCATGCAGTTGGG